>JBCCNK010000017.1:0-24690 GCA_039025875.1 Pseudomonadota bacterium
AAGCGTTTTGAACGACTGGCCGAGCGTTGGGCGCATCTGAACGTCGAAAAACGCTACATCACCGAACACCCATCCTGATTCTGTTTTTGTAGAGGTCTGCGACCCCCGTAGGCTGTCGTCGTTAAGAGGTTATATCTGGTGCCAGAATCACTCGCTCCACTCGTTCGATCCAAACTGAAACTTCGCGCCGCAGCGAAAGGTCTGTCTTCCGATGACGTCGCCAGGCTCATCACCGGTTTATCGTCGATTCAGAAAACACTGTTGGAGAAGGAAGCCGACAAAGCAGCGAGGTCGAAGCGATCGAAGATCGCCAAGATTAAGGCGATGATGGATGAGGCCGGCATCGATCCCAGCGACTTGAAAGGAGCGAAGGGAAAACGCGGCAGAGCCAAATCTACAAAGCGTGCGGGTAGGAAAGTGCCGCCAAAGTATCGCCTGGTGGTCGATGGAAAAGAACATCTTTGGACCGGCCGCGGCCGCGCGCCGCGGGTGTTCCAGGCGCATTTTGACGCAGGTAAGAGCAAAGACAGCTGCAAAATTAAATAGCCGTCATCGGTTCAATCCTTGAACGCTGAAGCACGCATTGCAGACGCTGATGCCGTAAGACCTTGAAATAGCGCCGTCATCCAGCGGTCGATATTTTTGATAGCCCTGCGGTAAAGGCATGTCGTTATGCTCATCGAAGTCCCTCGCGCGCAAAGCAGGATACTCAACTTAAAACTCACCCCAGAATTGCCCGTCGA
Organism: Pseudomonadota bacterium; assembly: GCA_039025875.1. GTDB lineage: Bacteria > Pseudomonadota > Gammaproteobacteria > Pseudomonadales > Halieaceae > Congregibacter. Next base: position 744 of record JBCCNK010000017.1, read on the forward strand.
TGGGGTTTCGCAAGATTGGAAGTTCACATGTGATTCCATTGTCAAAGATGCCCATATCACGGGTCTCGATATAGTGTTCAGTTCGGCGTCGACCCGGAGCGAACGCCTATCAGAGTCCTTGGTGTTGAGGATCAGCATCGATCGATCGGTGCAAACCAGCGTGTCGATCTGGCGTTTCGCGCCTCAAGGGCTTTACTTTGCGTCCAACGAGCGCGACTACAAGCGCTGCTTTGACCTGGTGACAACAGATGGTGGCAACCAGCTCATCGCTACCGTGACGTGCCTCGACAATGAGGGGGAGGATTTCAAATTCTCATTTCTAGCGATGAATACAGATTTAAAGAGCGGGGAATGTCGGATCTACTCGTCGGCCGATCCGGAGGGGAGTGTTAGGCGGCGTTCCTGATTGAGTCCATCCAGGGGTTGTTCGCCCGAACCGTCAAAAATCTGCACTACCCCAAGCCGTGCTCAACAGCCTAGCCGGTGTTGAACGCGTAGTGCAGGGGAATCGCGAAAAGTGGCCCTGAATTCGGTAGCAACACAGACCTCAGATTGCTTCATCGGTATTGATTGTGCGGCTTCTCGTGCCTTTCTTATTTGCTTCTGTACTCATGTTGCGGCGGTGAAGCGACGAGGAGATTATGCAACTTGCTGATATTACATCAAAAAAAGCCGGGTAACCGGCTCTGGCGACCGATGATGCTACGCGGCACGCCTGATGCAGATTTTTGACGGTTCGGGCGAAAAACCCCAAGATCGAGCGGTTCCTGATACCCCGATCACCAAACCAGCTTGGCAGGGGAGGAGGGCGCTATTTTTTCTTGCTCAATTCGCAGGTTTCGTGCCATGTTGATGCCATGGAAATTCACCTCGACGAACAGACTAAAGCACGTATTTCAGACTTGGCAGCCATGCGCAATGTGAAGCCTGAACAGCTTGCGGCCGAGTGGTTAGCTCAGGTTTCCAAACACCAAGCCGAGGGCGCGGAAGACTTGCAGCGCCTTGCTGGTGTCCGTGACGATGGTGGTATCCCTCACGATGACATGATGACGTGGCTCGATGAGTTGGCAGCAGGAAACAATGTGTGACGCATGCGCATTGTTTGGGCGAAAGAAACAAAGGACGATTTTCGCCGCTTCGATGACTTCTTAGGCTCTATCAATCCCGATGCTGCGCAGCGTGCAGTGCAGGCCATCCGTGAAGGCACCATACGCCTGATAGAACAGCCAGAGATCGGAAAATCACTTGATGATGGTACAGACCGCCGCGAGCTGTTTATCCAGTTCGGGCAGCGTGGCTACGTTCTGCGATACATCATTGATCGAGAGGCGCGGCGCATCGTGATCCTGCGCGTCTGGCATAGCTTGGAAGATCGCCGTTAAACACTATCCCGGTATTTTGTTCTTGATTTGTTCTCTCTGGTGCTTTACGACAGAGGGATGTATTCAGCGCCCCGCATAGGACTACCGACCGAGAGCTTTCTAGTGCATCACTTAGCTGTGCTCCGCGATGCGCTCAGTGAATGCGATCAATTCGATATGGGGACAGGGGAGGTCTATGAAGCTCTCGACTACATCGCCGGAGAGCGGCCGCACCTGTCATGGACATGCACCCAGTTTCGCCAAGCTCTTGAACATTGGAGGCCTGAATACTCACCGGGGCAACTGCACGCGCTGTTGTCCAAGATTTCGGACGATCTCGATCTCAAGGACACAGCATGGTGACTGATACTGAGGTCATACCAACGGAAGACCAGTACGCGGCTGCGCTGCACGTACTTGAGAACCACAAAGATGACCTCTCAACCATCGCGGAGAGCTTGATTTCTAAGGTGATTGCCAGCTTTCGTGACGGTCAACCCATGTCATCACGGGATTTAGAGGCTGCAAAACAGTCAATCATGCGAACCGTGTTCCCAAAACCTGCGCTCCGATCAACTCCAGAGTAGGGGAGACGGCCGGGTGAACACTATCCTACTATTCCGTTCATGCGAAAGCGGAAGTTATGGACACAGCGTAGTTACGCCAGCCGCGGGTAGTCCCGCCTGCCACCGGGATTCCATATGTTGATACAGAGGAAAGCTATGACAGACGCACCTAAAGAGAGTCGGTTGAGTCGATACAACAAGGGCGCCAATTCTGTTCTTCCCAAGCCGACTGATTACTGGCACACAATGGGGCACGAGAGTGCTCAGGGTGCCGCCGAAGACTCTGGTAACACCTCCGGTCCCGGGGCTGTAGATTTTCTCGTAGCTCAGTCAGAGGGGAAATCCTGGACAGCATGGACGGGTTTGATTTTCGCGGTTTTAGCCATGGGTTACTGCTTCCTGTACGTGGATTCTATCCTGGCCTCACTTGCCATCGTTACTGCTGCAGGCATTTGTGGCGCGCTACTACCTGGCCTTTTTTTCATGGCTATTGGTATGTGCCTAGTTGGCTTAATCGCGATAGGAATCTTCGCGCTAGTCTTCTAGAGCCTGAATCTCTCCTCACTGCGAAGCATTTAACGGAAATGGCTACGGTGCTCTTTGTCCCAGTGAACAATATGCTAGTATTTTGTTCACTCGAAAGCGGTCTCTGCCGTGGACGATGTGCTTAGGCCCTTCAAGAAGTGAAGCTACCATTTCGATTGGCATACCAAAGGTTCGTCCACTAGTGTTGGTGTAATACCCAGAACAATCGATCTACGACATGAATCGAATAGCGTTGGTTTCCGCAACCGGGGGATTGATGTTGATTGCCGTGGCTGGCTTGGCTCCCCTTTCTTGGGAAGCGGAAAGTAATGGAGTCGAAAACGTTGGCGGTGAAGTCCAGGTTTTGCGTGACCTGAGAGTTCAAACCTCCGGAGGGCTCCGTCCCCGCAGAGGGTGGTTTATCTACGAGACCTGGTCATGGGCACCGCCCGGTTCATTATCTGAAGGAGACGATGGAGTTCTTTCAGTAACGAGAGACACCGAAAACCGCTCGTTTAAGACGTCACAACGACCAATGACGTACCTGACAGATAGAATGAACCTGCGAGAGTTGGAGAGGGGCGATCCGAATTGTGTTGAGCGGGACAGAATCAGCGTAGAAGGCGATTTCAATTGGTCTTCTATACGAACGCAACCCGCCAGTTCGGAGATGAACAGCTGGACATGGCTTTATACCGCTACGACTCGGGGGAATAAGTTTATTCGAGTCTTGCTTCCTTGCAATTCTAGATCGTCATATGTCGTTAGATCATTACCAGACGGCGTTTCCGTAACTGATAGACAGATCCTCATTCCTGTATTCGTGGGCGGAAGATTTGGCCTCTCCAAAGATCTAGAGCTGGTTGCAAAGGGGGCAATTGGATTCATAGGTTTTTTGTTTACGGCACCACTGCTCGTTGAGGTATTCAAGAAAAGCGGCATTAAAGTGTCGACACGGACGAATCCGTAGTTTGAATCAGCATCAGCACACCAAGCGCGCCGAGTAGGCACTCGTTATTCATCCTGAGCCTGACCGCTTTTCGCCGAGAGTGCTGCCAAACGCAGGGAAGATTCCCGCGTCCACTTTGGGGCTGGGTGAACACTATGCTAACAAAGTGTTCGCTTTTTACTCAGAGAAGAAGATGGGGAAAACGTAACCCATTGATATTTGTGTCTACGCCTGGCGCTTCTTTGCGCTAAAAGTGAACAGATCGCCCGAGAAGTGTTCACAGACTCATAGGGCGGCTCAGGGGAGATCCCGGCGCCAATATCTCCAGGGAAAGGCTTATGCTTAGTGCTGGCGACGGAAAGATCCAGAGGCCCAATCCAGCGTCAGTAGGGCAGAATCGCCAAAAACAACTCATTAACTTTTGGATAGAAGTTAATGAGTTCCACAGAAATGGACCCCGTTTATTGGACAGTGCTCTAAGTGGCCCCTCGGGTTATGCCGCCATCATATAGGCAGCTTGGTAATAGACATCGTCCGGCGTGTTGTCGTCCAGGCCCTGATGTCGGCGGCGCTCGTTGTAAAACCGTAAGTAGCGGTCCAGTGATTTCTTTACGTCTGCCATCCCGGTGTATGCCTTCAGGTACACCTCTTCGTATTTCACGCTACGCCACAGGCGCTCGATGAACACGTTGTCGAGCCAACGGCCTTTGCCATCCATGCTGATTCTGATCTCCTCAATTTCAGCCCGCGCTCGTTATATGGAGCGCCGAGGCACCGGGCAGCCGCTTCTCGCCCGAGTATGCTACGACGGCCTTGGAGACAGCCATTTCAGCAACAACCACACAGAGTCTTTGGCGGAGTAACAAGAGAGTTCGCGTCAAGCTAACCCTCTGCGTCGAGGCTCAATAACAAAGGAGGGCATTAGTTCCCGGCTCTACTATTTACTTTTTACTGCGCGCACAATTTCGACTCCCTCCCGTGCTGTTTTCATAAATGGAGTTGGTAGTAGCCCTTCAGCCGGCGAATCGGATTGCTTTCGTATGCTCGCTGCTAGTTTGCTGAATGAGTCAGCGTCTATGCCTGCAGCGTGTAACGTAGCAACCATATCGGTGACCGTTGCTGTCTCCCAAAGGTGCCTCGTGTCGTCTAAGTCATCGTCGGCAGTACGCGCCCATTTCAGTATTAAGGAGAGCCCCACAGTAATAAACATTCCTGCGATGGTTAATACGACGTAGGCGTAGGGCTTCATAATTGGAGCGACCAGCTGTTCTGCAGCCATGCTGCCCTCGAGAAGACTTACCGAAGATTGGACTTTATTTGTAAGTGAGTCTACAGAGACCCCTATGCGTCTCAATCGCTCAATACCGCCTCTTGCCTCTATCACTGATTGTTCAAGCGGCGATGTCCTTGTTCCGTCCGGGGGTACGGTGTCCGACGCAGAAGGACTTACAAGGTCTTTTTCCGAAAGCTCGCTTAAGAGTTGATCTACGGACGCCTGTACCGCATTGAGCTGAGCGGTTATCTCGCGCAGAGCCAGAGTATCATCATTTATTTGAGATAGAAGTTGCTTTTGGTCAGGCCTGAGCTCAAGGTATACGTCTGGAATTTCGATTACATACCTTTCTGAGTTGTCGGTAACGTTTTCGAGAATTCCAGAGGTTCCTCCATCCGTGATTTCCTCGAGAATAGCGGGCCGGCGCTCGATAGGGGCTGCAAGATATTCTGAAACCTTTTCGATGAGCGTTTGTCCGACGGACGTAGATGCGGAGGGGTATAAAATCAAGAAATGAGGGCTTTCGTTCCGCAGATTCTTGGCGGCAAATAATTCGGTAAGAGCTCCTTGTGGAAAACGGTTTGCCATCGTCTCATCTTGCTCGCTCGAATTACCGCCACCTCTCTGTGCGCCCGCCGCGTCGGCCAATTCATCCGCGGGCAACAAAGACTCCCATTTGGACTGTATCGAAAGGAGGGCGCTTACAGCACCCCTGCTTTCGATCTCACGGTCACTACCTTGACCTGAGAGCGCGGCTAGGATTCCCGACGTATCGCTTTGAAGTGTATTCAATTCGGATGCGACTTTATCAAGGGAAGCAGTTGTCACGGACAGGACTTCTCTCGCTTCCGAAAGGTTGGTCTCATTCTGGAAGACTCGTAGCGAGTCCTGAACATCCTCGAGCGCATCGCGAGTGGCAGTAGACGATCTGCTTGTGAGCAGATTAGCGGCCGACGGAACTATGAAGACATTGAGCAAGAGCAACACGACGCCTGATGCCAATAATACTGCCGCTAGGTCTCTGCGCTTCCTCCCCGAGGTTTTCCTTTTTGACTGTATTTCCGATGCGAGTGACTCCAAGCGGGAGTGTGCATTCGGGCCTGCGTTGGGCAATAGGTCATCGATTCGCTTTCGAACTTCGTCGGGTGCCAGGCTGGCTAGTCGTTGCTCAGCAAGCCTCATGTATCCGATTTCATTCTTCAGCAGCAGGCTTTTTTTATCTTTCAGCGATGTCAGCGCAGCGTATGATTGCTTGAAACCGTCGGCGCTTTCGAATTCAGGCAGCCGCTCATCGTTGGCTCTTGTAGCTCTTAAGGTCGACTCAATAAGTTGCGCGATCGCGTCTAGTCCAGACTCAGAGAACCATTCCACTCGTAAGATCGGTCCCACGTGGCTACCTCTTTTTGGTTTTTGGTGTGATGTTGCTAACTAGTCAAATGCTCGCTTTCCCGACCTAAGATAGCGCACTCAGGCAGGTAGTGGCATTTTGGTGGCGATCTTCGTCCCGACCAAATCAGGGTTCAGTGTCGCCGTGCTCCTCGTGCGCTCCTTGCTACTCCATGGTCGGTGTTCACCGCATTGAAGTTCTTTGTGGACCGTGGACCGTGGACCGTGGACCAATATAGGACCACACTTCGGAATTCATTGCATAGAGAAGTCGTTGACCTTGCGTCGCGCCTGTCAGCTGGTAAATAGATGTCGGGGGCAGGCGCCCGCAACATGTGGCGGGAGAGCCTGCTATGGGTCGATACCGGCGCCTACGGCCTTCCCGGGTAGGGCGTCCGCTTACCGAAGACGATTGACGGCGGAGCGATCCTGAGGCCGAAGCCAGCGTCGGAAGGGCAAAAATCGCACAAATCTACTCATTAACTTTTTGATAAAAGTTAATGAGTACTCCAAATCGCTGAAGCCCGCGTGGTTGCTGGCTTTCAGCCGATTTTCCACCCTTTTTTCGGAAACACGTTAATTTTTACTCATTAAGTATTTTGCCTTATACTGGTAAAACTTAATAAGTCGTGTGCTTCAAAGGGTAGGGGGTCTAAAGGATGAAAAACCGCACCAAAATCGCGATCGGATGTGTAGCGGCAAATGCCGTCTTAATGCTTTTGTTCGTCTGGGGCTTCATTGGCGCGATCACCTTCATGTACATCATTGCCACCGAAGCCACCGTGGTCGCGGCACTGGTTATCGTTCGGGAGCTCTCCGTCATGGACAAAGAAGGATCCCAGCGCGATAGGAATCTCAACGCAGACGATTAGATCCTGGACCGTGGTTATAGCCAAGGGTGAAAATCCGCATCGGCCTGAGCCAGGTTCGGCGACCAAGGTCGAACCGATCCGTGAGCTGCGAGCGATCAAACGGATTAAGAAGCTGCTGGCAGATCAGCCTCGAAACCTGTGTCTATTCACCTTGGGCATCAACACGGCGTTCCGAGCGAACGAGATCTTGTCGATCACCGTACCCCAGGTGGCTTTTCTGAAAGCCGGTGACGTGCTCGAGCTCAAACAGAGTAAGCAAAAGAAATATAGGAGCACGCCGTTGAACGCCGCCGTGGTCGAGTCGATCAGAGACTGGCTGTTAGTGCGTGAAGACGATCCCGATGGCTTTCTTTTTATTAGCCAGCGTCGTGACGTGCTGACCGTCCCGACGCTCAATAACCTGGTGAAATCCTGGTGTCGCGATGCCGGACTCAGAGGCAACTACGGTAGCCATACGCTCCGCAAGACCTGGGGCTATCAGCAGCGTGTTCAGAACAATGCGCCCGTCCCTCTTCTGATGGAGGCCTTCGGGCACTCCACTCAGAAGCAAACGCTGGCTTATTTGGGCGTTCAGGACGCGGAGATCAGCGATCTTTATTCGCTGACACTTTGATGGAAAAGTCCGACACAAAAGGCTAGTGTTAACCTATCAACGAAGTTCTGAACGAACGACTATTCATACGAGACGATAGACGAGGTTACCTCCATGACCGACAACGCTCAGACGCTTCCAACGAACACACCGCCCAAAAAGTCCGTTGTTCTTTCCGGTATCGTTTTCACGATGACTGCAGCACTGCTTCTTTTTGTGGTTCTCTTCTACGTACCCCAGGATTTCTATCTCGTTCTGGTCGCGCTGCTTGGGATCAGACCGGCGAGTAAGCTCGCGTCCAACGTGTCGGGCGTCGATTTCTGGCAAGAGCACGTCGAACCATTCTTGGATAGATTCGTACATTAGGATCGCGGCAGCCATACAAGTCGGGACTAATACACCTACAGGGTCTTTTCGAGTTTTAGTTTGCCTTCCTGCTCTGACCGGTCACTCAAAATCTCGGATATTTGCTCGGACATTGATTCGGAATTTTGTCGCCAATACATCCGCGATCTCTCGAGTGCGGAGATGTCTTCCTGCAGTGAGGCAACCTCCTGTTCCAAGTCTTCACCACGGCGGATAGTAGACTTAAGCTCGAGCACGGCTTGATTATGGAGCCTTCGATATCGTTGAACCTCAGTCGCCAATCGGTCTAACTCTGCTAATAATTCTTCATTTCTTGCTTCAGCAACATCAGCTCTCGTGGCATCTGGATCTGTGATCTGCCCCTTTGTTGTTTCGATGCTTAGAAATTTCCAAGGAGCACCAATAGGCGCTTGCCAATACGAAAAGAGGGCTACAGTCGCATATAGAGCTAAACCCGTAAAAAACACGGGCCTACCTAGCGACTGGAATACACTCGGCCACGTCGCCTCGTCTGACATTTCTCAGCTCCTCGTTCGCGCTACTACCGTACTCAAAAGTGAGCGACAGAGCGTAGAAGATACCGGATAAGAGGTTTTCGCTAAAACCGAATATCCAGCGAGAAGGCAGAAAAAAACTAAATAAACCTACAGTGAACGAGGCGAATTGCATCAAACTCAATGCGGGTGATTGCAGCTAGGCTGCCGAATATTATTGGGTTTGGTTCGGAGCACCGCTACCCCGCTTGCGGGTTTGTCTGTAATCCCCCCGAAAAATAATCGAGGTTTTGAGTAGAGACTTCTATGATGCTCAGACAAGGAGAGAGCGATGAGAAAGTCTCGATACAGCGACAACCAGATCATGACGATTCTGAAGCAGGCCGAGGCCGGCGTACCGGTGGCAGACCTCTGCCGCGAGCATGGCATGAGCAACGCCCTGTTCTACGAGTGGCAAAGCAGGACTGGCAGTATGCTGTCTATTCAGAACCGTCCGAGAAGACGGGGTAGAACCCCTCAACTATTGTGCTCAGTTAGTGCATGAGGGCTACCTCGATAAGCAGTTGGTCTGGAACCGGTATTTCTGGATGTATCGAATAGCAGGAGAGAAGCTGTTGCCTTGGTGGTTAGAGCATCATCAGCAAGCTCATAGGAAGAAGTTCTCTGCCTTTCAGGCAATGTGTGTTGCGGTGTCTCAAGTGCCATGGGAGAAGATAGAAGAGTTTGAGCGAAGGAATCACTACGACTTTTAAAAGGCTTCGATGCGACATTGCGCACACCCTATTATTCATGGTGTCTTTCCACCTCTAAGGCCTTCATGGAAAAATAGAGCAATCTGATTGCTCTACTTAGCATGCATGTAAATGAAACTCAGCTCTATATCACGATACCCGTTGCTACTTTGGACATCGTTTTTCCTATTGTCTATCGCCTTTGGGTCGCCGTACTTATCTTACGTGGTTGTCAAGAAATCGGCGGAGACACTTATTAACGAATCTGCAAAGCAGAAGATCAGGGCAGCTCACATAGTACTATCTTCGTCCGAGGTTTATCGAAACAATCCGGTAGCCTTCTTCATAGTTGATAAAATCACACCAATTCTTGTCGAAGACAATCAGACCCTTTGGAACACGAATGCGCGCTTCGCGCGCGAGCAACCGCCGCAACAGTGCTTCCTAACGTTTTCAGATTCGAACAGGATGCTCGAAGCATGCCTTTCATATGAGCGCAATTCACTAACTCCCTTGAATCTCGCTGTTGACTACTGCACAAAGGGTCTGGAGGTTTCCCGAAAGAGGCAGAGTCATGATCCAATGCTCAGCGACCATATCCAACTTTCTCTGAACACTGATGAAGACATATACCGCTGGGTGGTCTCTGACGAAAAACGTGTAGAAGGCAAAGAGGATACGCCAAGTATTTTCAGAGAAAATGAATATAGCAGGCCGGATCATGTATGGCGTGGCCAGCGTTGGAAACCCGTATCTGACAGCTTACGGTGCCCTCGAGAGCGCCCCTATAAGCAGAGAGTTAGGTTCGCGCTATGTCCAGAATCAGAAAATAAAAACAGCCTGTGCGCCGCTTTAAAATCAAATAGCCCAAGAGACATTAGCTTCAGCATTAGTGTGCATAGTAAGGACAAGGGGGTAACCGCCTCTTCCAGCGAAGCGAATGGAATACGCAGAGGCAGTGTTATCAACGCACTTTCAAGCCTGGCAGATAGGGGAGAGCGGATAGAGATTGTTGAAGCTAATCCAGAAGGGTGCGATGAATCGTCGGTCGATTGCGACTGCCAGAAAGGAAATCAGCTATGGATATCTGAGGACAAACGAGAGGTTACGTCATCGAAGGCAGATATATATACGAATTTAGATTCGGATATTCGTAGCTTTTTGCCCGACTCATTATTGACGCGCCTGACGAAATCGGCCATAGAGCAGAGTGTCTTCTGTGATGACCACATCTCTTCATCGAAATATTCAACAGCTATAAGGGTATTGTATTATCGTGATCCAGCAATGAATGCTGTTTTAGTTCAATCGCTCCTGCAGCACGTTTTACCGCTATCTATCTTCGTAAGTTTACTCGCTTTTTTCTCAATTGTTTTTATTTTACTAAGGCTAGGATACCCGCTGGCTAGACTCACAGTTAGGCTGGAAAAACGACGTAAGTATCTTGCGAAACAACCCAAGGATGGGCCTCGCCCTATTCCCTATTTAGGCTCAAAAACTGAGATTGGGAGTTTGGCAAAAATATTCGATGACCTGTTAAATAAGGTAAATGAGCAGGCTGATCGAGTAATGCGAGAAGCAGTTCAGGAAAGACAAGTGAATTCAATTGTTGCTCATGAAATAAAGGCGCCACTACACAAATTGTTAACACAAAAAGAGTATGCAAGATCTGTTGAGATACAAAGGATAGATGCAGCATTAGACGCTATTGAACGCATGGAGTCGGCAACAGAAGACGAGAGGAGCACAATAATCCGCGCGGGTGAGCTTGTAGAACAATTTGTCGATGCACGCGACTATAAAAATATGAAAGTAAAAATAAATTCCGATTGCGAAATAAAGGTGCGTGGTCAGCTATTGGCCCTTACGCTTGAAAACCTTACATCTAATGCTGATAGATTTAGGGCGAGTGAAGATAGCGAAATAGTTTACGAGATATTGAGTACGGAGAAAAATTGTTGCATTTCAGTTAGAAACGATGGCCCAGCGATACCCAGCGATCGCTTGGAGACAATATTCAACCTACGTTATACACACAGCGAAGGCGCTCGGGATCATGGCAAGCGTAAGGGAATCGGACTTTTCATATCTCGGTATTACATTCGTCTTTTGGGCGGTAGTCTTGAAGCTGTAGACACAGACCAAGGTGCTATTCTCCAGATATCGCTACCACGCTATAGATCATCCCAAGAGTAGGCGCCGCCAGGGCTTGTCTGTATTGGTACCTCCTCGTTGTCTTCGCAAAGATCACGGAATCTCGATCTTAGGCTAGATATTTGTACCGACACTGCCTCAGAAGAAGGCTTCAGTGCGGGCAAAGCTTTCTTCAACTTACTGATGGACACGGCTTTTGGCGCGCTCTCTCCAAGGATCGCGAGTAGGCGAAGCTGCGTAAGCGTTAGCTTTAAAGGTCTGCCTCTCCAAAAAGACTCGAAAGGAGATATCTGCAAGTTCCCATATCGAGCCGTCATAGGTGCAGTTTTGACCGGTTCAGGCGACCGATTCTGCATTTGTAAACCTAGTCTTACTGCCCGAAGGTAATCAGCTGGTGAGTGAGGCTTCCCGAGCACATCAATGTTAAATGCGTCAAGCAAACCCGCGGTTGGCCCGGACATATCATGGCCGGTAACGACCAGAACAGTAGATCGACAGTCCTCGCCCATCGATTTTAATATCTTGAATCCACCGAACGTATCCAGTTCCGGATTTCCATCAGATAGGTCGATGTCTAAGCTTATCAAGTCATATGCCTCCCCAGACTCTCTTTTGCGAGCCAAGGCAGTCATTGCTTGATCTTCATTGAAGAGCTGGTCAATCTCTACGTTCTCCCATGCTGCTTCGATAAGCTCTCGGTAACTGTCGCTTACATCTTCTTGGTCTTCAATAATCGCGATCTTCAATTTGTAATACCTGCATTGGTCAATGATGGAATGATGGCCATATGATCCTAAGAATCCCTTTATCGACATTAGGAAAAACTTAGGCCCGCTATGTAGTCTGTCCTGCGGATACATAGGGTCCATTAACGCCCACGTGATTGCTGTCGTTGCTCACATTCTTGCAGGAAACCGAAAGCCGCAAGGCTATCCATTAGTGTCCCGGCAATGATCGTATGCGAACCTTAATGTGCGGTAACGGGAAAAGGCCCCTTCACGGGGCCTGAAGATGTCACTCTTGAGACTATGAAGCGCGCTTCAAGGTATGAATCTGAGCCTTCTTAGGTGTAGCTTCGTTCAAGAGGAAACGAATCCACTCGCTCCAGTTTTGGCCACGACGATACCCTCGCTTTTCCCGAACGATAACCTTGGTTTCGATCAAGGCTGTTCGGATAATTCCGAGACCAGCGAACTGCTTTTCGTCGAAACTCTCCTCGCCCTTTTGATCCAGCTTACCGTCTACGACCAAGGCCTTGCGAATAAGTGCTTCTTCGTCGATCTTGGAGTGCGAGGCTTCCCAACAAATCGCGTCTCTCCACATAGACACTGAAGGTGACTGAGAACGCTTAGGTTTAGTGCCAGCGTTAGAGCGCTTGCTTCGCTTCGATGAAGGCAGCAGGCTTTCTCGGGCTTCAACTTCACGCCGGCGCTCCTCAAGCCTCACTCTGTGGTTACGGAGAGTTATCTCGTTCTGCTCACTAGCCAACTGTAGGACGTGTTTCAGTTGTTTGATCGATGCTATCGAATCTACAAGACGTTCACCGAGCGATCGAGGGTCTCGCTCGAGACCAGTTACGAGCCGAACAATCGCCAGTAATAAGGCCAACGCCTCCATCAGTGAAGCCCATAACAAAGCAAGGCTTATCTCGAACTGCTTTGCTTCGGAAGTAGCCTCACTCATGATCAACGCCCAGAGCGCAGCCAAGCGCGATGTCGGTGAGGTCTCTTTCGTAACAAATACTGGAGTAGCAACCCCTGTCCGATACTTGGAAGACACGCCTGCTTGGTGCCGTTCCCAAATAATACGAAGATCGTTCAGGTCGTCAGACTTTTCAGGATCAGCGAGATCATCTTGGATTCGTTGAATAGCGGCTCCAGCAGACCGCTCATATGCCTCATATTCCAATTGAGCCTTCGCGGCAGCATTCTTAAATTCTCGATATTTCGGTCCTTGACGATTGTCCTTAACACGTTGATCGTCGATTTCAGCGGCAGCGTTATCTTCTTGAATAGCGATTTCATCCTTAAGTGATGCTCCAACAGCCGAAACCCCAGCGACAAATTCGAGAAGATCATTTCGAGCAGCGAGGATTTCGGTGCTCGTATATGCTTTAGCAGTGGTCTCTAGATAAGCCGATCCGATCGAGAAGGACGCAGCAATTGCCCAAACTATAGCGAGGAGTAATTTCACCACGACAGATTGTTTCGGCATGTGCCAGAGGGCCACAAAGATTGCACCTTGCACGACAACAGCGAAGGGAATACTAAGCATGTGGCTCTCAAAGATTGCATTAGCGCCTTTGTAAGATAGAAAGCCAGATACAAGGCCGGCTAAAATCATAAAGGCCCCAATCACGAAGTGCTTCGCTTCAGTGCGCTCGGTGGTACTCCCGTTGGTGTCTACGTTTGATACATCTACAGCTTTCATGGTGGGCTCCTTACTTGATGAACGAATCGCATCATCGACTATCTTTCTAAAAGAAACCCGGCTTATCGCGAAAGCAATATCTAATGGCGATAAGACTTTCCTTATCAGCCCAGTCAGGTAAGCGTTTTCCAATACATCGCAGGGTGCGATTGATGGAACTTTTGTAAGGAGATATGCCGTTTGAAGGAGATTGGGATTCCGAGCTAACTCGTTGGCGTATACCAGTGTCAGTGGCAGCACAATGTGCGGCTTGCAAGGTTGATAGCCTCAGTTAGTGGCGATCGTAGATGAATGCAGCCAAGTCGACCTAGCTTAGTACTTCACCCGGAACGTCGGGCTGTCCTCTGGCCGCATCTTGCGACGATCGTATAGCCTAGTTGTGGAGATGTTGCTGTGCCCCAGCCAGCTCTGCACCATGGCTATATCCGCGTTGTGCGAGAGTGCATTTGTTGCAGCCGTCGTACGCATCGAGTGCGGCGATAGGCCATCGACCTCTAGGCTGATGCCCGTCTCCTGGCCGTACCTCAAAACGCGCTTGTAGATGCTGTCTGGAGTTAGAGGCTTGATAGAACCAGTGCGAGTAGGGCGGAAGAGGGGCGTCTCGCGGTCCTCGGTGATTGACCCTGCATCTAAGTAGTCATCGATCATGCGCGACGCCAGGGGATGCAGGGCGACATAGCGCAGCTTGTCACCCTTACCCTGAACCACCAGGTGCGGTACACCCTCTCGAGTCTGCCGATCCTTTAACCGAAGCTTGCAGACCTCGTTTCGGCGGAGTCCGTGGAAGAGCAAGACCGCCAGAATCGCGCGGTCCCGCTTTCCGATCAGGGTGTCTTCAGGGGGCGCTGATAAAAGAGCGCGTACCTGAGCATCACCCAACGCGGGCGTCTTTCCTTCATTGGCGCCCTCAGAGGGCCGCTTGACGCCATGCACCGGGTTATCCGGCACCGCATTGTTCTCACAGAGGTAGTCGAAGAGCGCTGAAACAGCAGAGAGCTTGCGCCGGATGGTACTGGCCGCTAGCTCCCGGCTTTCCAGATCCTTGCGCCAGGCAATCACATGTGCGCGCACTACTTGGCGTAGCTCAATGGGCTGCTCGATGCCGACGAAGGCTGCGAACTCCTTCACGTCATTCTGGTACGCGCGGCGCGTGTTCGGGTTGGTGATATTGGCGAACCATTCGACCTCGGGCGGGATGTCCGAGAGCGATCGAAACTCGGTCCGAGTGAGTGCACGTCCAGTAGTTGGAACCAGATCTTTCATGCCACCACTTTAGTAGTGATAACATATTTTATCGATATCTCAGGCATGGCTTTAAAACGCATCTTCATGTCCTCAATCGTCGTCAGAACACGCCATTGTCGATGCGCCAGATTGCTAAAGTATCCACTATCTGGAAGACATGCTCGATCTTCTGCATCTATCAAGAAGTATTACAGTTCATTACACGCACACTGGGTTTCCGACCAGTATGGTTAAAGACTTGTACTACTAACGAGTCCAGGAAGAAGAAGCTTAGGCGTCGGCTGGATTCGCCGTTAGCTTTGGTTTTGTCTAGGATGTTGTGCCTTCACGTTTTCTCTCATCTGACGCCATTCGTCTAGTGGGAAGGTACTCTCAGAACACCTATCTTCACCTTTGCGCGAACAAATTCGCCGTAGAGTGCATAAATACTCTGAACTCTAGTCTAAGACTGAAGTATTAGCAGCTTACGACCGACCGAAAACGGCGCAGTTCCCGTAGGCGTCCAGCGAGATCCAGATCACTCTATTGAAGTATCAACGTCGAACGGTGTTTAGAAATTAACTGCGATATCTCCCCGTGCAAATCACATCATAGATAACCGAATGCGTTCGGCGCAGTGCGGTGTCACTCTTCATATTTCGATTGACGTTTTGATTAATCATTTATGAAGTGCCCGGGATAAACTGGACAAATTATTACTGTTGCTGTTACCGTCTCTAGGGTCCATTAGGAGAAGAGCGGGTTCGAGCCTGCCACTTTTATGGAACTCGGGGGAAAATTTATGCCATCACGCACTCGACGATTTGTCGACGCGCTCAAGTGTGCACGTCGCGCGTACTCAGCCACCATGCGGTTCTGTCGGTCGCTACCTTCACCGTATTCAAAAATTCAAGCTTTTCTCAGCCGAAGTCCACTTTTTTCGCGCGTGCTTTATGTCAGGCGGGATAGATGGTGTCGAGAAGGCGGGTTCGAAAAAGATATGGCGCCATACTCTTTTATTTCGGTGATCAGCAGTTTGCAAATCGTCGTTTGACTAAGCGTAATCAGGTAGCAGTTTCTATGCTCAAGATACTCGGAAGACTCGCTGGAGTCTTGCTCACGTTCGTAACGGTCCTTGCCCAGGCGGAGGAGGGTTTTCGTGATTTTTACGCAGAGCCCGGTCTAAATCCGTCAAATTTGGTACCAAGCGAAGATACTTCTGAGAGCATCGACCTATTTAGTGGAAATATCCAGCGCCAATATGTGGATTTAACGATCCCGGGAAATGGCGGCCTAGATATCAATATCACTCGATTCTACAACGTTCCTCAAGCGCCACCCTCTATCAACAACCCGTTCGGATACGGTTGGACCATGCATTTCGGGCGGATTAGCTCTCCTAATGGAGCGCAGATGTTATGCACTAGCGGACCAGAGGTACCTGGAAATACCGAGAACAATCCTACGATAGAGTTTCCTACTGGTGGCCGAGAGCTTTTAGTACACAGTTTAGCCCTGGGCGATGGAACGTTCATCACAGCATCGAACTGGAAAGTCGAATGTGTGAACTCCGCTAATTACCTGGAAGGGATGATCGCCTTTGCACCCGATGGCACCCGCTACTACATGACCAAGAGAGCTTATATCCAAGGTGAGGGAGGGACACCGGGCGTTCCTGCGCCGCACGTCGAGACTTTCTTGACCGAACGGATTGTAGATCCCTACAACAATACTCTGGACTTTACTTATCTTGAGATTCAAAACGGGATGCAGCTGTTGACGAAGATTGAGTCTTCGGATGGTCGACGGGTGGATTATCGATATTCAGATTCTTCGGGCGCGCCAGTTTCCGGGTCATCGCAGAACGCCCGGTTGACTGAGATTGAATCGAACGGCCAAGTTTGGAAGTACAACCTCACTGTTGCCGGTGTATCCCCTGAGACTGGTTGGGGTGCGGTTCAAAACTATGAACTCGACTCCGTAGAACGGCCTGATGGTTTTCGCTGGTCATATGAGTACGGAAGTGAAGTTAATTCACCACAGTTTGGGAGGCTGACTAAAGTAACGACTCCATCGGGGGGTGAAACTTCCTACGGTTATCAATTCATCCGACCCTACCTCATTGAAGCAGACTTCCGGATCGCTGCGATCGCCTCAAAAACCAAGAGCACGCCCGGAGGGGCTAGCGGTACCTGGACATACGAATTCAATCCGGGATCTGTGGAAATCGATAGCCTCGGATTATCGGGCGGTGTTCCCGACGCGCTTGTCGATGAAACGATCGTGCACACTCCCGACGGTATAGAAAAAGCATATCACATTGGCTATTGGTACAACGTTACTGCAACAGGGAAGGATGTTCTCTTTTATATAGGAACGAGACTCCAGCATGTGTTCTTCCAAGGTGCGTCATCTGTGCCGATTAAAGAGGTGACTAATTTCCGGAGCTATCGAACCATCTCCGAACAGCCGTTTAAGTCCGGATTGCTCACCGATTACAGTGACGAAGAGTATCGCGTCCCGCTATTTTCCCGTGTCCAAGTCGAGACTGATGGTGTGAGGACTGTCGAGGAGTTCGACGATTTCGACATCTACGGCAACCCCCGGAAAACGACTCTCGCCCGCAGTATCGTGTCGCCTACTGGGGGCGAGGGCGACCGGGTGACTTTCTACACCTATCGTAATGACACATCCCGTTGGCTCATTGGCCTTCCTCTGTCTTGGATCGTTCGGGAAGACGGTGTCCTGCAAAGAGGAAATGGAAGTTATACGTACACTGACCAGGGGAAGGTCAAGAAGGAGTTTAAATTCGGTATCCCAACCGACTACACCTACACGGCGCAAGGCGACCTAGAGACCGTCCGCGATGCGCGGGGATATGAGACCACGTTTAGTGATTACTACCGTGGCCAACCACGGCGAGAGGAATACCCGGACACTACCAGCTTGACGAGGGAGGTCAATGCAACGGGAACCATCAAGTCTATAACGTCGCAGCGCGGGCACAAGACTTCGTTTACCTATGATGACCTCAATCGGGTGACTTCGATCGATTTTCCGATAGGCGCCGACGTTTCAATTGTCTGGAACCAGGATAACAAAGTCCTGACTCGTGGTAACTACCGAGAGACCATCACATGGGATGGTTTTGGACGTGAGACGTTTATCCGTAGGGCTGATCTTAGTTCAACGACGACAGTTGATGTGACGAAGCAATACGACGTGTTTGGCCGTAAGACCTTCGAATCGTCGCCAAACTCCACGAAGGGTGTTTCCTGGACCTATGACACCCTTGGCCGGGTAAAGAAACAGATAAATCAGGATTCGACCTCAATCGACTACACGTACTTTGACTTTGCTATCTACAACCCGCTGGGAGGTCATGCGGTTGACATGGAGGATGAGCGTGGCAAGCGGTCCACGACTCGAATGATGTATTTCGGCCATTCAGAAAGTCATGTAGTGGAAATCTATTCCCCAGAAGGAATCGCTACACGCATAGGTCGAGATGTGTTCGGCAAGGTGACTTCTGTGCTGCAAGGCGCAGGCAACGTGACGACTGACACTATCGAAGGGTTCCAAGACACTTATGAGTACGACATAAACCACTATTTAGAGAGTATTGATCGGCCACACGATACGGGGTTGACGACCTTTCTCAACGATCCGTTGGGAAACGTCAGAGTGAAGCGAGTTGGAGGCATCACGGGTGTGACTGTTTCTTTCCTGTATGACGAGATGAGTCGGCTGACTGACGTGGACTACGACGACGACTTGATCGATGTGGCCTATACGTACGACGAAGACGGGAACGTCGACACGGTGTCGAACTCACACACGACTCGAGATTACAACTATGACTATAACGGTAATCTCATCGAAGAAATCCTGACGACAGAAGGCAACTCATACGTCACTGAATTTCATCACAATCCCCTCGATCATTTGGCGCGGATTGAGTACCCATCTGGAAGGACAGTGGATTATGAGCCTGACGCTTTAGGACGACCGAGCAAAGCTTCGCCTTACGTGACTGAGGTCGCGTACCACGCTAACGGAGCTCCGGCGCAAATACACTATCAAAACGGACGTGTGAGCGTGTTCACACAGGATGACAGGCTACGGATTGATACGATAGAAACAGCCGGTTTGTCTTCTTTGGACTACGAGTATGACCCCGCCGGGAACATTGATTCGATCGCAGACGTACTCAATGGCGTCAACAGCCGCGACTTTGAATATGACGACCTCAACCGTCTAGTCTCTGCGACCTCTGGTCGATGGGGTACGGCAAGCTACAGCTACGATGTCGTGAATAACTTGGTCACAAAAGCTGACCCCAAAAACGGCATCACATTCACTCATACCAACGCAGGCCTTCGAATAAGCGAAAGCTCAAACGATGCAAACGCTCGGCGACTGCGCTACCAGTACGACGCTTTAGGCAACATTTCGAGCATAGCTGAGTTCACCTTTGACTCCGATGGAGTACCGCTCACTCAATACCGTGACGACTCATTCGTGTTCAACGATGCGAATGAGCTTGTGTCGGTGCTCATCAAGGAACGCTTGGAGGGTGGGGGCGTCACAAGCCTGCTTGGCCCTGGAAGCTTCAATGCGCGATACGACGGTGAGGGTCATCGAGTCCGCCGCAGCCGACCTGATAATCCTGATGAGTATGTTGATTTTGTGCATACCAAAAAGGGCATGTTGCTCGGGGAGTATTCTCCTAGCGGGCCTGAGTACGGCCACGAGTATTTCTACCTGGGAAGGCAAATGGTCGCATCCACGAAGCTCAATGCGCCCCCGGTATTCGGAGAACCTGTTTCCAACACGATTGTTGAAGGTAGCAGTGCAATTGTGAGTGCGCCCTCCGCCGGAGACACGGATGGAGAGATAGTTTCCTGGGATTGGGAGCAGATTTCCGGCCCGGGTACCTTTGAAGTTGCAGCCGATGGGGCGATCAACTTCACTGCCTTGACCGGTGATGGTGGTTCAACGGCGAGATTTCGCGTCACGGTTACCGATGATCGTGGATCGCAAACCGAGAACGTGGTTTCCGTTGAGATCACGTTTGCGAATACACCACCGGAAGCCGATGCGGGCCCTGATCAGTTTGGGGTCTTCGGAGAGAACATCCTTTTAGACGGATCGGCATCATCCGACAGAGAGGGACCGATAACGTTCGAGTGGAGCGGTGGCTCTGGTGGAGCTCTGCTAGATGGTCAGGTTTTTGCTGCACACACACCGTGGGACAACGGCCCTATTGTCAGTGAAAACGATACCGTTTCGGAAACGTTCACGCTGACTGTCACCGACGATACAGGGCTTACCGATAATGCTGAAGTCACTGCGACATGGTA
Organism: Pseudomonadota bacterium; assembly: GCA_039025875.1. Taxonomy (GTDB): domain Bacteria; phylum Pseudomonadota; class Gammaproteobacteria; order Pseudomonadales; family Halieaceae; genus Congregibacter. The sequence continues at coordinate 21,030 of JBCCNK010000017.1, forward strand.
TTCATTCAGGGATGATGCGGATGGAGATGGTCTCAGTGATGCGTGGGAGTTTCTTCACTTCGATTCACACGTCGGCGCTGATCCGGACATAGATTCCGACGGCGACACCATCTTGAATATCGAAGAGATGCGCAGAGGAACGAACCCCAGGGTTGGAAACTCACCTCTTAAATACGCCGTGCATTCAGGCGATCGACAAATCGGGCTGACATGGCAACCTCACATAGACGCGACGTTTTATCGGGTTTACTGGTCAGATGACCCTGATGCTCCTTCAGCCGGCTGGCCGTTGCTGGATGAAGTCGAAACTCCATACTTTCTGCTTGCAGGGTTAGAGAACGAATCGAGCTATGGATTCAGAGTCGAACAGTTCTCTCCAGCGGGCTTGATTGAAGGATCTGGCGACCTGGTGGCTGAACCACGGCGTTCGGCGTTCGCGCGACCAGTCGAATTCCCAGTACCTCTTGTGCTCTGGCAACCGGGCAGAATGGCGTTTGACAGCAATGCTGCCGGCCAAAAGGTGCTGGCCTATCGAACTGGAGGCGGTGACGAGTACCAAATCACTGTCTACCTGTACAACTCTGAAACCGGTTGGAGTAGTGGTGAGGTCATAGATACGAGCGAAAATGCCTACAAAGATGTGGACGCGGCGATCTCACCGTCGGGAGACGTTATCGTAACGTGGATAGCGGATACCAATCGATTTCTTGGGGGGTTCAGTCCAGCTTTTTCTCGCTATCGTCCAGCTGGTGGAGCATTCGGTCCACGATTGGTGGTGTCCCCCGATTCAAATCAATCGCATGGAAACTTCGAGTTTGAATCTGTGACCGATGTTGCCCTCGATGGGAAGGGGCGCGCGCACATGTGCTTCATTCAGGACGCGAACGTTCGGCAGTCTCCTAGCGGATCCGTAAGGCCCATGCCCCAGTCCCGCTACAGCGTGTTTGAACCCTCCGTGGGATGGCTATTTGAGCCAATGGAGCTCGACCCTAGTGAAGACTACGGAGAAGTCCTCAGCCAGTTCTGCGCAGTAAACAGCGATGGCCAGGTCGTTGTAGCGTGGACTCGCAGGCAGTATCGGGCGCCGGATTACAATGATACATCCAAGACTCTCGACTCTTGGTTGGCGTTCTGGGATCCAGTGAGTGGATGGAGCATCCCTCGAACGGTCGAAGGTGTAATAAACGGATCAGATGATTCCAGCGGAATTGATCACTATACCGCAGTAAGGGGTGTGGAGGTCAGTGAGAGCGGGGAAGCAGTGGTCGTTTGGTACGACGAGACCAATGCACTTAAGAGTTTGACTTACGATTTTGACACTCAGTCGATCACCCTTCTAGCAGGACCAGACTGGTCCTACGCCACCGATAAATCGTTTGATGATCTGACGGAAGGTGTTCCTCTCAGCGTTTCGCTGAACGGAACGTGGTTTCTGTCTTGGGGGCAGGATTATGTGACAAGAGCCGAGAGTGACGCAGCGTGGTCGCTGTCAGCGGGCTTGCCCTATCCCAGTAATGGAGCCATGTTCGGAGACTTAGCGGGAGTCCTGCTGAATGGCGACGAAGTGAGCGTTCCAGCCGATTCTGGAGTCTCACCGCTCGTGTTGCGAAATAACGCCACCACTGATGAACAGGATGGTGGCTGGGGCCGCAGTCTTGTGGACGGCTCGGTTGCGACTGTCCACCGAATACCAACGCTCGTCACGTCAAATTTGGTTGGTAGACAAACAGTGTATTGGGCGAACGACACACTTGGAATTCGTGAGTCCACTCAAGCGATTGACGGACCTCTGCCTGTAGTCGAGTATCCAAGCGAGATCCTGCCTTTCTCGATTGTAAGTCTAGATGCAACTGATTCGAATGCTGCAGTCGGGGGCGATATCGACTTCAACTGGGTACAGCTACTTCATCCGCCCAATCATGACACGCCCGTTGTCCTACAAAATTCCACAAGCGCCGTAACGACGTTCCAAGCTCCCGGAGTGCCTGCTCAGATCCAATTAGCGTTAGAGACATCTGACGACTCAAGTGTAACGACCAGTCGCTTGATCAGTATCGCGGTCGTGGAACCCACAAACGATGGTTCGCTCACACTATTTGTAACATCACCCGCCGAAAACGAAATCATCACAGTAGATAGCGTTTTGGCATTGGAAGGTAGTTCTGCCGATGACGAAGAGGGCGATCTTTCCGGCCAAATTGTCTGGGTTTCGTCTCTGGACGGGCACTTAGGTACGGGCCGATCTCTGTCGGCAAGCGCGCTAACTGAAGGTGATCACACAATCGTCGCCACCATCAGCGATGCCGATGGGAACGCGGTTCTTGAGACGCGAGCGGTTGTTGTTCGTCCTGCCAGCGATAACGTACCGGATCTTGAAATCCTGACGCCAGTCACCGGCGAGAATTATGGTTTGGCCGCCACGGTAACCCTGTCAGCCATGGCGTTTGACGAGGAAGACGGTGACATCGCAGACGATATCCAGTGGGCGTCAAGCATAGATGGCGAGATTGGCTCGGGAAGGACGTTGCTAACGAGCACGCTAACCCCAGGCGTGCATGTCGTAACAGCATCCGTGACTGATTTAGAAGAGAATACAACCGATAGCTCGGTTTTGATCACAGTACATCCAACCGATCAAAATCCTAGCTTGCGCATTGCTTATCCAAACTTTGGTCGTAGCGTCGTGCGCGGATCCACGATAGCGCTCGTTGGTCACGCAACAGACCCCGAAGACGGTGATATTTCTCACACTATAGAGTGGCGCGCATATGGCGAAGTAGTGGGTGTCGGCTCAATTGTGGAAGTGGATACGTCGGTATTCTCATCGCCGATTGGGCCGACGTTCACAGCAACGGTAATAGACAGCAATGGAAACTCTCGTGGACTGAATACGCGCATAAATTGGGGAGCGCTGACGACTACGCCGCCTTCCGTGGTCATTGACACACCGACTACAGGATCCGTTGCTGTCTTGGGCGAAGCTGTAAACCTGTCCGCCACGGCGTTTGATGAAAGCGGTGATGATATCTCCGCTGATATTTCATGGTTTGAGCGGGGGATCCTAGGTTTTATCGGCAACGGGAAAAGCCAAGAAGTGACTAGCGCAACAGCAGGTGCGCACTTTTTTGTGGCACAGGTGCGGGATAGCGCTAACGATGCTGTTTACAGCGCCGTGCGCGTTGATTACGTGACGTCAATTGATGGTGGCCCGCAATTGGCATTACTCACACCCAGCAGTGGGTTCCGCGGAGATGTCGGCGAGATGTTGGTCCTTTCGGCGACAGCTACTGATGCGGTCGAGAATGACCTGTCGTCAGAAATCGTATGGTCTAGCAACATCGACGGTCAGCTCGGTACTGGGTCACCTCTACCCGTGAACGATCTGTCTGCTGGTACTCACACTATCGTCGCAGTAGTCACGGATGGCGCGGGCGCTGCAACGTTTCAAACGGTACAGATATCTATCCAAGAAGCGGTCGATGACGCGCCCCCGCAGCTCACGATTGATTCTCCGAGTGACGGTACGACGGTGACGCTGGGAGGCTCGCTGAGCTTTGCCGGCACGGCGATGGATGTCCCGGATGGCGATATCTCGGGTGGCATTGAGTGGAGTTCGAACGTAGACGGAGCGCTGTTTACGGGTGGTTCGGGTGACTACACA
>JBCCNK010000018.1:0-24187 GCA_039025875.1 Pseudomonadota bacterium
CCGCGTCCTCCGGCGTATCAACCGCGTAGCCTTGTGACACAGGCAGCCCGTACTCTCGAAAGAGCTGTTTGCCCTGGTATTCATGGAGGTTCATGCATTCATCCCGTTTATAACGTGTAAGAAAAGAAGTCCTTTAGTAACTATCTATCTTGAGGTGCAGGCGATAGACCAGGACTCTGCGTTCGGTGCTGGAGCTGATTCGCTGGTTGATCGAAATCGGCGGCCCCGTTGCGAATCAAGCTCGCCTCGCTAGCGCTTCTTGCGGTTGGCGACATGAATTGCGTGTCCATCGACCGCAAGCGCCGCTTCATGGACCGCCTCAGAAAGCGTGGGGTGGCCAAACACCATGAGCGCCAGATCTTCTGCGCTGGACCCGAACTCCATCGCAATGAGCACTTGCTGGGTAAGATCGGCCGCCGAAGGGCCGACGATATGGCAACCCAGGATCCGGTCCGTTTCGGCATGCGCAATAATCTTGACCAGACCATCAGCGTCGTTAGCCGCCAGGGCTCGTCCGCAGGCTGCGAAGGGGAAGGTGCCGGCTTTGTAAGGCACGCCTTCGGACTTAAGCTCCTGCTCGGTCTTACCAACCGCGGCAATCTCCGGATGGGTGTAAATAATTGAAGGGATACAGTCGTAGTTAACCTGCGCCGCTTTGCCTGCAATACGCTCAGCCACCATGACGCCCTCTTCCGAGCCCTTGTGCGCGAGCATAGGGCCTCGTACAACATCACCCACGGCGTATACATTAGGGGCCTCAGTCACGCATTGATCGTTCACGTAAATGAACCCGCGTTCATCGAGCGTGACGCCACTGTCGTGAGCAAGCAGCCCATTTGTTCGAGGTCTTCGTCCGACGGAGACGATGAGCTTATCGAATACTTCGGTCTTCTCGCCGTCGGGCCCGGTGTACGACACGTGTACCTGCCCGTCGCTAACCACGGCCTCCGTTACCCGGGAGCTGAGACGAATATCCAGCCCCTGTTTCTTGAAAATCTTGCCAGTCTCTTTCGCAATCTGTGCATCCATCATGGCGAGAAAATCATCGAGCGCCTCAAGTAGAACCACTTCGGCTCCGAGCCGACCCCAGACACTGCCCAGCTCAAGCCCGATGACTCCTGCGCCGATCACGCCAAGGCGCTTGGGAACCTCGGTGAACTCCAGCGCACCCGTCGAATCGACAATAAACTCGTTGTCAATCGGCGCTGGCGGAATTTGAATGGGCTCCGAGCCTGCGGCGATAATCACCGAGCCAGCTTCCACAATGGATGTCGAACCATCTGCCGCCGTGACCTCCACACTCGCGCCGGCGAGAACTTTGCCGCGACCCTGAATCACTTCTACGCCGTTGTGCTTGAACAACCCGCCGATACCGCCGGTGAGCTGCGATACGACCTTCTGTTTGCGAGCCAGCATCGCACTGACATCGATTTGTGGATCGTTGATGCCAATTCCATGTAACGCAAAGGTATCTTTCGCTTCGTGGTACTTCTGACTCGAATCAAGCAGTGCTTTTGAAGGGATACAGCCGACGTTCAAGCAAGTACCTCCAAGAACCGGCTTACCCCCATCTTCGGACCACTCTTCAACTACGGCAGTAGCGAGGCCGAGCTGTGCTGCACGAATCGCGCCCACGTATCCGGCAGGACCAGAACCGATCACCACTACGTCAAACTTGTCACTCATCTTGTCTCCAGGCCCCGAAACGTATTCGGAGTTGATCGTTAAAGCTGCAGAAGAATGCGCGCCGGATCCTCTATGAGATCTTTGACAGCAACCAGGAACTGAACAGCGGTCTTTCCATCTATCAGACGGTGGTCATAAGACAGCGCCAGATACATCATAGGTAGCACGACGATTTCGCCGTCCACGACCATGGGACGCTCCTGAATCTTGTGCATTCCAAGAATCCCGGTCTGCGGCGGATTGAGGATCGGAGTACTGAGCAGCGAGCCAAACACACCACCGTTGGATACGGTGAAAGTGCCTCCGGTCATGTCCTCAATGCTCAGCTTTCGATCGCGGGCTCGAGTGCCCAGATCCACAATGGCTGCCTCGACGTCGGCGAGACTCATGAAATCCGCATCCCTAAGAATGGGGACTACGAGACCGGTTGGCGCCGAAACGGCCACACCAATATCCTGATAGCCGTGGTAGACCACATCGTCACCATCGATCGACGCGTTGACCTCCGGATAGCGCTTCAGTGCTTCACAGGCGGCTTTGACGAAGAAGCCCATGAACCCAAGACGCGTACCATTGTGAGTTTTCTCAAACTGGTCCTTGTACTTTTTTCGCAACGCCATCACGGGTGCCATGTTGACTTCATTGAACGTGGTCAACATGGCCGTGGTCTGCGTCGCCTCAAGCAGTCGCTCAGCGATGCGCGCACGCATGCGGGTCATCGGCACTCGCTTGTCGACCCTTTCGCTGGACGGACCGTCCGGCTCGCTCACAACCTCTGATTGAGCCGCTGCCGGGCTAGCTGCAGGAGCTGGCTCCGCTTCCTTCTCGTTTATGTAGGACACAACGTCTTCTTTGGTGATTCGCCCGCCCTTCCCAGTGCCGCTTATCTTTGATGCATCGAGCTTCTGTTCTTCGACCAGCAAGCGTGCCGCAGGCCCCATGTCGGCCGCCGCATGATCGGTAGCCTCCGGTGCGGGGCTCGACGCCTCAACGGATGGCTCCTGGGTCGGGGATGCTGCCGAGGCGACCTCACCTTCGGCAAGGGACGCAAGCAGAGCACCGCTCTAGATCGTTTCCCCTTCCGGCGCGTGGATCTTCTCAAGGACGCCGCTGGCCGGTGCGACCACCTCCATCACGACCTTGTCGGTTTCTATTTCGACCAGCAGCTCATCGCGTTGTACGGCTTCCCCCTCCTGCTTGTGCCAGGTGGCGACCTCGCCGTCAGCAACAGATTCAGGGAACGCAGGCGCCTTGATATCGATGGCCATGGGTATTCCTTGTGACTTACTTTCTAGTTGGTGAATGGACTAACGATGACTGATGCTCAAGTATCGATTGATGGTTGCCCGAGCGTAAGCGCTTCATTTATGAAGGCTTCCTGTTGCTTCAGGTGCAGAGCCATGTAGCCGGCAGCCGGAGCCGCTGATGCGTCGCGACCGGCGTAATTGAGGTACATATCAGAATTGTGGGAAAGCAATACGCGACGCATATGGTGCTGGCTGGAGTACCAGGCGCCCTGATTCATCGGCTCTTCCTGACACCAGACAGCGTCTTTGACGTTCGGATATTGCTTGAGGACCTCGAGCAGCTCATTGCCCGGAAACGGATACAGCTGCTCGAGTCGGAGCAACGCGATATTAGCGATCTCACGCTCGCGCCGTGCGGCGCGCAGATCATAAAACACCTTACCTGAGCAGAGCACGACTCGTTCCACCGCGTTCTTATCGAGATCGTCCGTTTCATCGAGGACATTGAAGAAACGCCCACCGGCGAGCTCCTCCAGGCTCGATACAGCCTCTTTATGGCGGAGCAAGCTTTTTGGCGACATCACAACCAGCGGCTTACGCAGTGGGCGAATCGCCTGCCGACGAAGCATATGAAAAACTTGCGCAGGCGTGGTGGGTACGCAGACCTGGATGTTGTGTTCGGCGCAGAGCTGCATAAACCGCTCGAGCCGCGCAGAGCTATGCTCGGGCCCCTGCCCTTCATAGCCATGCGGGAGCAACATCGTGAGCCCACAAAGGCGGCTCCACTTATTCTCGCCTGAGGTAATAAACTGATCGATGACGACCTGCGCACCGTTGGCAAAGTCGCCGAACTGTGCCTCCCAGATCACCAGCCCCGTCGGCGACGTGGTCGCATAACCGTACTCAAAAGCCAGTACGGCCTCTTCTGACAGTAGGCTGTCGAAAATGGTGAACGTCGCCTGATCATTGGCTATGTGACGTAGCGGTACATGCGATGCATCTTCGCGCTGGTTGTGTAGTACTGCATGGCGGTGGGAGAACGTGCCCCGCCCAACATCCTGCCCCGTTAGGCGCACGGGATACCCGGCCTTGAGTAGCGACGCATACGCGAGAGTCTCCGCAAATCCCCAGTTGGCAGCGAGGGCCCCGGCCGCCATCTTCCGTCGATCCTCCAGGATCTTTACAACCTGGCGCTGAATCGGAAAATTGTCCGGGGAGACATTGGTCTCGGTCGCCAGCGCCTGCAGCTCCGCAAGATCCATACTGGTGTCGTATTCGAGCGTCCATTCGTGTCCAAGGTACGGCGTCCAGTCTACGAACATTGACTTGTTCGGCTGCGATACCAGACTCGACACCAGCGGCTCACCGCGATCTAGTGAATCACGGTAGCCGTCTACTAACTCATTATCTTCGGACTCGGTTACGACGCCTTCATCGATCAATCGGCGAGCATAAATATCACGGGTCGTTTGATGCGATCGAATTGCCTCATACATTAGCGGCTGAGTTATCGAAGGCTCGTCGGCTTCGTTATGGCCTCGGCGTCGGTAGCAAACCAGGTCGACGACGACATCGCGCTTGAACTCATTGCGATAATCAACAGCGAGCTGCGTTACGAACAACACCGCTTGGGGGTCGTCGGTGTTCACATGAAAGATCGGTGCCTGGACCATCTTCGCGACGTCCGTGCAGTACTCCGTCGAGCGCGCATCCTCACGGCGGCTTGTGGTGAAGCCAACCTGATTGTTAAGCACAATATGAACGGTTCCGCCGGTCTTGTAGGCTCGAGTCTGGGACATCTGAAATGTCTCCATCACGACTCCCTGCCCCGCAAAAGCAGCATCACCGTGGATCACGATCGGCCAGACGGTGGCGCCTTCTGGGTCGCTGCGGCGATCCTGGCGGGCGCGGACAGATCCCTCGACAACCGGTGAGACAATCTCCAAGTGCGAAGGGTTGAAGGCCAGGGCCAGATGAACTTCACCCCCAGGGGTCATCACGTTCGAAGAGAAGCCCTGGTGATACTTCACATCCCCCGAGCTTTCATAGGTTGCCCGACCTTCGAATTCGGCGAACAGTTCCGATGGGTTCTTACCCAAAATATTCACCAACACGTTCAAGCGGCCGCGATGCGCCATACCAAGAACGATCTCCTTGGCGCCGTAACCACCCGTTCGCTGGATCATTTCGGCGAGCATGGGGATGAGGCTCTCACCACCTTCGAGCCCGAAGCGTTTCGTCCCGGGAAATTTCGATCCCAGAGACTTCTCTAACCCATCGGCCTTGATCAGTCTGCGCAGTATCGTGCGCTTAACCTCACCGCTGTAGTCCGGGGCGGAACGGACCGACTCCATCCGATTCATAATCCATGCGCGCTGCTCCGTATCGACGATGTGCATGAACTCAGCGCCGACCGTGTGGCAGTAGGTCGCCTCCAGGGCCGCGATTATTTCACCAAGGGGTGCTGCATCGGTGCCAATGGACAAACTGCCAACCTGAAAGACTGTATCGAGATCGGCCTCGGAAAGCTGATGGAAACCAAGCTCAAGGTCTGGAACGTGCTCGCGTTCCGCTAGACCGATAGGGTCGAGATTGGCCTTTTGATGTCCCCGCTGTCGATAGGCTGAGATCAGCGCAAGCACCCGAACTTGCTTACGCTCGTGTTGGGTTGCCTGGTTGTCGTGGGCAACGGTGGCTTCGGTGCGCACGCGCATTTTACTGATGCGCGCAAAACGATCCCGGACGGTGCTATGGGGAACCTCACCGACGATTGTGGTTTTGGACTCTACCCTCGGTAGTCGATCGAAATACGCCCGCCACTGCGCCGGCACGGCGTTCGGATCCGTGAGATAGGTTTCGTAGAGGTCTTCGACATAGGTGGCGTTACCGCCGGCGATATGCGAGCTGCGCCTAAACAGCTCCATCGAGCCTTCTTGCATGCTTTCCCCCAGGTCGAGCGCCCGTCTAATTCGGGTCGTCTCGAGCTATCTCTGTTCCGTCTAGATTCTTTCGCCAACACTCGCAAGTCATTGCGAGCGTGTAAAAGATAGCGGCCACCGCGCGAGACTGCCGACTCAGACCCAACTCACTGCGCCGGCTTCCGTATCGATTAATCCGTATCGAATAAGTAGCCGACCTGCAAGCCTGCGATTGAGTCAACGAATAAGCCAACGACCAAACAGCAGGCGTTGGGTTCATCTTCCTCAGCACCGCAGTCATCGAAGGTCGCGGGAACTTGTTCCGATCCCTGGGAGAACTCTCGACGACTTGCGTTCGGGCCCAAAACCAGGCCCTTAAAAAACGCGTTGCTGAAAGGAAGACAACCTCTCACGACAGATCACTGTCGAAATCGCGGCGAATTATGCCACCTTTGGCGCGGCTCTAGAAGCGCACAGAGCGAAACTAGAAAACGTCGGCCTAGACGGCAGAGGACGACGTGAAGCGGCCAATCACAGCGGGCCCCATTGAAGCCCGCGGTGTGGCTCAGAAAGGGAACAGTATCTAGAGGAGAACTGAGTGTAGCTACGCGGTGGCGCTTACTTTCTCTATGGTCGCGGGATTGCTTTTATCGGGTGCGCCCTTGAGCAGCATGCTGCGGATGTGCCCGATGGCTCGCGTTGGATTGAGGCCTTTCGGGCATACGTTCACGCAGTTCTGAATACCGTGGCATCGAAACACGCTGAACGGATCGGCCAGGTTAGCCAGTCGCTCCTCGGTCGCGGTGTCGCGACTGTCGGCGAGAAAGCGATAGGACTGGAGAAGACCGGCGGGACCAACAAATCGATCCGGATTCCACCAAAAAGACGGGCAGCTCGTGGAACAGCAAGCGCACAAAATACACTCGTAGAGACCATCGAGCTTGGCGCGATCCTCTGGCGTTTGGAGTCGCTCAATCGCTGGCGCAGGTGTTTCGTTCTGAAGATACGGCTCGATCTTTTCGTACTGGGCGTAAAACATGCTCATATCGACGACCAGATCACGAATCACCGGCAGCCCCGGTAGCGGGCGAATCACAAGTTTGTTGTTCCGAACGGTCTCCGACAAGGCCGTGATACACGCAAGGCCATTTTTACCGTTGATGTTCAAACCATCCGACCCACACACGCCCTCGCGACAAGACCGACGGTAGGTGACGGATGCATCTTGCTGTGCTTTTATCTGCTCGAGCACATCTAGCACCATCACATCCTTGCCGCCGGTGTCGACCTCGAATTCCTGCATCGATGGCTCATCATCGGTCTCTGGATTGAAACGATAAATGCTCACCTCTAGCATCTTCGAATTCTTGCCCAGCATGGTCAAACTCCTGCGTTACCGTTTGGGTTTACTAGCAACTTATCGCGATTAAAAATCAGATCTAGTAGGTACGGATCTTAGGCGCGAAGGCTTCCATGGTCTTTGGTGCGAAATTAACCCCGCGTTTACCGACCCGCTTGTCGCTTGGGAAGTACAGTGAATGGCAGAGCCAGTTCTCATCGTCCCGCTCCTGGAAATCCTCACGCGCATGCGCACCGCGACTTTCGTCTCGCTGTTCGGCTGAAATCGCGGTTGCCTCCGCAACTTCAAGTAGATTTTGGAGCTCGAGTGCCTCAATACGGGCCGTATTGAATGCCTGTGTTTTATCTTCAACGCCCACAGACTCGACCCGAGGGCGCAGCTCTTCGAGTTTCTTAGTGCCATCCTGCATGAAGTCACCGCGCCGAAACACTCCGAAGTGATTCTGCATGATGCTCTGTAGCTCTTTTCGAAGATCGGCTACTTTTTCCGTTGGGCTCGCCGCCTCGAGTTTCGTTAAGCGCTGGTTGGCCTCGTCGATGTCCGACTCTCCAGCATCGCGAAGCTCGATTCCCTGACCCAAGGCATCTTCGATAAATAAGCCGGCCGCGCGACCGAACACGACTAGGTCCAGTAGGGAATTTCCACCGAGCCGATTTGCTCCGTGTACCGATACACACGCCGCCTCACCGCAGGCGTACAGACCCGGAATGATCTGGTCATTGCCGTCTGCATCAATGTTGATGGCCTGCCCGTGAATGTTGGTAGGAACACCACCCATCATGTAGTGGCAGGTGGGAACCACCGGAATCGGCTCCTTTACCGGGTCTGCATGCGCGAACGTTCGCGATAGCTCGAGGATCCCCGGCAGGCGACTCTCAAGCACCTCTTCGCCAAGATGGTCAAGTTTGAGAAAAACGTGGTCGCCTTCGGGACCGCATCCTCTTCCATCAAGGATTTCGAGCACCATTGATCTAGCCACCACATCGCGACCGGCTAGGTCTTTCGCGTTGGGCGCGTAACGCTCCATGAAGCGCTCGCCGTCTTTGTTGATGAGATACCCGCCTTCACCGCGACACCCCTCGGTGACCAACGTTCCGGCGCCGTGGATTCCCGTTGGATGGAACTGCCACATCTCCATGTCCTGCATAGGGAACCCGGCACGTAACGCCATGCCAATGCCGTCTCCCGTGTTGATGTGAGCGTTCGTGGTCGAAGCGTAAATCCGCCCGGCTCCACCGGTTGCAAACACGGTTGCCTTTGACTTCAGGTAGACGACCTCGCCCGTTTCAATGCATATGGCGATGACACCAACCACTGCGCCGTCCTGGTTCTTCACCAAATCCGTTGCAAACCACTCATTGAAGAAGACTGTTTTGTTCTTGATATTGTTTTGATAAAGCGTGTGCAGCAGAGCATGACCGGTCCGGTCTGCAGCGGCGCACGTTCGAGCCGCCTGCCCTCCTTCACCGAAATTCTTGGACTGACCGCCAAACGGTCGCTGATAGATGCGGCCTTCTTCCGTTCGAGAGAAAGGCAGCCCCATGTGTTCCAGTTCGAAGATCGCCTCGGGGCCTACCGATGTCATGTATTCGATCGCGTCCTGGTCGCCGATGTAGTCAGACCCTTTCACGGTGTCGTACATGTGCCAACGCCAGTCGTCCTCTGGATCTGCGCTCGCTATTGCGCAGGTGATTCCGCCTTGGGCCGAAACGGTGTGCGACCGTGTCGGGAACACCTTAGTCACTACGGCTGTCTTATACCCCGATAATGCCAGCTGCAGCGATGCGCGCATGCCAGCGCCGCCACCGCCCACAATCACACCGTCAAAGGACATCGTCCTCATCTATGCACTCTCCTATGCACTCTCCGTTTCATTGCTGATCGACTTTCATCTGCCCATGGCATTACAGCCAGACGATCTGAACGCTCCACGCCACAAACAGCACCAGCGAGAGCGAGGTCACCGCCTGCATCAACCCACGCATCGTGTTGCCCTTCGGTCCAAGTAGTCGCTCCGTGAGGTAATCGGTAAATACTCCCCACATACCAATCCAAGCGTGTGCCGCAAGCGATACAGCGGCCAACGAGGTGAAGACCTTCATCCAGACCTGATCGAATAGCGATGACCATTGAGCAAACGTTACCCCGCCAACGAAGACATAGGCGAGGAACGCGAAATACGCGAAAAGGATAACGGCCGTTGAGCGCTGAACCAACCAATCAAAGACGCCGGATCGGTGTCCGGAGGCATCGGTATAAGTCACCATAAGGCAACTCCGGAAAGAACCGCGCCGACGGCGGTAAGCGCGATGACGATGCGGGCTCCAAGTACGCCGCCACTCATGGTTTCCCCAAAGCCCATATCCATAATCAGATGCTTCACCCCCGCACAACTGTGATAGATGAGGCCGATAGAGATCCCCCAGACAATGATCTTGCTTATCGGGTTCGAAATAAGGCTTGCGACTACCTCGAAACCCTCGGCGCCTGACAAGCTGGTGTCCAGCGCCCAGAGAAGTAAGAAGGAAGCAACGACTAGCATCACACCTGAGATTCGATGGGAAATCGATGCGTAGGCCGTAATCGGCAGTTTTATCGTTCCGATATCAAGATTAACTGGACGGTTGTCCTTATTCACGCGCAGTACCTGTTTACCAATCTAAAGTGATTCGGGGAATTGTATTCATTCTGTCTCTGGAATGCCGGCCAACAGACAAGCGGCTGGCTCGGGGGGGCTACCTACCGCGCATGGTAACAGCAGACTTTTGCGGTGTTCGAATGAGTTTCGGGAAGTTCGCGCGCGTTTCACTTGCTTTAGACCATTGAACGCCACGCATCGCCCGTTATACCCCCACAAAACGTGCGGGATTATAAGGAGCGTCAAAAGCTTTTACAATTGATCGGCCAGTCCAAACGACCACACCTGCCCACTGTGAAACCGCAGCAGTGAATTGACAATCACCGGCCACTCTCTATAGTGACCAGCCCGAAAAACCAGACGGGAAACTCCATGAACGACCATACTGCCACCCTCACCATCGACGGTATCGATGGAACGGAAGGGGATATCAAGCTGCCTGTCTATTCCGGTTCGCTTGGCCCTAATGTGGTGGATGTGGGAGCGCTCACTGGTCGCGGCATGTTTACCTACGATCCTGGGTTCGTATCCACAGCAGCCTGCGAGTCCGAGATCACCTTTATCGACGGTGCTAAAGGAATATTGCTGCATCGGGGCTACCCGATCGACCAGCTGGCCGCGCATTCCGACTACCTCGAAACCTGTTATCTCCTGCTGTACGGTGAGCTGCCCACCGCAGCGCAAAAGGAGCTCTTCGACAGCACTATTCGCAACCACACGATGGTCCATGAACAAATTCGGACCTTCTACAACGGGTTCCGCCGAGACGCGCACCCCATGGCAATCATGTGCGGAGTTGTAGGCGCTTTGTCGGCGTTCTATCACGATTCTCTGGACATATCAGACGAACAGCATCGCCAGATTGCGGCCTATCGGCTCATTGCGAAGATGCCCACCATTGCCGCGATGAGCTATAAGTTCTCTATCGGCCAACCGTTCATGTACCCCGACAACCTTCTGGGCTACTCAGAGAACTTCCTGCACATGATGTTCGGTACTCCGTGTGAGCCCAGCAAGGTCTCACCAGTGCTTGCAAAAGCAATGGATAGAATCTTCCTGCTCCATGCGGATCACGAGCAAAACGCATCTACATCGACCGTTCGTCTGGCCGGATCTTCAGGAGCCAACCCCTTTGCATGCATCGCTGCCGGAATTGCGGCTCTTTGGGGGCCGTCGCACGGAGGCGCCAATGAGGCTGTGCTCAACATGCTGCAGGAGATCGGCGATGTCAGCCGCATTGATGAATACGTAGCTCGCGCCAAAGATAAAGAAGACCCCTTCCGCCTCATGGGATTCGGTCACCGCGTCTACAAAAACTTCGACCCGCGGGCGCGGGTGATGAAGGAGTCGGCCGACGAGGTGTTAGCCGAACTCGGTATCGAAAACGATCCCCTGCTTGCTATTGCTAAGCGGCTAGAAGAGATCGCCCTCGAAGACGATTACTTCATTCAAAAGAAGCTCTACCCCAATGTGGACTTCTACTCGGGGATCATCCTCAAAGCCATTGGCATCCCAACCAGCATGTTCACAGTGATCTTCGCTGTTGGTCGCACCGTGGGATGGATCGCGCATTGGAACGAGATGATTTCCGGCAGCTACCGGATCGGGCGACCACGACAGCTGTATACCGGATACGCTCAGCGAGACTTCGTACCCGTAGAGCAGCGCGGCTAGTAAACCTTCACGAACCGCGCAAGGCAGTCTACTCATGCAGGCCATCAATGATGTGTTCCTCACCGGGACAGGATTGTTTACACCCGAAGAGTCGATCAGTAACGAGGAACTCGTTGCAAGTTTCAACGAGTATGTAGATCGCTTCAATGCGACAAACGCCGAGCTCATTGAGCAAGGTGAACTCGAGCTGCTGCAACACTCTTCAGTCGAGTTCATCGAGAAGGCTTCGGGGATCAAGTCGCGCTATGTCTGGGATAAAGAGGGTGTACTTGACCCAGCCAGACTAGTTCCTCGGATTCCGGAACGCTCCAACGACGAACCGTCAGTCATGTGCGAAATGGCTATAGCGGCGGCTCGGGACGCCCTGGAGCGGTCTGGGCGTAGCGCCTCCGAGATCGATGCCGTTATCTGCGCGGCATCGAATATGCAGCGCGCTTACCCGGCGATGGCGGTAGAGATTCAAGCGGCGCTGGGCATTAACGGCTTCGCGTTCGATATGAACGTAGCTTGCTCATCCGCCACATTCGGTTTGCAGCAGGCGCGCGATGCGATCCGCTCCGGGTCTGCGAACAACGTTCTGATGGTCAACCCAGAAATCTGTACGGGCCACCTCAATTTTCGTGATCGGGATTCGCACTTTATATTTGGCGACGTCTGTACCGCCTGCGTAATCAGTCGAGAGGTAGCCCAAAGCAGTGACTGCTTCGAGGTGCTTGACAGCCGGCTTTTCACGCAGTTTTCAAACAACATCCGCAACAACTTTGGATTTTTGAATCGCGGCGACGAAGAAGGTGTCGGTAAGGTCGACAAGCTGTTCGTTCAGGAGGGTCGCAAGGTTTTCAAAGAAGTGTGCCCTGCGGTCGCCGATCTAATCAACGCTCAGCTTCACGATAACGACCTGGAGCCAAAGGATGTGCGTCGCTTCTGGCTTCATCAGGCCAATCTCAACATGAACGTGCTCATTGCCAAGAAGGTGCTTGGCCGGGACGCTACGGCCGATGAAGCCCCAGTGATCCTCGACGAGTACGCTAATACGAGCTCGGCCGGTTCAGTGATTGCCTTTCACAGATACCATCACGATTTCGCGACTGGCGACGTAGGCGTGCTTTGCTCCTTTGGCGCCGGATACAGCATAGGCAGCGTGCTGTTGCGACGGTGCTGAAGACTACTCGCGTCAGGCTTGTCCCTGATAGCCAGACCCGTGTGTTTCAAGCGAATCCCCAACGATTTCAGATAGGGCCTTCCTGACGCGCTGCATCTGCTCCTCGGTCCCGATACTGATTCGTAAGTAGTTCTCAATCCGTGGTTTGTCCCAACGTCGAACGATGATTCCCCGTTCGCGCAGGCGATCGAACAGGAACCGTCCTTCAAGCACACTGTGCTCGGCGAAAACAAAATTTGCCTGGGAAGGGAGCGGCGAAAAGCCTAGGTTCCGGAGCTCAGATTCAAACCAAGTGCGAACACGAACGATCTCATCCCTCGTGCGCTGAAACCACAACTCATCATTTAGTGACGCGGTGGCCGCCTTCTGCGCCAATAAATCCAGCGGATAAGAATTAAAGCTGTCCTTAACTCGCTCCAACCCTTCGATCAGTGATCGATCACCGAACGCAAACCCAACACGCAAACCGGCGAGCGCTCGGGATTTTGACAGCGTCTGAACCACGAGAAGATTATCGTATTCTTTAACGAGCGGCACGACCGATTCCGCGCCGTAGTCAACATAGGCTTCATCAACCACCACAAGTCGTTCCGGAGACGAGTCAAGCAGTGACCTGATCGAATCTACGGAGATCGCCATTCCCGTGGGTGCGTTTGGGTTCGCCAAAAGGACATTCGAGTTCGTGGCCTGATAGTCCGCTACCTCGATCGAAAAATCATCGCCAAGCGGAACCGTTCGATAGTCGACGCCAAACAGCTGCGTCCACACCGGATAGAAGCTGTAACTGATGTCGGGCATCAGCAACGGGGCCTCGCCGTGCTTCAGCAAAGCCTGAAAAACATGCGCCAGCACCTCGTCTGAGCCGTTTCCAACGAACACCTGCGCGGGATCAACACCATGCACTTGTGCCGCGGATGCTCGCAGCTCGATGCACAGCGGGTCAGGATAGCGCAGAAGTTCGTCGGCCGATGTACTGTTAATCGCGCTCATCACAGCATCAGACGGTGGATGCGCATTCTCGTTGGTATTGAGCTTGAGAAGGTTTTCGCCACGTGGCTGTTCTCCCGGCGTATAGGGAGTCAGCGTGCGTACCACGGGAGACCAGAAACGGCTCACGAGGGAGTCACCCCGGTGTCAATCTTCATAAGGCTACGTAGCTCAATCTTGCTGGTATGCCTGACATCACGACCACTTACCAAATAAATGACTTGCTCCGCGATGTTCGTCGCGTGGTCACCAATACGTTCAAGGCCCTTAAGTGCCCACATCAAGTGGAAAGCAGCACGGACCTGCGTGTTATCCCGCTGTACCTCGGCAACCAGACTCTCGGTCGCCAGGTCGTATTCATCATCAACATTGCCATCGTCAACCACCACATCAAACGCGCGGTTCGTATCCAGTCGTGCAAAACTATCCAGCGAATGACGCAGCATTTGTGAAACGTGCTGTCCCAGTTGTCGAAACTCCCCAATGCCGCCGCCAAAGCTTTCGAGTTCCGAGAGTTTGATACCCTGGCGCGCTATCTTGACCGCCTCGTCACCGATGCGCTCAAGGTCAGTGGTCGATCTCGCCACAGCAAGTACCAGACGCAGGTCACTGGCTGCTGGCTGCCTACGCGCCAAGATTCGAGAACACTCGTCATCGACCTGCATCTCCAGCTGATCGACCTCACGGTCTCGATCTATGACCAGTTGCGCATCTCCGCTATCCCGATTAATGAGGGCGCCAAGCGCAAGCGTCAGTTGCTGCTCCACGAGCCCACCCATCTCAAGCAGGTGGTTCTTCATCGCTTCAAGCTCGGCGTTGAATTGTTCAGAAATGTGCTGTCGGTGCTGGTCGCCCTGCATGAATGTCCCTATTGGGCGTAAGTTGCTTACCCGTCTGTGCTGAACGAGAGTAGTTTGCGTGATCGTGGAACCCGCTAGACTTGCGGCGAGCCGCTGTCTCGGGCTGCTTTGAGCAGCTACGGTGACCGACAGCTGCAAACACAGTTACAACGGGCGATAGTAATTAGCAGGTTACGCGAAACCCAGCACGGCACGCTACCGTGACCTACCCGTATCGACCGGTAATGTAATCCTCAGTTTGCGACTCTTTTGGATTAGTGAAGAGTGTATCGGTTTCACCAAACTCTACCAAACGACCAAGGTTCATAAACGCTGTCATATCCGACACGCGTGCCGCTTGCTGCATGTTGTGAGTAACAATAACAATGGAGTAGCGCGTCTTTAACTCGTAGATCAGCTCTTCGATTCTCAGCGTTGAGATCGGGTCCAACGATGATGCGGGCTCGTCCAGTAGCAGGACTTCGGGTTGCACTGCAATCGCACGTGCAATAACCAGGCGCTGCTGCTGGCCGCCAGATAAGGTGAGCGCGTTTGACCCCATTCGATCTTTAACTTCGTCCCACAGCGCAGCGGCGCGCAGCGCTTTCTCAATCTCTTCATCTAATACGCGCTTCTTGTTTATGCCCTGAATTCGAAGCCCAAACGCTACGTTTTCGTAAACCGATTTCGGAAACGGGTTTGGGTTTTGAAAGACCATTCCCACTCGTCGCCGCAAAGCGGCGACGTCCACGCGTGGCCCGTAGATATCCTCACTCTCGAGGTACACCTGCCCGGAAATACGGCAATCTTCAATTAGGTCATTCATGCGATTGAAGCAGCGCAGTAGGCTGGACTTACCGCACCCGGACGGACCTATGAAAGCCGTGACTCGCTTACGTGGAATCGCGAGACTGATGTTGTGGAGAGCGTCACTCTGACTGCGCAAGTAGCGCAGATTTAGATTTTCGACCCGAAGACAAGCGCTCGACTCGGCGTCACGATTGGGCGCTCTTTTGAGTGCTCGGACGTTGATGCTGTACTGACTCATCGAAACCCCTCCTCTACCGAAAAGGCCTCTCGCAGCCTGCCGCGCAGAATTACCGCAGAGAGGTTAAGCATGAGCACGATTCCTACGAGCAACAAGGCCGTGGCGAAGACCAGTCCCTCCACAGTCTCCAACTGCGGACTCTGAAATCCCAGGTCGTAGATGTAAAAGCCCAGGTGCATGAACTGACGATCAAAATGAACATAGGGAAACTCAGCGCTTATCGGGAGACCCGGTGCGTATTTCGCGACACCCACCAGTATGAGGGGTGCGACCTCACCCGTTGCTCGAGCTATCGCCAGGATTAATCCGGTAAGCACTGCGGGCAGCGCGCTGGGTAATACTACGCGCCAGACTGTTTCTGCGCGGGTTGCCCCAAGCGCCAGCGAGCCCTCGCGCAGGGTGCGTGGAACGCGTACGAGGCCTTCCTCGGTCGAAACGATAACGACTGGTAAGGTCAGCAACGCCATGGTCAACGATGCCCAAAGCAGGCCAGGAGTTCCTAACGTAGGTGCAGGTAGGCGATCAGCGAAAAACACAGAGTCCAGCGAACCACCGATGGCATACACGAAGAACCCGAGGCCAAATACCCCATACACAATAGACGGGACCCCCGCCAGGTTATTCACGGCGATCCTAACCAGTCGTGTGACCGGGCCGCCACGCGCGTACTCATTCAAATAGATCGCCGCGGTGACACCGAGAGGCGCTACAACAATTGTCATTAGCAGAACGAGCATCACCGTACCTACAATTGCAGTGAGAACTCCACCCTCCACGTTACTCTGTCGCGGAGACTCCGTAAGAAAGCGCCCAATCGCTTGCAGGAAGTAGATCGCCTTCTCGCTCCAGCTCATCGCATTGGCAAAATGAAGGGAAGACACGCTGGCAACCGGTCGCTCGACTATCTGCCCAGTTGAAAGGCGCAGTCGATAGCGAAGCTGATCGGCGCTCATCGACGTCGATCGCTCTAGCGCTGCAAGAAACAGCCTCAGGGCCTCTTCCGGGGGCAGTGCTGCCAGGCTGATACGTTCCCCACGGACGTCAAGCGCGTCGAGAAACCCATACAGTCTGCCGCGATCAACCCGTTCAATTGTGACCGCGTGCCTAGGTCTCTCCTCTGATTGAATGTCCTGCGCCGATATCCACTCCACAGGTGACGAGAAAAATTCCTGGCCTCCGCGCAGTACGAGAAGCTGTTCCTGAATAGAATCCCGGGGCGTCTCCCGACGCAGCACTACCCCCAGCAAGCCGGCCTGGCCGACACTGCTGGCGTTTAAAAACACCACTGGTTGAGGCCAGAAGAAGCGCAGGCTGTTGCCAGCGAGAAGAACCACAAGACCTGCAAGAAGTAAGACTGCCGTCACAACAGCCGCTGCGCTCAGCCAGACGAAGGGTTCGGCGCGGCGGACCCCGTCGTCGAGCGTCTCGGCACTCGAGGTTAGCGTTTCAGCTTCGTGAGTAGGCATATCGCAAACGTTGCCGGTAGATTTCGGCGATCGTATTCATTAGGAAAGTCAGCGCAAACAACACCAGCGCGGCCAGGAACAAGAGCCGAAAGTTAGTACTGCTCGCCGCAGCTTCGGGAAGCTCAATCGCGATGGTGGCACTGATACTGCGCAGGCTTGAGAACGGAGACAAGTCCATCAGCGGGGAGTTACCTGTCGCAAGCAACACGATCATCGTCTCACCGAAGCCGCGCGAGAGACCGATCAATACAGCCGAGAGCAATGCCGGGGACGCGGCGGGTAAGACAACGCGGTAGAGTGCCTGCCAGCGCGTGGCACCGAGTGCGAGACTGCCATCGCTCAGAGCGCGAGGCACGGCAAAGATAGCGTCCTCACAAATCGAGAACATGGCGGGCGTTATCGCGATTCCCATGGCGAGTCCGACGAGTAGCGCGTTCAGCTGATCGTACGGAATCGAAAAGCGGAGCCAAAGCCAATCGCGCAACGGTCCATCGAAAAAAAGGGTTTCCAGATCCGGCGCAAACAGAAACAACACATAAAGAGAAAGTAGGTAAGACAGAATCAGCAGGCGAAACCGGGGAATACGATGACTCGGATGAGAGACGCGTCGCTGAATGGCAGACGCCAGAAGCGGCACTCCAATCAATAAGAGTGGGGCCGCCAGTACAGCAAACAGATTGTCGGCCAGCCTGGGTGCGAGCCAGAGGCCAGCGATAAATCCTAAAACTACGGTAGGAAACGCTTCGAGGAGTTCGATAACTGGCTTGATGCGGTTCCGTTGACGCGGGACGAGAAAGAACCCGGTATAGATCGCCGCTCCAAAAGCCAGAGGCACCGCGACGAGCATACCGTAACCCGCAGCTTTCAATGTGCCCAGAAGCAGTGGACTAAGCGAGAACTTAGAAAGCACACCGATAGCAGCGCCGTCGGGCTGCCAGGAATAAGCCGGGTTATCCTGCGCGCTGTAACTGGCCGGCAACCAAAGGGAACGCCAGCCCGTTTCAGGATATTCGTTGAGCACTCGCCAGCGCACGAGTGCGTCGCCCTGGTCCTGCAGGAACCAAGTTCCATCAAGACTCAGCGTAACCGGTTCACTGTCGGTTACACCCTCAAGGGTCCGCTCCAGTAAAAATCCGTCGATAGTCGGAACAAACAAGGCCACTTGACCCTCGGGACCACTCACATAGGTCACGCGGCGGTCACGTTCGCTACCCAGAGCTGATACTTCGAACGGTATCGGGCGAGGCTCACCCAACAGCCGCATAGCGGGCCTTGCGAGATCGAACCGCAGCACACGTTGCTGCTCATCGACCGCAAGCAGGGTCTCTCGCCGAGGCCCCCAGCCAAGCTTCAGTAGCTTCGGAGTGACACCGAACTCAGCGTTCTCCCGGCGCAATGCACCGTCTTCAAGGTAGTAACGTGCAATCACGCCACCTCGTATGGCAAAGATCTGCATTCTCGATGCATCCAGTAGCAACGACTGGACCGTAGTGGCAGGCCCCGGCAGTTCCCAACCCTGCGCCGACAAGCTCGCGTCTGCGCCGGAAACTGAAAGCGCTCGAATCTCTGCGCGACCATTCGCGTTTATGAATGACACCAACAGTTGTCCGTTCCATTCGTCGACGTGAACGTCCCGCTGTGCGGCAGCTAAGGGGCCGTGTGCCTGGGAACCTTCTAAAGTAATCGTATCCAGCAGTCTTGCTATGTGCGTCTCGTCTTCTGTGGAGTCCGCAGACACCGCGGGCGCTTCGACAGCTGAACTTCCGTCCAGAACGAACACACTTAGTCGAAACTGATCAACCAGAACAGCACCCTGGCCCGCAGAACGCGTCCACCACTGGGTTTCTTCGCTTGTCTTAAGAGACACTTCGGTCTCCAACAACCAGCGACTTCCGTTAAGTGTTGAAAACACCGCAGGGTTGACCAGGAGTGGTCGCGCATCGCGCGCACCAATCGCGGCACCACGACTCAGCGGTAACGCCGAGTAGAGCAGATACGCCAATATGAGCAGGATCAAACCGATGATCGTGGCCCCAGCAGCGCCGACCAGCGCTGTGGCCAGTCGATCCGTGACGCGCCGGGAAAGGCTGATGCTCGCAGTCGCCGGACTCGGGGAGCTATCCATACTCATAAAGCTCCGCTGACCTCGGGCGCGATTCCAAGACTCAACGAGCGGAGCTGGCGTTGTCGTTCGGCCATCGGAAGCTCCTGATAACCGGCGGACCGAACTCGACTCTGGCCCGATTCACTTAAGACCAGCCTCAAATAGGCGGCTAACAGCGGATCGAGTGAAGCGCCCGGAGGTCGATTGATATAGATGTAAAGCTGACGTGACATACGACGATTGGCGTTTTCACCGGTACCGGTTACCTGGACTCGTTTCACACCTGCGTTCACATACCCAGCGCTGGCAAAGCCGATGCCATAGACATCGCTTGCAACCGCACGGACAATTGCCGACGAGCCGACTAGGCGACTCATCCGGGCCTTAAAATCGCCGCCACACAGCACGGTGGAACGAAACACACTGTAAGTACCCGAAGCAGTCGTACGTCCGTACAGGTTAACGCTGCGTTCCGCCCAAACCCGAGCGAGGCCCAGCTGCCCCCATCGATCTACAGGCGCCTCGCCACCGCACAATCGCGTGTCCGAGAACACCGCATCCAATGACTTAAGCGACAGGGATTCAATAGGATTGGAACGATGCACGAACACGGCCAGTTCATCGCGAGCGACCGTTATCGCCATTGGCTGATAACCAAAGCGACGATAGAACGCTCCGGTTTCTGCCGCTGCCATGGGACGACTCATGGGTCCCAGGTCAGCGGTGCCCTCGAGCAGCGCAGTCGGTGCAGCGGCCGAACCGATAGCGCGCACCTGCACGCGAACCCCGGGATAGGACTCGGTTAGCGACTCAGCCCAGATAGATGACAGGGAACCGAGTGTATCGCTACCTATGCTTACCAGCTTCCCACGAAGGGGCGGCGCACCCGGCATGACGGAACCCGAGCCTGAACGAGCTGGCGTCTCAGACGCCTGGGCTAGAACCAGCGGTCTATCGGCGCCACTCGGAGACCGAGCCGGTGCCTGTGGACCCGAGTGAGTTCCAACATCCGCCCAGGCTGGGTGGACGCAAACTGTGACGGCGAGTATCAGCAGCCCTCGCAGTAGCCTACCCCGCGCGCCCGTCATGCATCGTTAAACTGGAGAGCGAAGGTGCTTCCGCGGCCAGGCTCGCTCTCGATCTTAAGATCTGCCCGATGCGAGGCCGCCACGTGCTTAACGATGGCAAGACCCAGACCCGTGCCGCCGGTTTGCAAGCTGCGGCTCTCATCAACACGATAAAACCGTTCCGTGAGCCGGGGCATGTGGTCCTCCTCAATGCCTATCCCACGATCTAGCACACTTAGCAGCAGGCCCTCGTCAGTTTCTTCCCAACTCACGACCACTGGGTGTTCAGGCTCACTGTACTTGATCGCATTAATGACGAGGTTCGATACGGCACTGTGCAACTCCCGGTAGTCTCCAGTGACGGACTTCGAACTTTCAAGCTCAAGCACGATCAGCCGATCGGGATCACTTGTGCGGAGCTCCTCACGCAGCTCCTTCAGCATGCGCGGTATGTCCACAGCCTCAGTTTTTTTCTCCTCCCGCACGCTTTCGATACGACTAAGCCACAGCAGATCGGTCAGCAGGTTTTCCATACGTTGGACCTGGCTACCCATCTGTTCGAGAGCCTGGCTTACCCGCTCATTCGCGGCGAGATCGCTGATTCCGATGTTATCAAGGTAACCTTTAAAAACAGTAAGAGGTGTTCGCAACTCGTGAGAGACATTTCCGACGAAGTCTCGGCGCATCTGCTCTGTTTGTACGACTCGGGTAACGTCCCGGAAGAACAGCAAAAAGTCGCCACCTGCGAACGTGGTGATCTCTATCTGAAGAATCTGTCTGGGGTTCGTGGCACTAGGTACCTGCAGGGGCTGCTGAAAATCGTTGCCAAGAAAGTAATCGTGGAACTCTGGCCAACGCAGAAGGTTTAGCACTGGCTGACCACGATCACGAGGGTATTGGAGACCCAAAAGCCGACCAGCTGAGTCGTTCGACCACTCGATGGCCCCGCTCTGCGTGAGAATGACGACGCCATCACGCATGGACGCAAAGGAACTGCGCAGGTAATCCACCGTGGATTGAAGGCGACCTCGGGCATCCCGGCTCTCTCTCTGCAGGCCATAGATCGTGTCGTATACAAGACCCCAGATACCGCGACTCTCCGGTGGTGCGAGATCAGGGTTTTCAAGCCAACGACGCAACCTCCACAGTTGCCAAAGCCAGCTCGCTATGAGTGCCATCAAACCAGCCGCTAACAGTTCGACGGCAAAGCCGGTCACCCAGCCAAGCGCGGCGGACGCCGCAATGACTAGGAGCAGTTTGCGCAGCTCCGCGCGCCAACTGCCCACCAGGTTCACCCCGCGGTGACTCCTCGCGAAGAAAAGCGATAACCCGTTCCGCGCACGGTCTGGATCAGGCCGCTGTAGTCTTTCATACCCTTCTGCAGCGCCTTGCGTAACCTTCGAATATGCACATCAACCGTTCGCTCTTCAACGTAAACGTTGGCACCCCAGACCTGGTCGAGAAGCTGATTACGGCTGTAGGCTCTTTCCGGGTGTGACATAAAAAATTGCAGCAAATTGAATTCGGTAGGCCCCATGTCCAGCGGATCGTCATCGAGAAACACGCGTCGACTCTTACCGTCAAGAACCAGCTCAGAGACCTGCATACGATCTGCGCCCTCCCCGACACCCGCCCGTCGCAGTAGTGCCTTGATCCGAGCAATCAGCTCGCGAGGTGCAAATGGTTTGGTGATGTAGTCATCGGCACCCACATCCAACCCCTGAATGACATTGTCCTCGGTAGTTTTCGCGGTCAGCATGATCACGGGGATCTCCGAGGTTGTATCGTCACGTTTCAGGCGACGCAGAAGCTCGATACCACTACCACCGGGTAGCATCCAGTCGAGCAACACGATGTCTGGCCGCCTATCGACCACGATGCTGTGCGCATCCTGAATGTTCTCTGCTTCCAGGCAATTGAAGTCGACGATTTCGAGCGCCATCCGCAACATATCGCGAATCGCGGCCTCATCGTCAACCACCAGTACCGTGCGTTCTTTCATGACCACCACCGTCTGTGACAGGACCCGCGCATGGTGCTCTCGACGTGTGACATAAAGATGACAAAAATCGGCCAGAACTTCATAAACCTGTCACATAAATCCTGGCGAATGCATGAGCAGTGATGTAACCCAATTAAGCGCAAGTTCTCGGGCATGAGGCGACGTTCGCGACTAGGTCAAGCTACTGGCCGCCCTTCGAGTCATACCCACGGAATCCAGCTACGCTTCTTCTGGTACCGGGATTCGCAGCTATCAAGTTGTCGGCGGAAGCGCTCTGATCGATCGGCGACCTTCCGAGCGACGCTCACCAGCCACTCCTTACTTTTATAGGTGCCGCGCGAATAGCCGCCATGGCCCTCGTGATACGCGAGGTAAAGACGGTAGGCGTCATCGCGCGCGATCTTGTTGCGCTTATAAGACTGGTGGTTATACCAGCCGACAAAATCAACGGCGTCGGCAAACTTATCGCGGTCAGCTCCGTAGCGGCCTGCAGATTTCTCGTAGGCGCTCCAGGTCGACTCCAGCGCCTGACTGTAGCCATATGCATCCGAAGGCCTCGGTCCCGGGATGACCCACAAGATCTTCTTACGCGGAGGTTTGGCCTTGGCACGAAACCGAGATTCCTGATGGATAAATGCCATCAGGACCGGGATGGACGTTCCCCACTCATCCTGAGATTCTCGCGCGGCTTTGTACCAACGCCGCTTATCGTCGAATACATCACACAGGTTGTCAGGATTATCAGGAGGTGAAGTGCTGCAGGCGCCAAGGACAAGCAGTGTGACCAGTCCCAGGGCTCGACTTATTGGAGTGATCGCCAGCGCCCGCCGAAACAGCAAAAACAACCGCGAATGAGGTCGCGGCACTCTATGAGCTTCATCTTCGGTCCCCGCCACAACGCGGATCACGGCGAAAACTGCTCGAGCAGAGCCAGAAACGTGGGCTCATCAATAACATCGACTTCCAACTGTTGCGCACGTTTAAGCTTACTGCCAGCACCAGGGCCGGCGAGAACTGTACTGGTTTTGGAAGATACGGACTTCGCTGTCTTGGCACCGAGACTTTGCAGTTTTGCCTCGGCGTCATCACGACTCATCGCATCCAGACGGCCGGTGACTACCCAGGTCTGACCACTCAAGGGGCCTGGTTTGTCATCGCTCGAAGGAGTAACGGGCCAGGTTAGGCCTGCCTCCAGCAGCGCAGTGAGGAGTTCGAGATTGGCTTCACTCGCAAAGAACTGAAGTACATGTTCTGCCACCACCGGACCCACGTCCGGGACCGCAAGCAGCTCCTCTTCGCTTGCTTCTCTGAGTTTGTCCAGCGCGACGAACTGGGACGCGAGCGCTGCGGCGGTCGCCTCCCCTACCTCTCGAATACCCAGAGCGTAGATAAACTTTGCAAAAGTCGTCTCTCGACTCGCCGCAATGGATGACACAAGGTTGGTCGCCGATTTCTCTCCCATTCGCTCAAGAGGCAGCAGGTCCTCGACGGTCAAGGTGAATAAATCAGCCAGACCCCGCACAAGGCCCCGATGCACCATCTGTTCAATGACTT
Organism: Pseudomonadota bacterium; assembly: GCA_039025875.1. GTDB lineage: Bacteria > Pseudomonadota > Gammaproteobacteria > Pseudomonadales > Halieaceae > Congregibacter. The sequence continues at coordinate 23,753 of JBCCNK010000018.1, forward strand.
TTTCGCCGAGACCGTCGATGTCCATGGCTCGACGACTCGCGAAATGGCGAACCGAGCCCTTTAGTTGGGCAGGGCAGGTCAGCCCGGCGGTACATCTAAGCGTTGCCTCACCGCTCACACGCTCAACAGGGGATGGGCAAACGGGACAAGTGGTGGGCACCTCAATCATCGGGCTGTTCTCGTGACGTCGATCCGCCAATACCGACACTACCTGGGGGATCACATCACCCGCACGTCGTACGATCACGCTGTCTCGGAGACGCAGCTCAAGGCGCGCAATTTCATCAAGGTTATGCAGCGTCGCATTGCTCACCGTTACGCCGCCGACGAACACCGGCTCAAGCCGTGCCACAGGCGTGATGGCGCCTGTTCTTCCTACTTGAAACTCAACGCCCTGCACACGAGTTACGGCCTCCTGCGCAGGAAACTTTCGAG
>JBCCNK010000019.1:0-23518 GCA_039025875.1 Pseudomonadota bacterium
ACCGTGCGAGACCGAAAGCGATCACCTATAATCGCGCCCCTCGCAGAGCACCACCCTCCTCCGGGCCCATAGCTCAGTTGGTTAGAGCAGTCGACTCATAATCGATTGGTCGTAGGTTCAAGTCCTACTGGGCCCACCATTCAATCACGTGCCCTTTCTTATCGGAATGACCAATCGACTATGGGTTGAGAGTCAGTGCTGCCCGTAGTGTCGGGCATGATTTCTGCCTTGAATGGCCAGTATGAACTCAATCGGACCGTGTGTAATACGGGTCGAACTTCCGCACAATATTCGGACTAAAGAACCTCTTTGTCGCGCTCCGAGGGTTGCCTGGATCCAAATATCTGACAACGCAGAGGCTGTGGTCACTTTCTAACGGCTTACGTAAGTCATGGTACTTTTTGTTTGCTTTGAAATCCTTGTACCTTTGTGTGAGCCGCGCAGTCAGAATACTGTAGTCCCAAGGGTATCTGTCCCGTACGTCCTCCTCTGATAGCTGCACTTCTAACGCGTCGGGCGCGTCTGAAATGCGAACTTCAAGCTTACTTTCCGAGCTGCGACGCAGACGGATATCCACATCCAACGTCAAGTTCGTATCATTCGAAACATCATCGTCGACGTCGTGCTCCATCATCTCTACATACTTCAGCCAGGTACGCTCCTCAGTATTGAGCACTACACCTACTGCATGACGCCTTGTTCCCACAAAGCCGATCGGCATCAAGTGCATTTGGTATCCGTCGAGAGATGTACCGAACCAGGCACGCAGCAAGTGCAGGTAGTTCTTGACCGTTGCCGTACCTAATTCATACACCTTTTGGATCAGTGTCTCATCGTCATTCAAGAAATGGATCGCGTTATCTCGAACCTCACACAAAGCCTCAAGATTAAGTCGCACAACCGCGGGAACGGAGTCGCTGTACTCAGCTGCAAGTATGTCGAGTGCCTGAAATAGACCAATCGACGCGTGGTTACCCGAGCGATTTGTCTTTCTATATCGCTTTTTGGAGAAAGTCCCGTCAGAGAGCCTACGTCTTTCGTACAAAAGTATTGAGCTGAGACGATTCTTTGAGACTTGAAGAAGCCTTGCTTTCAGCAGAAGCTCCCACGCATTGATCGCCAGAATCGCAAAATTCTCCTCTCGAAATGCCATATTTGGCTTGTTGTACACCTCGATCGCAGCCATCAGCGCAGATGTGGACTTTGCAAGCACCCGACGAGAGCGTGATTTCACGTTAACGCCCGTTTCAGTTTTTTGTCCTGAAGACGTAATGCGGTGTATTTTTCATTCAGGCATAGCCTCGCGCAAACCTTATCAGCCATTGGCGGATTGCCCCGGGCGCATGTGCTTCAAGGTGCGCTGGTACGTCGGCTCGATCTGGACCTTCGGATGCAGACCGTAGCAGGGCTGCCTCTTGGGCGTGGCATAGACCGGGGTCGATTCAATACGATCGACGCGGTCGACCTCTAGCTCGGGAAGGCCTAGTATCAAGCCTGCGTGGGACATGGGGCGATCTTCATTAAACCGTTGCTAAAACGTCAGTTTAATGCCCCCCCGGTGTCCCCCGTTAATGATGAAGACCATCATAGACTCTCGTGGAACAACTCCGCTAACGCTAAGACGGTCAATGCTAACCTGCGAATTTTCAAATTGCATCGATGACGAATAGCGCCACAATTAGGCAGCAAATTTTTTCGCTTGCAGACCGTGATGCTCCTCGCACGGAAGCAATGATTCAAGCTGACGTGCGTCAGCTACTACTGATCGCTCCTCTTAACCTTGATATCGAAGATCTTCACGATATCGTCCTTGAGTCGCCTCTAGGAGACCGTCGGCGGATTGACATAGAAATGGGATCAACGGTCATCGAGGTCAAAAAGGACCTCAGAAAAGGCAGTGTACGTGCCGAAGCGGTGGAACAACTGTACGGTTATGTAAGCGAACGAGAGCATCAATCAGGCCATAGATACATTGGCTTGCTTACTGATGGGGCGGAGTGGGCTTGTTATCGCGCGTCTGAAGGAGAGTTAAAGTCTGTCTCAACAATAGTCGTTAATGCGGCTAATCCAGAAGTTGACGAGTTCTTGGTTTGGTTGGAAGGTGTTCTTGCCACCGCAACAGCCATTAGCCCGGCCGCGAGAGAAATTCGGGCTAGGCTTGGCGTCGGAAGCAGCTCGCACGCGCTGGACAAAGCCTCGATCAAGTCGCTCTACGAAGCAAACAAAGACGAACCCTCGGTAAAGCTCAAGAGGTCTCTTTGGTCCAAGCTTCTTACTTCTGCACTCGGCACCCAATTCGACGGAAGTGACGACTTGTTTGTCGAGCACACGTTATTAGTGAATTCGGCGGAAATTATTGCTCACGCTGTTATTGGTTTGCCGGTTGAATCGCTGCCTCCCATCTCTCTACTTTCCGGAAGCAAGTTTGATGAAAGCGGGGTTCATGGCGTTGTAGAGCAAGACTTCTTCGATTGGGTCTTGGAGGTAGATGGGGGACAGGCGTTCGTGAGGTCCCTCGCTCGAAGACTTGGTCGATTCGACTGGTCCGTTGTTGAGCAGGATGTACTTAAAGTTCTCTACGAATCAGTGATTGGAGCAGCCACACGAAAAAGGTTGGGTGAGTACTACACTCCAGATTGGCTGGCCAACCAGATTGTGGAGAAGACCGTAGATGATCCACTGAATCAGCGTGTCCTCGACCCAGCCTGCGGGTCAGGCACTTTTCTGTTCCACGCAGTCCGCAGATATCTTCGAGCTGCAGAGCAGAAGCTTATGCCACTGGACGAAACACTTACCCAGCTCACGCAACACGTCATCGGCCTAGAACTGCATCCTGTTGCCGTTACCCTTGCTAGAGTTACTTACCTACTTGCGATAGGTAGATCACGCCTCACAGACCCTAATCGAGGCGAGATCCAAGTGCCCGTATTTCTCGGCGATTCAGTCCAGTGGCGAGAACAACAGACAGATCTATTGTCCAAGGGGACATTGACCATAGAAACAGATGACGGCGTTCAGCTGTTCTCAGACGAACTTAAGTTCCCCGACAACCTCCTCAACAACGCCGGTACTTTCGATCAACTCGTACAGGAAATGGCAGACCGCGCAGCTAATCGAAAGGCGGGTAGCCCAGTTCCCAGCCTCTCGGGTATTTTTCAAAGACTTGCCATTTCTACTGCCGACCAACCTGCTTTGCGTGACACGTTCAGAATTATGTGTGATTTGCATGACCAGGGCCGCGATCACATCTGGGGGTACTACGTCCGAAACTTAGCGAGACCAATGTGGCTTGCGCAATCCAAGAATAGGGTAGATCGGCTCATTGGGAACCCTCCGTGGCTCGCATATCGTCACATGCCACCAGACATGCAAGCAGTTTTCCGTTCGATGAGCGAAAGCAGAGGGTTGTGGCATGGCGCAGCCGTCGCGACACAGCAGGACTTATCTGCCCTTTTCGCTGCCCGGTCTTGTCAGCTTTATCTACGGGACGACGGTGATTTCGCGTTTGTAATGCCCAATGCTGTTGTTGATCGCGGGCAGTACTCCGGCTTCAGGAGTGGGGAGTTTCCTGACTCGGTAGAACCTGTCGCAGTGAGTTTTACGCCCTCGTGGGACTTACGAAAGCTACGCCCGCATTTTTTTCCTCGGGGCGCTAGCGTGATCTTTGGTAAAAAAAGTAAACAAGCCGTACAGATGCCAGCGCAAATCGAGTCATGGCAGGGGAAGCTACCAGGCTCAGATGCACATTGGAGCGAAGTGGAGCCCTGTGTGTCCAGAATTACGGACGAAGCGCGTATCTTTGATACAACCATACAGTCAGCTTATAAAGCCCGGTTCGCCAACGGCGCAATCTTATCGCCAAGGCTTTTGTTCATGGTCGAAGAACGTGACGCTAGCCCACTCGGGGTTCCAGCTGGTCGAAAGAGCATCAAATCGTCCCGCAGCGCCAATGAAAAGAAGCCCTGGAAGGCCCTTGCTAGCTTCGAAGGCACGGTTGAAACCGAATTCGTTCGGCCGCTCTACAGCGGCGAAAGTCTACTGCCGTACTCAATGATGGCTCCATTACAGGTAATCGTCCCGTGGAATGGAACGAAGTTGCTCGGGTCCAGTGACGAAGACTTGGAACTCTATATTGGACTCGCGGATTGGTGGCGCGCAGCAGAGGAGTGCTGGGAAAAACATCGATCTAGCGACAGGCTTACTCTTCTTGAACAGCTCGACTATCATTCGAAGCTGTCTAAGCAATTTCCAATTCCCAAGATACGAGTCGTTTACAACAAGTCAGGAATGCACTTGTCAGCGGCTATCGTCACGAATAAGCGCGCTGTAGTGAGCAACGGCCTTTATTGGGCAGCTGCAGCGAGCATGGATGAAGCGCATTACATCTGCGCATTTCTTAACTCTCCGGTGACTACTGAGCTTGTACGCCCCTTGATGTCGTATGGAAAAGACGAGCGTCACATCGATAAGTACGTCTGGGGCCTACCGCTTCCAGAGTTCTCGAGCCATGAAACAGACCATATTGAGTTGTCTGGCCTTGGCGAGGAAGCAGCGCAATTGGCTGGCAGTGTTGAGACAGATTCGTCGAAGCATTTTTCCGCTCAGAGACGCGCTGTGCGAAACGCGCTATCCGGAACCGCTGCATGCAAGAGAATCGACGAGATAATCTACGATTTGCTGTCCTGATAACCGCGGCTTACTTCAGGAACGAACGTCATAGGATCAAGAATACTTCGCCATAGTGTCGATTTGCATCCAGCCCCCGGGCTCTGTGCCGCATTATGACCTAAGTGCAACACCGACACTATCGTGGCGCGCCTGGAAAGAAGTAAAAAAGGGGCACTGGGTTAAAATAAGGCGGTAAAAACTATCGCTCTGTAGTTAGTGGGATAGATGCCTGGGGAGAGCAGTAACTTGCTTCACCAATGGTCATTTCGCCTACGGGGAGATTTCTACCAGGTGTACCGAGACTTTGGCGGCGGCTCTGAAATCACTCAAATAAGTAAGTTGTTCTCAAAGCCCCGAGCGACAGACACGACCGCATCGGAACAACGCTTCTTCGAGATTTGCTTGCGTAACACCTCAGCATACCCCTCTACCCGCGACGTCGGTTTATAATGGGGGCCGTCACTCCTAGCCGCTTTTCTCGAACCAAAGGCAGCACGTACTCCAGCCACAAGATCACCCCGGCAGCCGTGCTTTCAACGTGTGAGCCTTGGTATCGCCCCAGCATCGCTCGATCTTGTCTTGCCCTTACCGGTAGCCGACGGCGTCCGACAGCGATATCGACAACCGGCGCGACGGGAGGTGAACAACTCGCTTGTTAGTCCAACTAAACGACTGTTTCAGTACTTACTCCCGCCGCGTTTTCCGTGAAAGCAAATCGAAACAACCAAGGCCTCGATTCGTTTCCAGAGAGTTGAAGCCGGTATATTGCTCCGAGCCATTGGTCTGTAAGCGATGGCTTCAGCAAATGCATAGCGTGAGCCGTAAGAGCTAGGATTACATGGATAAATACTTTACTAAACGTGACTTAAAGGCCATCCGGAGAACTGCAGTCCAAGTCCTCATAAAAACTGGTCAACTTTTCTAGTGACGTCACTGCTGTGCCTATCAACGTCGACGGAAACATCACATCACCTATAAGCGCTTCCGCACTTCGGAAATTCGCACTAGCTTTATTCACCAACATTGATGCCTCACAAGGATCACGAAAATATTCATTGACGGTGTAGTACTCCGCCTTGACCGCTTGGACTATCGCCAACGAAATCAGAAGATACTTTCTCCCATGCGAATCATCAGGGAACCAAAGATCCGCCGCACCTCTAAGCAGCTTCTGCTCTGCCAATTTAAAATAGCCCAAAGCTTCCATTGAGTCCGGATTCTCATGCATTGCTCGAGCCAACATCAATAGCGCATGCGGAACCTCAAAATACGGCATCATCGCCGCGGGAACAAACTCTTGTGCGTACTTATAATAATCGTCTGCTAGTGCGGCAAATTTTTCATCACCGTTTTTCTGATAGATAAACGTAACAGCTGTGAAAATATTTAGAAACACAGGCGGGCCAGTCCATCTATCTAAATATGCGTTACGCCTCAGAACATCAACTTGCCGGGACACCAGCTCTTTTATTGGATCCACATTGAACTTTGAAGTATCTCGATTTGCTTCGAGTATCAAGGCTTGAGTGGCTTGAGCAAAGAAAGTGAATACGTGCCCACCAAAAAAAATATAAAATTCTTCTGGCAATCGAGGCAATTCAGTTTCTACGGTTACGCTTCTTCGAATTCCAACTTCTTCGAAAGTCGCTGGCTTCGACCAATCCATAAATTCGTCTGCGAATCTTATAATTACCGTGGAATCATTGATAACCTCGCCCCATATTGCCAAATCCGCACCGCAATCACTTGCATACCTTTTTGCCATATCGCCGGATTCGCTCAAAGCAAGACCACTCGGCTTGTCGGTATTCACGGAGATAGTGCGGGAAGCTGTCATGTGCTCGACATAGGGATATTCCTCCAAAAATGCCCTTACTGGCGGCGTGAAATCTAAGGGAGCTTGGGAACTCGAAGGTATTAACAGCACCTTGAATTTTTTCGAGTCTGATAATTTGGTGCTGCAAACCGGGACAACTCGATTTCGAATTGATTCAATCAACGCGCCAGGCTGTGGAAGCGCTCCAGTTAGAATTGCACCACCGTATGCCAGCACACCAGCAAAAAAAGCCAGTCCAATGTGCCGAAACGCTTGTCTAGTCCATTCTTTAGCCATAAATCGACAACGCCTTTCGTAGTGGAGTTTTTTGAAACTGTTGCATTGAAGTACACATCGTGTAAACCGTTTGACTTCCTTGGATCAGTACGCGCCCACACCCCGTGGGGTTGTCTCAAACTCTTGCGTGTATAACTGCACGACTGAGCACATTAATAAGTCTAGAGCGTGCTCATCATCGATCCGCTTTTCTTCGGTAGCTACTTTGACCATCTTCGATAGAAACAGATACATCTCGGCGGCGATGCGGCTGTCGTGCTCTTTCTCCTCGATGGAGATGGAGTCGGGGTAGCTTCGGCCGTTTGTCATCGTTTTGTTTCGTTGCAGAAAGCTCAGTAGTGATCTTCGCTCTTCAGTAGCACCTTGTATAAACTCGCTAGCATCCGAAATCTGTATCGCATCTTGAGCCACAGTTAACATGGAAGAAAGACGAATCTCCACTCACACGCAACCAGAGTATCAGATCCGATATGCTACCTTTCTATGGTTTGTCATCGTAAATCGCCGCCGAAGAAAATCTAAGAGGTTACTACCTGAAAACAGCGGCGTGACACCACGCAGCGCCAAGCGCTACTGCAGAATCACCACAGCCTGACCTTTACCTGTTCGCCATAGACCGGTGTCGTACTGCGGCAAGCACTCAGGCTCGAGTCCAGATCGCAAGCAACGGTTTGCGAAGTCGCCCTGCTACGTGTCTCACATAATTTTCCCATTCGCGCGTTATACCCGCGCAGCTACTGAGACAGGCAATGATTACGACGCTGGAAATAGGGATAAACATAGAGACAGAGAAAAGCCACCCATGCAAAGAACAGCCCTCAAATTCCCATTTCCCGCCCGATGCTTCATGGCCGTGGGCATGCTGCTCACTGGCTGCACCGGTACAGGAATTACTGAATGGACCGACCACGCTCGACACCTCAGTAATGCCGATATGGCCGAGCTGCGCTTCAACTACGCGCTCTGCGAAAAGATCTCACTGCGAAAGAGTATTCACGAGGCAGACACACACATCGACCGCGTGCCTGTGCTTACAGACTCCGACTTGATTCTAGGTGCTGCCGTTCCAGGTTACTTGAGCGCCAAGGGCACTTGGCTGTTAACTCGCAGTATGGCCAGAGCAACCGTCATCGCCACAGAGCGGCCAGCTGCATTCAATACTTGTATGCGCGGCCTCGGATGGTGGCACGAAGATGATTTTGTATTGCTTTGGAGATCGTCCCGATAGACGCAAGAGCTACGCCCTGAGCCGCAGCCCCATCTTTGCCATGACGGCGCGCGACTTAACCCGTAATCCTCGCTCTTTCTTGAGCCCGAGTGCTTCTCGCAGCAAACCGAGCTGAGCCAGTTCACTCTTACAGACGACGCCATCGCTGCCGGCTACTTCCTCTGCGATCCTCATTAGCTCACGAGAAAAATCAAGTGCTTTTATGTCCCCAGTTGCATCGACACTTTTGATCGCGCCGCCAAGTTGGTCCCAGCTCCACTCATCCGAGTGTCGAGCATCGAATTGCAGTAGTGGCGCAACAAAAGTCTCGTCATACCCCCATTCATCAATCAGGTAAGATCGAACGCGTGCGACCTCTGTTTCGGTCACATCGTCGTCAGCCAGCACAATCTTGCAAAGTGTGGGAGCAAGTATCTCACTGATGCTGATCCCCAAAAGGTCAAGCGGGGAATTGATGAACTTAGGGACCTCCTCTACGGTTTCTCTCCGTAACCGCTTGAGCAGTCGATGCGTGAGTAGAAAAGTACCGGCACCAACAGCGCCAGCCGCTCCCACCATGCCAACGGGGGTGGCAACTACGCCTAGAGCCAAACCCACTTGCCCGAACACGCCGAGCGACGATAACCAAGCCGCGTAACTAACGCCCGCAGCACCCGCACCACTTGAGATTGCGCTGACGTAGGATCCGGTATTTTCAACAGCCGAAAGCAGACGGAAAGCTTCCCTGCCTATGCCTAGCTTGCGACGAAACTGATCGGGGTTGGCTACAACGGCATCAATCTCTGTAGCAAAGAAGTCTTCCAGTTCGGCATCTATCGACACCGCTACGCGCCCAGCGGTTGAAATGCTTCACCAGCAGAAAGAATATCACCCGCCAGCTTAGGTTCCTCGGCCCTCACGTCCTCCCACAAGCCTTTAGCAAGACCAAAAAGCATCAATAAGGGCCCCAAAAATGCGGCCAACGCTGCACCGAGCAATGGAATAGCCGCCATTAGACTTGCGATCAAAGCGCCCAGCACTAACCCAAGGCCCGCGTGCGGATACTTTTTGACGAGTAGCATCGTGATCTCGAGCAACCGTTTCCCAATTCGAACAACAACCCCGCCCACAGCGATAGTAAATTTCGTAATACGGAACAGCAGCGCCTTGATTTCAGCAGAGACTGGAAGGCTGTCGATGTACCCCTTGATCTGTTGATCGTCGGCGTACTCCTTTTTCATGCGATCCAGATGTTCATAGGTTAGTGATGGGATATCTACCGTGTATTTCTCCCCCGTGTCGGGATGGACGAGTTCCGCAATCATGGCTTCTTTCTCCTGTGTTGCGCTTTTTTAACACTTAAGTTTTCGTCAGGCACGAAAAGTGTCTACGCCAACTCAGTGCAAAAGCGAGAAGAATGGCGTATCTAAACTAGAAGAGTCTATCTATAGCGAGCGCGGCTTCAATGCTGCGGAAGACTCGGACCGTTACCGATCTCGCAGAGCTGCTACCCGGATACCGCCTGCGCAGTCTTCAACACTTCGCAAACCACGCGAATCCTTTAGGCCGCAACGGCTGCACCACAAACCTACCAACACCATCAACCCAGCCAACACCCTTCGATCAAAGGAGCTATCTATGGCACCTAGTACCCGCTCGCCCGCAAAAAACCCGAGCAACCCCAAAACCCCATCCGCGGAAGCTGTGGAATCCGTTTCCGTACAACGAACGGCCAAGTGCCGAACGCTTGGTAACGGATCGCAACTGACCTATCAAATAGGTGCCGATACGAACGGAGAAGATCACGTCCGTATGACTGTCGCAGCCGGTGGCGGCTTCTTTTCCCAGGAATGGGTCAGCCTCGCTGCAATCCTTACGGCCCTGGATGACTGGCCTGCTGATCGTCCTCTGACGAGCAATGCGCTAGCGCCGCTGTTCCGTGGCAAGTCTGCGAACAACCCTAGCTTTCTAGCGGCGGTGCTTGTGTCAGAAGGGGTGCTGCAGAAAAAGGAAGGCCGAAAACGGCATCTGGAACGCTGTCAGCCAAACGACGCTACGCAGGGGTTCGATGGCTATGGAACTAAAAGACCTGCAACTACACGCAAGCGAACCACCGGTAGCAAAAAGTCGGCAGGCGCTGGCGATTCACATAGTGGCGCGTCTAAGACCACACCACCCAGGAAAGCCACAAAGGCCGGTAAAAAGTGACGCTATGTCCGCTGATCTTTGACTGATCGATGTTGAATCGAGCGGTCAGGCACCTACTCACCGCGTAACCGCAATTTAAATCAACGACTTACGGCCCATCCCATCAAAAACGGGTCTTAGTACCGCCGCTATACCGACATTCCGGCGCAATGCTGGATGTGCTCCCCACCATCCAACTCAAGGAAATCACATGTTCACGACGCTTTTGCTCGTGATCTCGACGCTGCTCGGCGCTCTGTCCGGGCACGTTGGGGTCTTTCTCGTCTCGATCGGCTTACTGCTGATCACTGCCTTTCCGTGGCTTCTGCTGTTCGCAGTGGCTGCGGGACTTACCTACTACCTAAACCACGAGTGAGGATTTTTCTATGTCCGCAGTTATGAACGACCACATCCAAGAAGCGATAGATCGAGTCAGCGAATGGGATCTCCCGCCGGCTGATTTGCCTCAAATGATCGCAGAAACAGCCACGGCTCTCGCTGGCCGCTGGCTTGATGAAGACGAAGTCTCGGCTTCTATACACACCGCGCTACACGGGTAGCCCCTCCCTCGCTCCGTTCTGGGGCACTTCTATACAACTCAACTAATTAGGAGACACCATGAAGACACCCGCTGATTTGCGGGCGGTCGGCGCTCGCCTGGAAGAAGCCGTTGCGCTGCTTCCGGGCGACCCCGCATCGCCGCAGGATTTGTACGACCGCTACGAGATGGTGGCAATTGCGATACTCGACAGCGAGCACGCAGAGTTCGCTCCGCGCGTTCTCGAGCACTACCTGACTCTCTATCTCAAAGTGAAAGCCATGGAGTGCGGCTCCGGCCAGGAAATGGGGGAAGCGTAATAAAGGCTCCCGGTTTTTTGGTTTTTGGGGTACTTAACTTTCTAGGAGTTGGGAAACCAGTGAACCGGGTAACACAAAGCTTTACTGAAACAGGTCTGGTCTCGCGGCGGCGTTGGTGAGGCCGCCCTGCCCTGCCACGCGTTTAAGCCCCAGAGCTTGAACCCAACTGGGTCCACAAGTGCCCTTCTAGTATGGGCCCGCTCCCGCCTGAATAGCTCTTCTACGTGATAGCCGCTTGAGGGTAAGCTCCGGGGCTCGCGGGCAAAGAATCACTATCAATGACACGTGATCGGCAATCAGACTGGCTCACTATCGATGAGGCAGTAGCCTTGATCATTGAGAAAAACCCTAAAATCCAGCTCCCCTTTCACTATGAGATTCATCTTGGCGGCACAACTGTCAACGCTCTGGAACGGTGTGCGGAATCTGCTACGAATCTCTTCAACTCAGCCATTGGCGCGAGCGAGGAAGAACGACGGCGGTTTCAGCGCAAACTCGACCACGCGAAGTTCGTTCTAGAGCTTGGAACACGCATTGAGAGTAATCTGCGACAGGAATCCTATATGGCCAGCCGAAGCAGCACCTCCATTCTGGAGTGGGACGACTCGACACCTCCCCGAGTGTGCAAGCCGAGCCTGATCGAGTGGGCGTGGATAACCGAAAAGACTGACGTGGACGGTTTTCGCGCACGTCGTGAAGGCAATACGCCTCCTCTGACGCCGAGATATACGGATGAGATCCCAACGTCTGAAATCCGCAAGCGCGTTGATAGCGTGGTAGCAGACCATGCGCACGCCTGGAGAGACTACCTCGAAGCAGAGCATCGGCAAAAACTATTCCTCGCAAATGTCTGCGTTCTTGAACTTTATCTCGACAGAGCGGAGTCTAACTGGCGCAAGGAGATCACACGCCAAGGCATCAACGATGTAATGCAGCTCTACGAAAAGGGAGTCGTGCAGCTTCCGCCGCTGAAAAAAACTATCGAACACGAAACAGGATTGAGTGAACCGACCAGCCGGAAGCTGTTAACGCGGCTGCTTGAACGGAGTCTAGGACTCATAGACCTAACGAAGGCCGTTTTTACCGAGAGGGAGGAGAACTCTGGCTCTAAGCTGCTTATTGGTCTCGCTCTCGCTTTCGGCAAGGAAGCCGGGGCGATCGTCCCTTCAACCGACCGCGCACCTTTCCTCAAGGATCCCCGTCTGCTCCTCGACCACCTCTCAAACGCAGCGACCGATGATGAGAACGCTACGTTACGGTCGCTCGAGAAAACCTTTGCAATTGCGTGGCGCCGCTATGCGCAACACTTCCTGACCTCCTGACCTCGCACGAACTTTCGCGGGTTTCGCCAGATACTTTCGCGGCATCAAGTTCCTACCCACCTATCGTCCACGCCGAGCTTCCCAGTCAGACCGCAGCCGTCCACGTCGGACCAATAGCGCTCCTCCCTGGGAAAAGAAAAGGCCGGCTGAAAAGCCACGAATCATGGATTAGGAACTATGACAAGACGAGACCGCACAACCTCCGATCACTCAGAAGACGAAGAGCTTGCCTACGACGATGGACCATCAGAGCTGGTGATCCCGATAGATGACCTCTGTTTCTGCGGGCGCTTTGATCTGACGAGCGAAGACATGAACCACTTCGTAGACTCCGCAGGGTATCTAGCAGGGACTCAAATAGTAGTCTGCGTCGAAACCGCGGCCGGTTGTGGCTGGCGCGAGTTCGATCTTTCGGACGGGGTCACATTAGATGTCTTTGAGGAAATTTTGGGATGGATCAACGAGTTCGACGGATGGTCGTTCGTTGAGATGCAAACGGCGTACCGTCATCGTCAAGCTCTTGAGGGTCAACAGGTATGAAAAAGCTCGAGACCTGCCGGTACGCAATCGCAATGCTGCGTCGCGGCTACCAACCTATGCCGCTGCGTAGTGGCACAAAGAGGCCTGCGCGATCCTGGGATCCTTGGCTCGAAAAACTGTCGGGGGAAACAATCCAGGACTACTACACCGAGTACCCTGACGACGAACTCGCTATCATCCTGGGTGATCAGCTGATCGTTTTCGATACCGACACACCCGAGTCGAAAGCTGCACTTTACTTCATCGAGGAACAGTTCGATCTGACTCCCGACATCATTGTCGAGACCGCCAAGGGCGAGCATCATTGGTTTCGCCTGCCTGCAGGTTCAGTAGCGAAGTCCAGCGCCCACTCCAGCGAGCAGCATCCTGATCGCATCGACGTCAAAACCGGCCGCGCAATTGCGGCCGTCCCTCCATCCTCGGGTAAACGCTTCATGCAACTACGTCGGAGTCGCGCCGATCAACTCACCGAGGCGCCACAGACATTCATCGACACGGTTGCGCGGCACAACGGACAGACCCCGCCTAGTCACGCGGCTTCGACCTGTCCACCCGACCGGGTATCTAGAGAGCCGATCGCCGCTGCACCCGAGCTAGTCCAAATCGAAAAACTTTTGGATGAAGTTGACCCAGACGTTGGCTATGACGACTGGCTGCGCAGCGGTATGGCGTGCCACAGCGCAAGTGGTGGCCATTCCGATGGTCTTGAGACGTTCGACAGGTGGTCGTCCGAGGGCAGTAAGTACCCAGGTCGCGCTGAACTAGAGAAGAAGTATGCTTCTTTCGATCACTACAGCGGAGATCGCGTCGGCGTTGGGTCCGTGGTTCGGCTCGCTCGGGAGCAAGGTGTCGAAGAGTCGTTGATCGAAAGCGCAGAAGAAGCGGGCTTCCTCGCGAGCATCCGGGACCTGGACCACGTGGTCTGTACCAACGATGAAGTCTCTGTCGTAAACGATCGGTCTGCGAAAGCAGCAAATGACTCACAACCGGGTGCCGAACTTCGGCGTTACTCACTCAAGGGGAAAAGCGCCCTCCTCGAGTTCGACCTTGCGGCTGAAAATCCTGTGCTTGAAGGGATCGCGGTAAGTGGTCAGTGGACGATCGTGTTCGCCCCACCCAACATGGGCAAGACTCTTATCACGATAAGCCTACTCCTGGATGGCATAGCCAGCCAATCCTTCGACCCTGATTGTGTCTTCTATGTGAACGCCGACGACAACTTGACGGGACTGCGAGGTAAGCTAGAGATCGCCGAGAAGGCAGGCATTCATATGCTGGCGCCCGGGCTCGAAAACTTCCGCATAGAGACGGTCGTCGACTTGATGCAGGAGATGGCGCAGAGCGGCACGGCACCGGGCACGGTGCTCATCATCGACACAATCAAGAAGATTGTTGACCCGATGGATAAGTCTGCTTGCCGCCGATTTGGAAACGCCGCCAGGCCGTTCGTAATGCAAGGTGGGACACTGATATGCCTTGCCCATGTCAATAAGAACCGAGGACGGGATGGTGAGATTGTGTACGCTGGCACCTCAGATCTTCGGGATGACGCCGACTGTGCTTTCACGATCGATCAGATCGGAGAAGCTGATGGCTTTCGCACTGTGGAATTCCGGAACATAAAGCTACGGGGAGGCGTAGCACAGCGCCGTGCCTTTCGTTATAGCATCGCAGACGGCCAGCATTATGAGGCACTGCTAAAAACGGTGCAGCTGGTAGAGCCCGGCGATATCGTCACACCGGAGCAGCAGCGCGTGAGTCTGCTCAACACAGCCATTGAGGCCACGATTGAGGCCGGTGATGTCACTAGAGGCCGCATCCTAGACCGTGTCCGCGACCGTACTGAGAGCACGCGTGGTGAGGTCGAACGTGCACTCGATGCGAGCACCGGTACAGACCCAGAAAAGCATCGCTGGAGCCGCAGACGGGGCGAGAACAATTCCTGGGTCTACGAGCTGCTTAATCCAAAATCTTCGTAGAGCAGCCTGATCGATCGGTTTCCGGGCTTCCCTCCCTTAGGGGGATCGAAGTCCGGGAACCGATTGCCCCGATCAATTCCCCGCGTTCTGTGCAACTAACTTCCCCGCTTCAAGTGACCAACTTGGGGCTCCTAAACGCCTGGCCACATACCACTTAGCCGAACTTATCAGGATGATTCTCATGCCAAAGAAAAAACTCAGTCAGCACTTCGCTGACAATCTACCCCCCGTCCCCGATGGCAAGAAGTCCATCGAGCACAACGATCCCGATATCCGCGGGTTTCATCTGCGGCAGAACGCCAACAGCAGGATCGGCACCTGGGTTTACAGCTATACCAACGATGCTGGTAAACGCTCGCATGTAAACCTCGGTCGCTCTGACGTCATGCCCTTTGAAGAGGCTCGAGCCGCTGCGATTGCCAAACGCCTGGAAGTTCGGGCAGGTCGCGATCCGGCTTATGAGCGTCTCGTCAAGAAACAAGTCATGACGATGGATCAGTTCGTCACCGAGCGTTACTTGCCCTATGCAAAACAGCACCTTCGAACTTGGCAACGCTATGAGCTGTACTACCGAAAGCGATTGAAATCACGGTTCGGCCATCTTCGTCTCGATAAAGTCTCGCTGGCCGCTGCTCAGCAGTTACACACAGAAATCGCCAACGAGGGTCTTAAGCCGGCTACGTGCGATCATTATGTAAAGTTCTTACGCCGTATGCTGAACCTTGCAAAGCAGTGGGGACTGATCGAATCACACCCACTGGGCGGGCTCACACTTTTCAACGCCGACAACAAGCAGCAGCGCTTTCTCTCGCAAGAGGAGATGCGGAAGCTCTTGCATCAGCTGAAGAGCGACACCAATCGGGAGGTCGCGTGCCTGATCACCTTTCTGGTGACGACGGGTGCACGACGTGGCGAAGCCTTTCAGGCAAAGTGGAGTGATATCGACCTGCAAGGCCGCACCTGGCACATACCCCCCACAACTGCGAAAGCCAAGGTTGGTCGCCACGTCCCCTTAAACAACTTTGCGTTGGCAGTGCTGGAAGAGTGTGCCACGCGGCGAGCGCAGCATAAAAGTGACTACGTGTTCGAAAGCCCTCGTAGCGGCAGTGCCTTCACGGACGTCAAGCATCAATGGGATCGCATACTGCGTGATGCTGGCGTCGAGCGGGTAAGAGTCCATGATCTGCGCCACACCTTCGCGTCGTTGCTTGTAAACAACGGAACGTCACTGTACGTGGTCTCGCAGCTCCTCGGACACGCCGACCCCACAGTGACACAGCGCTACGCTCACCTCAGCCAGGAGACGTTGCACGAGGAATCGGGCCGGTTAGGGCGATCTCTGCTTCAATCGATACACCCGACGTCCGGGCATACTTTGCCGCATACGGAGGACAGCAAGGACGACGAAGCGGCTTAGCTCAGCTCCATGGCCCCGCAATGGGGCCTTTGGTACCCCCCCCCAAGATCCCCCCTGGCACTATGTATCTTCGTTGATGCTGCGCAGAAACTTCGTTACGCGCGCGGGAGATTCGGCAGCACACCAAACGTAAGAGCCACAACCTGACCTAACAGCCAACAAAACAAATCACTGAGGTATCGCCATGCAGCGACTCATGAAAACATCGCTGCTATTGCTCTCCTAATCGAGGTCACAGCAGCAGTCGCCCTGTTTTTGCTGGGTAGCACCACCCTTCAAAAACTAGTCAGCATCCCCATCACGCCCGCAACAGTGCAGGAAAAACTCAGCTGTGGCGTACAACGATGGTGCAGGCCATAGTAGGCGAACTGTTCTGTATCAAGGGGGGCTCTGATGCCAACACTCTGGGTATTGATGGCAATGCTGCTTACCGCTGGGGCCCCAGCCACCGGAGCCAACTCGCTTGGTCCCGATTCTAGTCAGCAGCGAACGGAGTGTGTTGAGCAAGTCTCGCTAGCCCCTCAGCCAACAACAGTTGGTGGAATTCGGGCCATCCTTAAGCAATGTAGGGAGCGCTTTCCATAGAGGCGCTGGCTACATCAAAAGCGAACTTTCTTCGGTCTAGCAGCTAACGTCACAACGCGACCAATTACTGCCGTTCGCGCCTCCTCCCATTAAGTAAACTTCCCCTAGAATTCCTAGTCAGTTACGTCCCTTGCTTACTGGGTGGAGTACCGACATGCTGTTAGTCCCCCATCGTCGCCTTCGCAGTCAATTACCTGTTCGTCTTCCGTTACACAATAGAATCGATCAGCTTTGCCGCGGACAATCTCTCCATCGTCGTCCTCTGCTTCGCAAACTAGGTTTTCGTACACTCTGCATCTCTCGCCATCGACAATACTGTTGTCGCACTGAACCGCGCGGATATCTTCATCAAAAACCAGACACCCTCCTAGCCGCGTGGCTGATCCAAAAAAACCAGCATACGGCCCAGAGAGAACTTCGCAATGACCTATCAAACTGAAATATCGACATCCATCTTGCGTACAGTCATGACTTCCCCACTTACCGTCGCAACTACCCGTCTTTGTGGTTTGGCCGTATTCATCGTCCAGTATTAGGTCGATCATTTCACTTGAATAGTTGACTTCATATGCAGCTTCCAAGAAGCCATCCGGAATTGGAATGTCGCCAATCTCTGGCAGGCAGTACGGATACCTCTGTTGAGGGTATGGCCAGGATAGTCCGGTACTGGCGACATCTTCGCCGAAAATTCGCTCTGCAGTAGCTGAATAGCCCCAGTTAATCATCAACTGGACTTGAAATTCCGGCAGCCTCTTTAGTCGCGTGTCGACCTGCACTTGCTGTTGTTCCAATGCGGCATTGAAGTCGTCAATGCCATCGTTATTCTCAGGTTCATAGAGATTGACGAGAATTTTGCATTGATCCTCGCTGCAACCATCGGACGCCTCGTCCCTGTACTCCGCTCTCTGGAGAGACTCTGAACGGGAATAAATAAGCGTCGCCGTTTGAGCGGCGGCAGAGAACCAATTTGACGCGGCCAGTTGAACCTTGTTAATTGTTGCAGCGCTACTGACAAGATAGCGGTCACCACCTGTGCAGAATTCAGCACCTGTATTAGATAACACGCCACCATCAATGAGCTGAAGTTTCTCGTGCAAATCGTCCCGATGCAGAGCAGAAGCGATCAAGTCAGCTGAATTGTCTTCTATGACTATTGTTTCGCCTCCTATGTCGAATATCTCAGGCTCTATCGTCACGCCCGGCGCCCACTGAGGAAGTTCGACTTGTGATGGGTCGGGTATTGATACGGTCAATGGACCGAGCACTGGGGGAAAACCCGCCGATGCCGCAACGGCATGCGATACCTTAAAGTCAGGATACGGAATGACAAATGAGCCAGGGCCATCGGTCTCAAAGTTCGCTAGGCGTTCCGCTAAGATCATGTGCTTCGTGAACATCCATTGCATGCTCGTTCGCGCCTCAGACGCGAGTAAGACGATTGCAGGGCCATCTTCATGGTCTGGCAAATCGCTTAGCCTGCTGTTTCCAAAAACATACTTGTCGTATCGTGAAGAAAGTTGCTTGGCTACGGTGGACGGTGTCAGTACGCCGATTAGTATCGAATGAAAATCAATCGTATGGCTAGTCAACGACAACAGTGGACTAGCAATTTTTTCTTCAAAATTGCTTGCGATACCCTCCGAGTCAAATTCCAGGTCATCCCAACCTATTCCCAGCGCAGCGGCAGTAATCGCACCTCCTGAAACCCCAACCACTCTCTTGACGTCTTCTAGCATTCCAGCGTCATTTAACATCCAGAGCGCGCCAAGGTGAAAGAGCGTCGCGCGATAACCGCCACCCGAAAGACAAACCGCCATCTCTCCATCATCTAACGGATATTTTACTGATTCCTGCGCTAGGAACGGCTCTTTGCTTTCGGCATTGATCGGCCAAGATGCTGTGGCACTAGTTCTACCAATCTCAATTGGACTTGAACAGGCCGCCAACAGAATCAGACCGCTTAAAGCAAAAAAGGCATTTTTCATACCACAGCTCCAGAGTGTTTGTTTACCCTCCAGCCAAGTTTCAGCCAAACCACGGCTTTACCACAAGTTTTGTGAGCGTTCTGATGTTATTGCTTTCGTTCAATCTCCAATTTCATCGTCAACATTATAGTTTCCGCCCGGGAGAAACGAACGGCCTCTTCCAAGACCGATTAATTAGGCTTCCACAATACAACTTGGACCGCGAGATCTACTGGTTCGAGACTGCACCTGGATAGCGATAAGGAAGCTATTGCTAAAGCACTCAAGAGTGGTTAAGGCCCTTGCTTCATGTGTTATGGCTCTAGCTGTCAGGTGAACATGCTACTAGGACACCAGTCACTCTAAAGGTCCGGTTCTGGCCGCTCTCGGGCGTCCGTCCTAACTGCTACGTGCGTCTGCCATGGAGCGATCCTCGAACCGCGATAATGCCCCCGTGGGATTCCCGGCAGCTATGACACGTACTTACTCGTACCTGCGGAGCGCCCATCGCGCGCGGGAAATCAGGCAGCCGATTAATCCCAAGTCGGTAGCAATAAAACCGACACAGCTGCTTCGCATCGGCGCCTACTTCGCGATGATTTCGGGATAGCTTCGGTGTTTCGGTACGAGAAACTCGTTGCATTTCTTGGACCTGCGAACCTGCTTCCCTCCCCCACAACACATCCGCTTCGTGAAAGCTTCGGTATTGGCTGCCTCGGGGTTTACGTCTTTGAAAAACTACTTACTTTTCTTCGGCTTTCTGACCCTGGAGCAGAACGCTTTCTACCCCTCATAATCGATTGGTCGTAGGTTCAAGTCCTACTGGGCCCACCATTCAATCACTGTCCTTTCGGCTCTACTCCGTAATCGGGGGATAGACCGGTTTTCAGGCTCTTTCCACTTAACGGGGGATGCACCGTTTCTCACTAGACCCTGTCGATGATGCCATCCCAACCGCAATGGGTTAAGACGCGCAGTCGATAGTCCTCGAAATTTCTAAAGCGGTCGGGCTACTCCAGATGCCGAAGCCCCCGAAAAAGCTTGGGTAAACTGGTCATCGGTGTAGATCCTGAAGCTTCCTCAACGTTCCATCGTCCCCTTGTCGAAGTGTGGCACGATGAAACGGCTTGGCCTTACTTTTGAACGATACGTAATGAAGAAATTCGACTTTACAGCTTATCAAAGCCAATTTTTCGCCTGGGAACTCACCCGGCAGGCTTCCGGCGACTCGATTGAATCTCTTGGCTCGACCCTGGTTGATGCTCAGGTTGATCTCAACCCGCATCAGGTCGAAGCGGCGCTCTTTGCCTGCAAGAATCCACTGTCACGCGGGGTCATACTGGCGGACGAAGTCGGTTTGGGAAAAACCATCGAAGCCGGTCTTGTGCTCTCCCAGTTCTGGGCCGAGCGTAAGCGGCGTATTCTCATCGTCGTACCCGCAAACCTGCGTAAGCAGTGGCATCAGGAACTGCTGGATAAATTTGCGCTTGATGCCGTCATTCTGGAAGCTAAGAGTTACAACCGGCTCAAGAATCAGGGCAAGGAAAACCCATTCCATACCCCTCAGCCGGTCATCTGCTCCTATCAGTTCGCCAAGTCAAAAATTGACGATGTGCGCGAGGTCCGTTGGGATCTAGTCGTTTATGACGAGGCCCACCGGCTGCGGAATGTCTATAAGAAGAGCAACGTCATCGCTAATGCCCTGAAAGAGGGTCTGTCTCACGTGCACTCAAAGGTGTTGCTTACCGCGACACCACTACAAAACTCACTGCTTGAGCTCTTCGGTCTGGTCAGCATCGTCGACGAACGTGTGTTCGGCGACCTGGACAGCTTCCGCCGCCAGTTTGCCCGCTTGAACGACGATTCAGTGTTCCAGCATTTGCGCAGCCGCATCGCGCCTCTGTGCAAGCGCACCCTGCGCAGGCACGTAGCGCACACCATTGCCTATACCAAGCGCATTCCGCTGGTGGAACAGTTCACGCCGACGCAGGACGAGCAAGACCTTCGAGCCTTGGTGGCCGACTACCTGCGCCGACCAGAGCTTAAGGCACTCCCCAGCAGTCAAAGGCAGCTCATTTCCCTCGTGCTGTGGAAGTTGCTGGCATCGTCAACCTTCGCCATCGGCGGGGCATTGGGCACCATGGCTGAGCGACTGGAGAAACTGCTGGCGCAAGCCGACTATGCAGAATCCCTGATCGAGTCACTAGATCGGGATTACGAGGCCTTCGATGAAGATGCCGAGGAAAGGGAGGCAGAACTTGTCGACCAGCTACTTGACGACAAAGACAAGCAAGCCATCCGTAAAGAGATCGCCGAGCTGCGAAGCTACGAGACGATGGCGAAGCAGATCCGCGATAACGCCAAGGGGAAGGCGCTGCTCACAGCGCTGGATCGCGCCTTCAGAGAGTTAGAAGCTCTGGGCGCCCCGGCAAAGGCGCTGATCTTCACCGAATCCCGTCGCACTCAGGACTATCTCCTTTCCCTGGTCAAGGACACCCCATACGGCGACAGCATTGTTCTGTTCAACGGCACCAATAACAGCAAGGAGGCCCAGCAGATCTACAAGGACTGGTTGGCAAAGCATGCCGGTTCAGATCGGGTAACCTGTTCCAAAACCGCTGATACCCGTGCCGCGCTGGTGGAGCACTTCCGCGATAAGGGCAAGGTAATGATTGCCACCGAGGCAGGGGCGGAAGGTATCAACCTGCAGTTCTGTTGCCTGATGATCAACTACGACCTGCCCTGGAATCCTCAGCGAGTGGAACAGCGCATCGGCCGTTGCCATCGCTACGGGCAAAAGTTTGACGTGGTAGTGGTCAACTTTATCGATCTCACCAATGAGGCAGACCGCCGTGTTTACGAATTGCTCGATCAGAAATTTCAGCTCTTCAACGGCGTTTTTGGTGCCTCGGATGAGGTGCTGGGGGCAATCGGCTCAGGCGTGGATTTCGAGCGTCGCATCGCCGAGATATACCAGTCCTGTCGCGACCCCGAGACCATCAAGGAAAGCTTCGAGCAACTTCAACTAGACCTGGCCAGCGAGATCAACGAGGCCATGGTCAAAACCCGTGACATTCTCTTCGAGCACTTCGATGACCAGGTGCTTGAGAAGTTGCGCATCGACAGTGAAGAAACCCGCAGCCGCTACGAGCAGTTGTTCATGGTGCTGACGCGAACCGAGCTCAACGTCAATGCCCGATTCGATGGCGATAATGGCTTCACCCTTGAAAGTCTGCCCAATCCATCCCTGAGTGGAAAGGTTCCCTTGGGCCGCTATGAGTTACCACGCCGTAGCGGCGATGCCCATCTCTATCGTCTTGGCCACCCCCTGGGCGAATACGTACTGAAGCAGGCCAAGGCACACCAATTGCCACCGGCACGTCTGGTCTTCGACTATGCCGCCTATACCGAGGGGCGCCTCAGCACCCTGGAGTCCTGGCGAGGAAGAAGCGGTTTGCTCAAGGCCGAACTGCTGACTATCGAATCACTCGGAGGAATAGAGCAGCACCTCGTGGTCTCTGCAGTTACTCATACCGGCGAGACGCTCCTTGAAGATGATCCGGAGAAGCTGCTACGCCTGCCTGTACAGCAGCCAGCAGCATCCATCGAAAACACAAAGATATTGCGACTCGAAATCGATTTGTCCGAACGTAAAAATCGTCTGGCCGAAAGCGTCAATCGGCGCAATCTAAGCTACTTCGAACAGGAGGTGCAAAAGCTCGATGCCTGGGCGGATGACCTCAAAGTCGGTCTAGAACAGGAGATCAAGGAGGTCGACCGCGAGATCAAGGAGGTTCGCCGTACCGCAGCAACGGCTCCCACGCTAGAAGAAAAGCTCAACTGGCAAAAGCAGCAACG
Organism: Pseudomonadota bacterium; assembly: GCA_039025875.1. GTDB lineage: Bacteria > Pseudomonadota > Gammaproteobacteria > Pseudomonadales > Halieaceae > Congregibacter. The sequence goes on from JBCCNK010000019.1 coordinate 22,699, forward strand.
CGAGCTGGAACACAAACGTAACAAGCTAAGGCGCGAGCTCTTCGATCGACAGGATCAGGTGGAAGAAAAACGCAACCACCTGATCAGTGAACTGGAGCAACAGCTGACGCAGAAGGCTGAAGAAAAGCCACTGTTCGTCATTGAATGGGAGTTGGTGTGATGAACAAGAGGGAACTTGCCAGAGGGGCGATGTGGAGACAATGGGATTTGCATGTGCATACCCCTGCCTCATTCCATTGGTCTGGACAAAAGTTTGATGGTGATCTGTCATCCGACCAGAACAAAAAATTGGTTGATGACATGATTGAGGCCATGAATCAGGCGACACCTTCTGTGTTTGCCATCATGGATTACTGGACTTTTGACGGTTGGTTTGTACTAAAGCAGCGTCTCTCTGATGCAGAAGCACCGAAGCTTACAAAAAAAGTTTTCCCAGGCATTGAGTTGCGGCTCTCTGCTCCGACCGATAAACGTCTCAATGCGCATGTGATTTTTTCAGACGATATTGCTGATCAGCATCTAAGGGATTTTTTGTCGAATCTGAGGATAGAGAGGATAGATCGCGCAATTTCAAAAGACGCTCTGGTCGACCTGGCCCGTGCTACGGCTGCCGACATGTTGGAGAAGAAGGGCCATAAGAAAGATGTGGTGGATACGGATTTTGATGATGCTTTACTCGCAGGCTACAAGCTGGCGGAAATTAATACCGAAAGTTATAAGCATGCAATCTCGAGTGTTCCTAATGAAATGGCGATTGGCTTTATGCCGTATGACACAAGTGACGGCCTCGATGAGGTGAAATGGGAACAGCACTACGCGT
>JBCCNK010000020.1:0-22954 GCA_039025875.1 Pseudomonadota bacterium
CTGGCAAGTGGAGCGCATCATTCCAAGCTGCGCGTGTTTAGACACAATGTAGCTGAATGTACCTGGCACAGCCTTCTCCGCCAGCGTCGAGCCAACATATAGAACACTGCTTCCAGGTCCCATCCCAGGCAACAAAGCGCGATTAAGCCGATTGATCGCCACCACGTTCGTCTCCAAAACGGCACGCAGGCTGGCGTCGTCGCAATCGTCCGCAGAATCCTTCCGCATCTGGCTTGCGTTGTGAATCAGGGCAATTTCAGAAAGCCCAGTCAGACGACTGAGCAGCGCGTCGATAGCATCGTTGATGTTATCCGGCTCACTTAGATCACAGGGCAGGTTGTGTACTCCCGGGAGCTTGCATTGGCGCCGTGATAAATTGACGACTTCGTAGCCACCCTCCATAAATGCCCGTGCGGTGGCTTCGCCGATGCCGACGCTAGCGCCTGTGATCACTGCAATAGTCATGAAACTTCCTTCACATTAATTTTGCGGGAGTTCACCCCGGGATTGTTGGAGGCCAGCTGCGTGTCGCGGGCTGACCGTGTACAACACTCCACCCCAGGCGTTCTCCCAGAAGAAGCTGGGTCTTCAGTCTAACCTCAGCCTGTTCTGTGTCTCCAGGGTCGTGCGACGGTTGAATGCCCACAATACTGCAGCACTGGCATTGCACCAGCGGATCTTGCACAGCGAAAGCACAGTCTCCAACCTCCTCATCCGCTCGATGCGTTTATCAGCATCGGTCGTCTGACGAATTAGATCGGCGATTTGAAGAGGCAAGTTGTCGCCGCGCGCAGCGACATGCTACCAGTCTGCTCGAACTGTGTCCCGGCGCCAAACCTCAGTGCGTATTCTCGCATGTTAAACCGGTCATCTATCCACACCCGTATCTATCGCGTCCGCTCATATGCTCCAGCAAGGAACCCGGCGTACGTGGAACGTCTAGCTACTATTATCATCGACAAGGAGAGCCACAAGTTTTCTGTGGCTCACTACACAATCTTCTCGGGCCTGGAGCGCGAGCGCCTGCATGGACACAACTACTCGGTCTCGGCAAAAATCGTCGCGCCCATGGGGAACAACGGTTTCGCGGCGGATTACAACGTCTACAAGTCACGCATTAAGGCTCTTTGCGATGCTTGGGACGAATACATGATTCTCCCCGAGTTCAGTCCTCATCAAACAGTGATCCGCGATGAGGATCGGTACAGAGTGACGTTCAACGACGAGCAGATGGAGTTTCTGTGCTCCGATACGCTATTGCTCCCGATTACCAACGCCACGGTGGAAGAGTTCGCGTTCCTAATGCTACAGAAGCTGCTCGATGTCTCCCAGGGTGATCAGCTCGTCGAACTTGAAGTGCAGGTCGCATCGGGTCCAGGGCAGAAAGCCTCTGCTCGCTGGTCCGCCATGGATGACGCGCTAGCCTGACTGGGTAGTCAGACGGGGCGCGTCAACGTAAGGTTACGTATGGCCCGCAACGCTTCTTAGGAACCTTACGGTTATGGCTCGTCTTGGCGCTTATTCAAAAAACTTTAAAAACCAAATCCTGCAGCTCTCCCCAGCTCTGGCACTAATTACAACAGCGCTCCTCGTATCTACTCCAGTGCCGGCAAAAGACGATGCTCATCACGTGAGCCACGCTGCTGACTCCAAGAACACAGAAGCCCACGGTGGCTCGCCATCGCGGCCTGGGTCCGGCATGCAGCTTGAGGACGTTTTCTCCCTGAGCTACGCCTCCTCTCCGGTAGCGGCCGACGACACCGTTTTTTACCTACGTCATAGCATGGACCAAATGAAAGACCGGCGTCGGGCGAATCTGTGGATGGTCGACGTAAACACTGGCCAGCAGCAGCCACTCTCTACCGGCGCGCAATCAATTTCTTCTCCTGCTGTATCACCGTCTGGCGATCGTATCGCTTATGTTGCCAAGGACGATGCAGGTTCACAGATTTTCGTTCAGTATTTGTCCAGTGGACGCGTGGCGCAACTAACGCGCGGTGATCAGGGGCCGCGAGACCTCAGTTGGTCGCCGGATGGCAAAAACCTTGCCTTTAGCCGACGGGTCACCGTCGCACCCGCTACTATGGGAAAGCTACCGCCCGCGCCGAAGGGTGCCGAGTGGGCACCACCACCTATCGTCGTGGATCGTATGGTGTATCGAAACGACGGTGCCGGTGTCCGGCCTCGTGCGTTTTATCAATTGTTCGTGATCGACGCCGATGGAGGAGCCGCCCGGCAACTCACGAGCGGGGATTATGACCACAATGGACGCATCGGCTGGTCTTCGGATTCAAGCGCGCTGTTTTTCTCAGCTAACCGCAGTTCCGATCGAGAGCTTGATGTCCTCAACAGCGATTTGTACCGACTCGATCTGAGTGATGGTGGTCTCACCGCCCTGACGAATCGGGCAGGTCCTGATCGCTTCTCCGATATGTCGCCCGACGGGACGCAGATTGCCTATGTGGGCTTTAATGATGCGGGGCTGTCGTTTCAACGCAATCACCTCTACGTGATGGACAGTGACGGCAGTAATGTTCGGGAACTAGCGACGGATTTGGACAGATCCGTGTATGGAGCGCGCTGGTCAAAAGACGGTCAACGCGTTTTGTTTTTGTATGACGATCAGGGCGACACGATTTTGGCTTCCGTCGATTTGACGGAGGGCGTGAGCAAGCTTCAGTCCGGTCTGGGAGGAATGTCGCTGGGTCGGCCCTATTCGGGCGCGAGTTTCGCTGTGCTCTCAGATGATCGCTACGTATTCACCGCCGGCGGCAGCTCAAGACCAGCGGATCTTGTAATTGGAAAGCGAGGTGCTACCACCGAAAAGCGGCTTACTTCGCTGAACGACAACTGGCTCCAAGGGCGTCAGCTCGGTATTGTTGAAGAGCTCTGGGTAGAGTCCAGTGCCGGCGGCGAGAAGATCCAGGCATGGGTAGTCTACCCCCCGGATTTTGATCCTTCGAAGAGCTACCCATTGATCCTCGAAATACACGGCGGGCCGCACACCAACTACGGCGGTCGCTTTGCCGCCGAGGTCCAACTTTACGCCGCGGCCGGTTACGTCGTCGTCTATGCAAATCCGCGAGGCAGCACGAGCTATGGTGAGCGCTTTGCCAATTTGATTCATCACAACTATCCCAGTCAGGACTATGACGATTTGATGACTGTGGTTGATGAAGTGTCATCTGAGCCTTACATCGACAGTCAGCGTTTGTTCGTTACCGGTGGCAGTGGCGGCGGGGTGCTCACCGCCTGGATCGTTGGAAAAACCCAGAGATTCAGTGCGGCAGTGGTCGCCAAGCCAGTGATCAACTGGGCAAGCTTTGTGCTCACTGCCGATAACTCGCCATACTTCAGCCGCTATTGGTTTGCAGACATGCCATGGGAAGACTACGAGTCTTATTGGAAGCGTTCACCGCTGTCTCTGGTAGGTGCCGTGGAGACCCCGACAATGCTGCTGACAGGCGAAGCCGACCTGCGCACGCCGATTCCGGAGTCCGAGCAGTACTATCAGGCGCTCCGATTGCGAGGAGTCGATACCGCGATGGTGCGAATCCCGGGTGCCTCTCACAGTATCGCGAAACGACCGACGCAGCTGATGGCGAAGGTTGCCGCCATTCTGGCTTGGTTTGAACGCTATGACGAAGGTGCCTCGTCATGACACTGCGCGTAGAAGTCGCGCGCACAGGCGGCCCGGAAGTCATGCAACTGAGGCAGACAGACCTACCGGAGCCAGGGCCAGGCATGGTCCGTATCTCCAATCGAGCGATCGGTATTAACTACATCGACACCTATCATCGCAGCGGTTTGTATCCACTACCGCTTCCCACCGGTCTGGGCCTGGAGGGATCCGGAGTGGTAGAGGCGGTAGGAGCGGATGCCGGTTTCTCGATTGGTCAGCGAGTGGCGTACTTCGCGGCAGGCATCGGTGCGTACGCGGAGGCCATAAATCTGCCGGCCGAGCGTATTGTTGTCCTGCCGGATGGCGTCGACTTTGAGCAAGCCGCTGCGGTAATGCTAAAAGGTGCCACCGTGGAGTATCTCGTTGACCGATTGTTCCCCTTGAGTGGAGAACACAAAACCCTGTTCCATGCCGCTGCAGGTGGCGTCGGTTTACTCTTTGGCCAGTGGGCCGCGTCCCTGGGAGTGGAAACCATTGGCACAGTAAGCAACGAAGTCAAGCGGGAACTAGCATTAGCCAACGGTTACACACATTGCCTGCTGAGCCATGACGACACAGTGGCCGCCGTGCGTGAGCTGACTGCGGGCGCGATGCTGCCGGTTGTTTACGATGGAGTAGGGGCCAGTACGTTTATCCAGTCGCTGGACTGTCTGGCGCCGAGAGGCCTCATGGTGAGCTTCGGCAATGCGTCTGGAGCTCCCGGCCCGTTTGATCTGCAGGAGCTCGCCAATAGGGGGTCGCTGTTCATCACGCGCCCCACGCTGATGAGCTATGTCGCGGCCACTTCCGATTTGCGCAACTGCGCGAAGGCGGTCCTCGATAGAGTCGCCGATGGTCGGCTTAAAGTCCACATAGCGCAGCGCTTTCCGTTGTCTGATGTGCAGCACGCGCACAGTGAACTGCAGTCGCGGCGTACGACAGGGTCGTCACTGCTGCTGCCCTGACGTCACGGCACACTGCTCACCAGTTCACCCCAGACTGACACCACCGATTTTTAAAGCCCTCGCGGCGTTCGCGGCGCCTCAATCCAGTCTAGCGGCGCTTGGGCCTATTCTGTTCTTCCGGTGACGGCCATTAGGGACTCCTGCGTCTGAGGCCCCACTAGCACCTCGACAAGGGTCCCATCCGGCGAGACCACCAGGGTCGTCGGCAAGACCGACGGAGTTTGCACCGAAAACCGATTGGTCGGGTCCTCGCCGACCGTCGGAAAGGTCACACCCAGCTTCTGTTCCTGGACAGCCAGATTCTCGCCGGTTTCACCATCGAAATTGATGCCCAGCACACGGTAGCCCTCTCGGGCATGTAGTGCGTTGAGTTCAGGTATCTCTTTAATGCACGGCGCGCACCACTCTGCCCAGTAGTTGATAAACGTCCACTGGCCGCGCTCATCGAAGATAGACTCTGACCCGGCGTTGCCTACCGTGGCCTCGTCGCAGCTTGTCATGCCCACAAGTACGCTCAGTACCAACGCGGTGCGCAATCCCTTTTGCCCAGAGAATAGCATCACGATTGAAAGAGCTCTGCCAGAGATAGGGAGTAGGTTTCGCGATCATCTTTACGTCGTTTTTCCAGCATTTTTTCAGCCTTTTCTTTCCAGGGAGGGTGCGAGATCCCATCTGCGGACGGGATGACTGAGTCGTCATCCAGCATCTCACGTAAGTGCCAAACCGGCACGCGGTGTAAATCACGGGAAAGCATATAGCTCCCTTCATCTCCCTGGGCAATGACTCGATGCTCGAGCAAGCGGTCTCTTAACACTCGCCAGCTATCGGGGTCGATAGCGGCACCCCTACGGCTGACTATCTCCAGTTCCGTAGCGGGCCGACCGTCCTGCTGCTTGCGCCAAAGAAGCTCGAGAGCTTCGAGACCTTTGATTAATAGCGGCCGCTGAAGTTGGGCTTCACTCTGATATGCAGACAGGCTGTGCACGAAGATCGCCGCAATCAATACTAGCGTCCAGGAGATATAGAGCCACAGTAGAAACAAGGGTACGGCGGCAAACGCGCCATAGATGAAAGTAATGCTCGATCCCGCCACCAATTTCGTGAACAACGCGCGAGCTAGATTGAAGCTGACAGCGGCCAGGACTCCGCCCACAAGTGCATGGCGTAGCGGAACGCGACAATTCGGAACGGCGGCGTAGACAAGGGTGAAGCCTAAAATTTCGAGCATATAAGGGGTGGTGCGCAAAAGAAGTGCTCCAATACCGATGCTGTCCCATCGCTCTAGGTGGTGCGCAAAGGACGCGAGATAGGTGCTCGCGGCTACGCCAAAGCCGATGGTCAGTGGGGCAAGAGAGAGCACCGCCCAGTACAGCAACACACTCGATATCGCGCCGCGATTCTTGCGAGTTCTCCAGATCCGATTAAACGCTTGCTCAATGTTGCTCAACATCAGGATTGCAGTGGCGAAAAGAAACGCCACTCCAAAACCCGACAACTGGCGGGCCTGGCGCGAGTAATCGTTCAAGTACTGCTCCAGACCTGCGCTGGACTCCGGAACCAGATTTTCGAATAAAAGGTCCTGAATGTTGGCCTCCATGCCCTGGAACGCGGGAACGGCGGATGCCATGGTGTAGAGAACCGTAAGCAGGGGCACCAGGGCAAAAAGAGAAACGTAGGTCAGCGCCGCCGCCGTGTCTCGACAGCGGTCAGCCTTAAAGCGGTGGAGCAGGTATCGCGCCCGATCCAGAAGCGCCCTACCAAGTTGATGGATGTCAAGATTCATCCGGTGATTATCGCAGAGCGAGGGTCGCTGTGTGGGATTTGCAAAGTTCTCACTGTCTGCGCATGGGTCGCGCCCAATCTCCGAGCGCGCCCCGAGCTTTTACAAATTGACTGTGCCGTGCTCGCTAAGCATTTGGTCGCGTCGCAGCTTTGCTATCATTTTGCCTCATCATCTCGCACCCATTTACCCGGATTGTCCACGAGTTCATGATCAACTCACCTTACGTTCTCGTTCTGTTTTACAGCCGCGGCGGCGCCGTCGCTGGCATGGCCCGACAAGTGGTACGCGGTGCCGAGTCAATTGCCGGCACTGAGGTTCGCTTGCGCACGGTGCCTCCCGTCTCTGCGCTCTGCGAGGCTACGCAGGAGTCGGTCCCGGACACTGGGCCGCCTTACTGCAGTATGGAGGATTTACGTGGGTGTAACGCGCTCGCCCTGGGTTCACCAACTCGTTTTGGAAATATGGCTGCACCTTTGAAGTACTTTCTGGACCAGACATCAGAGCTTTGGCTGAGCGGTTCTTTGATCGACAAGCCAGCGGGAGTCTTCACATCGACGTCCAGCCTGCACGGGGGTCAGGAGAGCACCCTGCTGACGATGGCTTTACCGCTGCTTCACCATGGCATGTTTCTAGTGGGACTTCCCTATAGCGAGGCAGGGCTGATGAGCACGGCGTCCGGGGGGACTCCCTATGGTCCGTCTCATTGGAACGAATCTAACCAGCGTGATCTTGACGAGCGTGAGAGCGACCTGTGTCAAGCGCTTGGTCGACGATTGGCCGCCGTGGCGGCGCGGCTCAAATGAGCCTGGAACGTGCGCGTCCAGGCCGAGCAGGAAGCTCGGCCGCACTTTGGGTTGGACTCTGGATCAGCTTAATTGCATTGTTCGCCGGCATGGCGGCCGATGCCTGGGTTCGCCAGGCTCCACTAGCCATCGTTGCGCTATGGTACGTGCCGATTTTGATTGTGGTTCCCGGTGTGCTGCATGATCGGCTGCGCAGCGTCACTTGGCTTTCGTTTATCAGCTTAATTTACTTTGTCGTGGCGGTAGAGCGGATATTCGCGGAACCACATAGTCTGCTGGCGCAAATCCAGCTCTTTGCCGTAATGGCCTTATTCAACTGCGCCATGTTTTACGTGCGCCAGCGCGCCCGAGAAATTCGCGCTCAGAAGGAGGTCATAAGCGAAGCGGGGTTGCCTGCCGGCGCTCCCGGACCCGAGGAGGAGGCCAACAAGGTATGATCAAGAAGTTTTTTGCGGGTGTGTGGGGAGCGATCACCACGGTCCGGGTCGCCTTGGCTAACCTGCTCTTTATTTTGATTCTCGTGATTCTCTGGGAAGCCTTCGTCATGGCGAAGCCAGAGCCCCTTCCCGATAGCGCCGCTCTCTTGCTCGATCTACGGGGCAGGGTTGTAGACGTTCAGACCCGAGTGAATACATCTGCTTTTTTTGTGGATCAGAGCCCCGCAGGGCGAGAGTACCTTCTTCAGGACCTGATTGACGCCATCACACTTGCCGCGAAAGACTCGCGCGTCAACTCGCTGATCATGATCCTCGATCAGCTCGTGTCCATCGGGCAAAGCAAAACCAGTGAGCTTGCGGAAGCGCTGGCGCTGTTCCGCGAAAGCGGTAAGCCGGTAATCGCGGTGGGCGACTACTACACGCAAGATCAATATCGACTCGCCGTTGAGGCGGATACGATATTGATGCACCCGCAGGGTGTTGTCGCGCTGGAGGGCTATAGCTTCTTTACCAACTTCTATGCAGAGGCGCTCGAGAAGCTCTCGGTGTCGATGCATGTGTTTAAGGCCGGTGAATTCAAGTCAATCGCCGAACCCCTTCTGCGTTCGGATATGTCGTTGGGTGAACGGGAAATCACCCGAGCCTGGCTTGCCGAAGTCTGGCAACTCTATACGAGGCGAGTGGAGGCTCGCCGCGCTCTCGTGCAAGGTAGTGTCGACGATCTGCTGAACAACTTTCCCTCACATCTTGCCGGTTCCGATGGTAACGGTGCTCAACTTGCTCTTGATGAAGGCCTTGTTGATCGAATCGTGAATCGAGGAGAGCAAAAGCGCTATCTGCAAAGTGTGGCGGGTAAGGCTAGCAGCAAGCTCGGCTATTCGGCGGTTAGCTATGAAGATTACCTGGCGCGAACTCGGTCGCTCGCGCCGTCGGGTCTTATCCCGACGATCGCCGTAGTCAGTGCGGAAGGTAGCATCGTTCCAGGTAAAGCTAGCCCTGGGACGATCGGCGGAGATGAATTGGCGTCAAAACTTGCCAATGCGGCAGAGCGGAAAAACGTCAAAGCTCTAGTGCTGCGAATCAACTCAGGCGGTGGAAGCGTCTTCGCGTCCGAGATTATCCGCGAACAAGTTGAATTGATTCGTGCGGAAGGGACGCCCGTTGTGGTTAGTATGGGGCGCGTGGCTGCATCGGGCGGCTACTACATTGCAACGGCGGCCGATAAGATTGTGGCGACCGAGTCCACGCTTACAGGAAGCATCGGTGTATTTGCCGCGTTTCCAACCTTCGAGCGGTTGCTAGCCAAGGGCGGTGTGTTTACCGACGGCGTAGCGACTACCGTCTACTCCGGCGGTCTCCGTCTGGATCGAGCGCTCGCGTCCGACATAGAGGACGCGTTGCAACTCTCGGTTGATAACACCTACGCGCAGTTTGTCGGCCTCGTCTCCGAGAGCCGTGACCTAAGTGTTGCTCAGGTGGACGCTGTCGCTCAGGGTCGTGTGCTTGCAGCGAGTGCCGCGAAGAGTGCAGGGTTGGTGGACCGGATTGGCAGTCTGGCTGAGGCGGTACGGATCGCCGCTGAGATTGCCGGGCTGGCGGAAGATTCCTACGAAGTGATTTCGATTCAACCGACGTTCACACCACAACAGATTCTGCTCCAACAGCTGAGTGATAGTTTCGGCAAAATCGCGCTGCTCCAGTCGCCAGTTGCAGCGGTGCTTGGCCTGGTTGAGAAACTGGAGCAGCCTCTTCAGTTTCTAGAAACCTTCGACGATCCTCAACGCCTCTACATGCGCTGCCTGACGTGCGCAGTCGGAGCCGGCGGCCCATAGTTCTGACCGGTTCGAACGACCAGGCAAGCGCCCGCCCAGTGGTACGCACCAATCCATCCGCATTTCTGTCTTGCCAGTTCATAAAAGTGCAGAAAACGGTACCAAATTGGTGGTCGCCGCTCCGGTGTGTCAAGAGCCCAGCCTGCTACGCTCCCTTGTGATCGTGTAACTGATAGGCGTCCTGGTGGCTCGTCCCCCGCAAGGCATGTATTGCTGCGGCACCTTCGCAATAAACCTTCAGCAACCGTGGCAACAGGACAAACCAGTTGAGGCGGCGGAGAAAGACGAACGACCGTTTTGGACACTACCTCGCAACAGTCCCTTGTCTTGAGACTCAACCCCGGTCAGCCAACAATTAATCCTTTGGTGAGGCGCTGCTTCGGGGGATCACTGCTTCTCCCAACTCTCTGGCTGGTCGTTTTGTTTCTCGCCTTGGTAACGGAATTCGCGATCGCGGTTGAGGAGCCTATAGCGACGGAGGTCTTTGCTTCGACACAGGATGAAGAGGGCAGCTCGAGTCTTGGCCGCTTCGCTAGGATCGTCCTTGAAGGTGGCAGTGGCACTATTTTCGCCGACTCTGACCAACTTAGATTCTCTGTAATTTCCGGGCCGTTGCGGGGAATACTTCGGGAACAGGGTGGCGACGTCATCGAGAGCTACCCAGCCGTCACAGCACAGAATCTTCTTTATCTGCCAGACGAAGACTTTTTCGGCGTCGATACGATTACCTACCAGGTAGATAACGGTGTTTCCCTCAGTAACGTCGGCCTCGCGACGATTTCGGCGTTTTCAGATTATCTAGATACAGCGCGCCAGCTCGGCGCAAGTATCGTGGGAGCGAATTCGGGCGATATGGCCGGGAACACCATCGCGCTGTCAAGCGACGGTCACAAGGTAGCCGTCGCCTCGTCGCGGAATGGAGATAACGGGGAAAATTCCGGCCAGGTCAGAGTTTTTCAATTCTCGGGCGCAGGCTGGAATCAGCTTGGGGGTGACATAAACGGTGAAGCCAGCGACGACTTCTCGGGAGGTTCACTGTCGCTTTCTTCTGATGGACAAACCGTGGCCATCGGAGCTGCGGGTAACGACGGCAACGGCGCGAGTTCTGGCCATGTACGCATCTACCGGTTTTCGGGCGGAGACTGGGCCCAGCTTGGCGATGACATCGATGGGGCCAATGCTGGCGACACAGCCGCTACCGTCTCACTGTCGGGAGACGGAAGAAAACTCGCCGTAGGGGCGCGTTTCCATGACGGGGTTGGCGGGCCCGATTCGGGTCACATTCGCGTCTACATATGGTCCGGTACCAACTGGCAACAACTTGGTTCTGTTATCGAAGGCGATAACCAAGGAGACAACTTTGGGGAAGCGGTCGCGATTTCCGGGGACGGTCGCACCATAGTAGTCGGATCGAGCCGTAGCGATGCCGGAGGCAGCAATGCCGGTATGGTCAGTGTCTGGCGCATCTCAGATAGTGACTGGACTCAGGTCAACGTTTTTGACCTCGAAGGCGAAGCGGCCGGTGACTTCTTTGGGCGCTCGGTGGCGATCTCTGACGATGGGCAGGCGATCGCCGTAGGCGCACCCAACAATAGTGACAGTCAGGCGTTTTCAGGCCATGTTCGCGTTTTTCGCCAGTTAAGCTCGAGTGTTCCCACCATCTGGGTTCAGCAGGGCCTCGATATTGACGGGAGCAACGCCAATGATTTTTCAGGTGGTTCCGTGTCTTTGTCAGCCGACGGGCGCACGCTGGCTATCGGCGCTCGCTTCAACGCTGAAAACGGCGAAGGCGCTGGCCAAACCCGGGTTTATCGGTACAAGTCCGTCACTGGCTGGCAGCCCCTGGTTCCCGCCATCTTTGGTGAAGACGTCGGCGATCTTTCAGGTAGCGCCGTCGCGTTATCCGCCGATGGAACCACTCTCGCAGTGGGATCACCTGGACACGGTGCAAGTGGAGAAGGCCACGTTCGTATATTTGGGTTGACCGAAACCGCTTATGCCCCTAGTGCCGCAAACATCAGCATCGCTGTACAGAAAAATGAATCGAAGGCGGGAATGTTCCTCATCGGAAGAGACAGTAATGAAGAGTCGCTCAACTATCGGATTATCACGGAACCGGAGCATGGAACCTACAATCGCGAGGCGAACTCATCTCGAGGTCTCTATGAACCTGACCCTGATTTCACCGGCCAAGATTCCTTCACGTACGTTGTCAACGATGGCGAACGCGATAGCAATATCGGAACGGTAAGCATCACGGTCTTTCCCAATTTTCTGACGGCCTTTCAACTTGGTGACAGCATTGATGGAGCGAATGCGCTGGATTCTGCGGGTATCTCCGTCGCACTATCCGACGATGGCGGAACACTCGCTATCGGTTCAAGCACAAACAGCGACAATGGAAATCAGTCCGGGCACGTCAGAGTATTTAGACTGATCGACGGCAGCTGGGCTCAACTAGGATCGAGTATCCCTGGTGAGCAGGCGGGAGACGCATCGGGGTCATCCGTGGCTGTATCCAGCGACGGTCTAACCGTCGCTATCGGTTCACCTCAAAACAACGGAAACGGCGACTTAGCGGGACAGGTGCGCGTGTTCGGGTTTGAGGGTAGTGACTGGAAACAGTTGGGGCGTGGCATCGACGGAGAAGCGGCGGGTGACAGATTCGGAGAAACAGTTGCGCTTTCCAGTGACGGCAATGTGTTCGCAAGCGGAGCCCCCTTCAATGATGGCGGCGGAGCATTCTCGGGCCATGTCCGGGTGTATCGCTTTGAAGGTGCGACCTGGGTACAGGTAGGTCTGGATATCGACGGCGAGCAAGCAAGCAACCTGTTTGGCCAGTCTCTATCGCTTTCCAGGACAGGTTCTACGTTTGCCAGTGGTGCACCACAGGCAGGAAACGATGAATCGAAGGCTGGACGTACCAAGGTGTTTCAGCGTCGCGACGGAGCTTGGATGCAACGTGAACCGAGTATCGATGGGCAAGATGGTGACTCCTCCGGGTCGGCTGTTTCGCTTTCGGCTGACGGAAGCCGTGTGGCAATTGGTGCTCCGGAAAACTCCGATAACGGATTCCTAAGCGGTAGCGTGCGTGTATATCGGACTGGCTCGTTCGCCGGAGCGCAGTTGGGTAACGATATCAAAGGCAACGAGGCCGATCTGTTTGGGAGTGCGGTATCACTTTCCGGAGATGGAAAGCTCGTTGCCATCGGAGCACGACAGAGCGATACAAGCAATCTGCAACCAGGCGTGGTGCGCGTCTACTTCGAAAAGCAGCAGAAATGGCAGCAACTCGGTTTTGATATTACTGGGTCTGTGCCCGGCGATAGTTTCGGTCGGAGCGTATCGATCTCTCGCGATGGCCGAGTTGTAGCAATTGGTGCTCCTCGCAACGGCAGCAACGGCGCCAGTTCGGGTCAGGTTAAAATCTATCGGCTGGTAACGATCGACACCGACAACGACGATATAGACGACGGCGTTGACAACTGCCCATTCATCAGCAACTTCGAGCAGCTGGATACAGACTTTGACACTCTAGGCAATGCCTGCGACGACGATGACGACAACGACGGCCTCAGCGACGAGCGCGAAGCGGAGCTGGGCACCAACCCGCTGGGCACTGACACGGACCTCGACGGACTCAGGGACAATGTCGAACTGGAGGTTGGCACCAACCCGGTCGTAAGTGACACCGACGGCGACGGATTCGCCGATGGTGATGAGATCGACGCAGATACCGATCCGCTCGATGCATCCAGTCAGCCAGAGCCGGTCGCTGGGTTGCCGATATGGCTGCTCTACAAGAGTTTGCAGTAACTAGGAGCTTGAAACTCGCCACGGCGCTTTGAGTTAGGGAACTGCGCTACGCTTCGGAGCGCGGTCGCCGCCGAAATCGCCGAGCTGGCGGAGTATTCGTAGAAACCTTCGACGATCCTCAATGCCCCTACATGCGCTGCCTGACGTGCGCAGTCGGAGCCGGCGGCCCAACGTTCTGACTAGCCCAAAATGACCAGGCGCGCGATTGCCCACCTGGTACGGCCTTACAGCTTTTCTCAACTTGCCTTTGCGTCTTCGTTGGCCGCCTCGGCCATATGGACTGCCATCTGTGGGAAGGGGATTGATATGCCTTCCGCGTCGAATCTCAGCTTAACGGTTTCGGTTGTCTCCCAAAGCACTGCCCAATAATCAGACGCATCTACCCATGGGCGTACAAGGAAATTCACGCTCGAATCAGCCAGTTCACCGACCGTGATGACAGGCGCAGGGTCTTCGAGAATTCGGCTGTCAGCGGAGATGACTTCTTCAAGCAGTTTCTTTGCTTTAGTTAAGTCGTCTTCGTAGGCTATCCCGAACACCATATCGACTCTGCGCGTTGAGTTGGCCGAGTAGTTGACGATATTGCCACCAATGATCGCACCGTTCGGTACGATGACTTCCTTGTTGTCCGGCGTCGTCATAACTGTCGTAAAAATACTGATCGTTTGAATCGTACCGGATGCGCCAGCCGCCTCGACGAAATCCCCCTTCTTGAACGGTTTGAAAATGATCAGCATGACGCCCGCAGCGAGATTGGCGAGGGAGCTTTGCAACGACAAGCCGATCGCCAGACCTGCGGCACCGATGAGCGCCACCAGAGAGGTAGTATCAACTCCCAACTGACTGAGGGCTGCGATGGTTACGAACAGTAGACCGGTCCATCGGATTATGGAGCACACGAAATTGACGAGGGTTTCATCCATACCCCGGCCAATCATGACGCGATTGATCAGGGCAACGATGCGATTCACGACAAAGCGACCGAAGTAAAAAATCATGAACGCCAGCAGCAGCGCAGAGCCATATTCGATGACCAGCGGAACCCAGCGCTCAGGCTCTTTTAAAAAATCCAGATTAATTTCCATGTGACCCCTCTGTGAATGTGGATGAACGATCGTTGTTGATTAGTGATAGTTGTCGGCTGACGTCTTTTTAGTTCTTCGGCCAGGTCTCGTCCGCTAGTGGTATTTCCAGTAGCCGATACGTGGCCCACCTAGCGAGCTGCATCTGGTTGAGCCGCTGCAAACGCGAGTAATGAGTACTTTTCGCTGGGGTCTTATCCACTAGCCCGCACCTTCGCTCCCAACTGCGGACACCGGGAAGACGCAGACAAGGCAACCCGCAATCCTATCTACTTTTATGAGATCTTCCCTCGAAACACCGTTGGATATCCATCTCCGAGATCGCAGCGGTTAGTGATGACACGCAAGTCATGATTGGTGTTTTACATCGAGCTGTGAACGAATTTATTGGAACGGCAGAGGTTCCCTGACGGACTCGATTGCTGCAACAGCTTCGCGATAAATCTCGATAACCGGCGTTTGGTCGCCAAACATCCGGCGTCGAGAAATCATCGTAACCGGGAACAAAAACGCGTCAGTCTCGTGCAAGCGAAGTGCGCGGCTGCGGCCTTTGGCGTCTTCATAAACCACCCAGTTCATTCCTAGCTCTGCTGCGAGTAGATCTCCGAGCAGAACACCCATCGCTTGCAATTCCAACTCCTGGCTCTGGGTCACAAGTCGGTCATCAAGAAGTCGCTGAAGATAGTTGACTTCAGTCAGGCGACGACAGCAGCGACCGCCGTAATAGCGAAGACTTAGATCATTGACTCGAGTGCGCTGTTCGTTCATGTAGCGCTTGTCTATGGTGCTAAGTGGTGTGATTCGCCTATCTATTTTTTCGCCAAGGATCTGGTTGTCGCTCTGCCCGCTGACGTTCGCTGAGAAGGCAAGGTAAGCAACGGCGACGATCCCGCCCGACAACGATGTCGCGAAACCCCGCCTTCGACCGCGTTCCCTCAAACCGCATTCTCTTCGACTTAGTACCATTCTGATACGACTCCCTGCTTTTACCACCGAGAAAATCAGGTTTGTAAAGCGGTGTTCGGCCGCTCTTCGGCATCCCGGCGCTGCGCGAGCGACGAACTGTTTCCCTTTTTGCAGCAACGTCTTCGCCAGGTCATGCGTTAGTCATGCGTTAATCGCCCCGACGGGTCGCATGTCTCGGAGAGACCCCTTCCGGCAGTTGCTTGCTTGAGTTCGGTATCTTGTCATGGATAATTGCGAGCCTTCAATCTCATCTTTGACCCCAGGTATCACATGATCACCGGCAGCATTGTCGCCCTAGTAACTCCCATGCTTGCAAACGGCGCTATCGATTGGGAGTCGCTCGATGCACTGTTGGAGTGGCACGTCGAGTCAGGTACGGCCGCAATCGGTGCAGTTGGCACCACCGGTGAGAGTGCCACCCTTGATGTAGAGGAGCATTTGCGCGTTATCAAGCGCTGTGTAGATACCGTCAATGGGCGACTACCTGTAATTGCGGGCACCGGGGCAAACTCCACGTGGGAGGCGCTCGAGCTCACACAGAAGGCCGCTGAACTCGGCGCAGATGCCTGCCTACTGGTTACCCCCTACTACAATCGCCCGAACCAACGAGGCATGTATGAGCATTTTCGTTCGATTGCTGAAGCCGTTAACGTGCCGCAGATTCTATACAATGTTCCCGGTCGCACCGCCGTCGATCTGGCGAACGAAACTACTTTGAGACTTGCAGAAATCGATAATATCGTTGCCGTAAAAGATGCCACCGGCGACCTGAAGCGTGGACGAGAACTCGTGGAGGCAGCACCCGAGAACTTTGGGGTTTACAGCGGTGACGATGATACGGCGACTGAGCTGATTCTCGCCGGAGGCCAAGGCAATATCTCCGTAACCGCTAATGTCGTACCAAGGGCAGTCGCGGAGTTGTGTAAGGTCGCTCTAGAGGGTGACGAAACTCAGGCTCGATTGCTGCATCAACAGTTAGAAGCTTTGAACTCCGCATTGTTCATAGAGGCCAACCCAATGCCTGTGAAGTATGCCCTATATCAATTGGGACGCATCAAAGAGGGAATTCGATTACCTCTCTTATTTCCCGAGGGCGATGCGGCCGCCGCCGTTGACGCGGCGCTGAGAGCACTATGATCATCCAATTGGCTAAGCGCGTGTGTTTCTCTGACTGGAAAGGCGCCTCGCGACGTACGGTGCACGCGCTGTTCAATCGACACCTCGATTGCCAATGGACTACGAGGCCTCCGCGGCAAAAGTGGCGAGTTCAGGGACCGAATCGGGTTTTGGCGTCGGCTAATTTAATGCGGGCTAAGGCTGAGAGGAGCGTGGTCGTGACGTCGCTCATGCTGCCACTGGTGCTCGTGAGTGGATGCGGTTATCTATTCGGCGACGACGGGTTCTTTCGTGACGGGAGCAACGACTATCGCCGTGCGGCTGAGGTTCCGCCTATTCAGGTGCCTGATGGTGCCGGCGAGAAGCAGCTCACCGATATCTACGCAATCCCTGAAGTAACTGCCGATGAAGAGCCCATTAATAGCCGCGACGTACCCCGCCCAACCCCTCTGGTAGCGGCGAGTGCTGACCAGCTGGTGCGAATCCAGCGTTTAGGTGACGACAGTTGGGCCTTGATTGCGATCGCGCCCGGCCAGCTGTGGCCGCAGGTTAGATCTTTTCTGACGGCTGCAAATATGGATGTTGCTCGTCTCGACGCTCGCGAGGGCATCATCGAAACCAACTATTTGCGGCTACAGAATCGAGATCAGCGGTCGCGGTTTCAGTTTCGTATCGAACGCGGCGTTCAGCGCGGCAACGCGGAGCTGCACATCTTGCAGATGCACGAGACAAACGCGGAGAGCTGGCCGGAGCAGTCCGACGACCTGGATCTTGAATCAGAGATGCTGCGTGGTGTTGCCCAATTCATAGCAAACAGTGCAGACACCGCCCCGGTATCGATGATGGCGGAGCAGTCCATGAGCGCCAGCGGAAAGGTGGCGCTGCTTGATGATACGACTGGGGACTACATCAGCCTTGAGCTTCCTTTTAACCGGGCCTGGGCTTCTCTCGCGCGCGCATTGGATCTATCGAGCTTCGAAATCAATGATCGCAACCGTAGTGCTGGGAACTACTACGTGAGCTACAACGATGAAGAAAGCGGAGAAAAGTCAGGGTTTTTCAGCTGGTTTACGGGTGGGGGCGACAAGCATCCCGCCACGGGAGTACCGCTATTGGTGTCGGTGCAGCGCATGGGTGGAGATGCTAGCGTTGAGACCGTAGAGATCAGGCTTCGCGAGGAAGCTACAAGTTCACTGGATGAAGATGAACTGAGATCACTTCTCGTTCTGATTAAAGGCAATATCAACTGATAGACGTGCTTTCCCGAGCGTCGATTCATCTGGCCTCATTGGGGAGCGGTAGCCGCGGAAACGCAACGCTCATCAGATCTGCCACCACCTGTATTCTCATCGATTGCGGCTTTTCTCTCGCCGACACCCAGCGTCGATTGTCAAGGCTGAAGCTAGATCCCAGCGACATCGACGCAATCGTTGTGACTCATGAACACCGCGATCACAGCATTGGAGTTGATGGCCTGGCAAATGTGCTGGGAATACCGGTGTACATGAGCTTTGGCACGGCCCGAACGGGCCGCCTGTCCTGTGGGCTTGATTCGCAGCTATTTAATGCTGGTGATGAATTCACCATTGGCGACATTGCGATTCATAGTGTTCCAGTTCCTCACGATGCAAGGGAACCCGTGCAGTTTCGTTTCGATATTGCTGGCGTGCAAATTGGCCTCCTAACCGATATCGGGCGCGTTACGCCGCACGTGTGCCGCATGTTCCAGGAGTGCCGAGCGCTCATGCTGGAATTCAACCACGACGAGGAACTGCTACAACAAGGACCTTATCCAGCTCCACTCAAGCGACGAATTCGCAGCGAGCTTGGGCATCTCTCCAATCGAGAGGCCGTGAGTTTCTTGTGTCAGACGGATCTAGCGAGACTCAGCGAGTTGGTGATTGCCCATGCCAGCGCAGAGAACAACAGCGAACTACGTGCTCGCCAGGCTCTCACAGACGGACTACCTGACTTTTTTGAAAAAGGCCAGCCAACCCGAGGGCTGGCAGTCCGCTGGGCTTCTCAGCTCGAAGGCACGGATTGGATCCCGGTCTCGCTGGGGAATTGACAAGGCGCCTTCGGATTGCAGCCGCTGTGTGTAAGGATACTCTGGCGGCAGCTTGAGACCCCGAAGGCTGGGTAGGGGAGAAATTTAGGATTCGAAGGCGGCACTTGAACCCTCGCTGTGCGTGCTACGATAGCCATAAATGAGTACCGGCGCGCATTTTTACTCGGTCGCGTGGGAATGAGTCGAAATGTGCCGTGCTGGCACTTGCGATGGTCGCTACGTCACGTCATCTTCTACGACTTGTAGCGACTTCGCCCTCTTGGCGGGAGCTTGCAAACCGCGGTGAAACTTTAATACTGGACAACCCTGGCTAGAAGGCTTCGGCAAAAGGACACGGGCTAGTGGACGCTAGCTAAGAGGCTCTAGCTAGAAGACGGTGACTAAGGACCGTGCCGAGGCTACTGGGTCTAAGCAACTGGGTCTAAGCGACCCTTAATCTGGTGCAGGTAGGACTGGCGATACACCATACGTATGAACAAGGACCAGAACGGCAAGGATCCGATCAGCATTGTCCAACGCGGCAATTTGCGGAGCCTCGAGACAACGTTGCGCAAACAGTGGCGTCTTGGCCAGAGCATCGTTCTGTGCTGGTGTTGGGACGAGCGAGGCCTGCTGGTCATTTTTGTTCCGCACTACTTTCTGGGCAACTACTGCGCCAGCAAAGAGGCCGGAGGCGACAGCAGCACAAACATCGATGGCAGCGATAGCCATGACACGGTTTCTGATAACGAGGCTTATGTCCGCGATCTGATCTCTGGTCGACGGCGCAAGGGTCGCGATGAGCTGTTTTCGATTGCGGTGCGACTCGGTGTATCACCGACGTTCATCAAGCTTGAAAATCCACTCGAAGAGTCGATCGCTGTAATGGGCGCAGTCGAGCAGATCATACGCCGCTACGGGATCAGCTTCGTCGAGAAGCGAGCAGTTCTGCTCTTTGATATCAGCGATTTTTCCCTGTTCAGTTCCTTTGAGCAGGCCAGTCAGCTAAACAGCCTGTCGTACTCAATGAACTCCGCGTACAACAAGCTTCTGACCCGGGGCATCGAAGTAAATTTCTCTCGAACAACTACTGGGGACGGCTACTACGTTTGGAATCGGGAGATTCATCCTAAGTCCGACCAGGAACTGTTCCTGTTTCTGTTACTAGTGCTTGCTGACAACGCAGTGGCGCGGGCAGCTTCTAAGGGTAATACCGTGCCGGTCATACGGTCTGCGTTTCATATCGGCAGCCATTACGAGCTTTATCAGGCTCAAGCCATTAATCCCACCGTATTCAGCTATATCGTCGGTGATGTCACCATCGAACTTGCGCGTATCGTCGAAAAGACGCTGCCAGGCCAGGTTGTCGTTGGAGACTTCGCGACAAGCCTGGCCGATGGGCAAACGAGTAACGATTTCGTTGAGATCTGCGACTCGCTGACCTCTGGTTTAGAGGGGATGGCCCTGATGGGAGAGCCAGTACGCGGCGCTCGCTGTTGGCTAAGTCACGGCGCATCGTCACCCCTCGATCTGACTATCACAGATAAGCATGGACTCGAGCACAATGCCTTTAATCTTCAGGCTGAGCTCTCTCTTAACCAATCTTCTCTAACGCTTGGCCTGCCACCGGAAGAGTTGGAGGCTGCTGGCAGCCTTTCGTCAGCCATGCCACCAGAGAATGCAGGGAACGCTGGTAAAGTAGCGTAAAATTCGCGCAGCGGGCTTAATCTGTGAGCCGCGATCGAAAATCTGCCGAGACTGGCGCGCGCCCTCGGCTGCTGGGCGTTCTGCCCGATGAAGCCACCGATACAGGGGTCGCCTGTTCCCTTGCGAGCCGTTCGGGCCTGCCGCTTCTTGAACCCCCGATCTGCGCACGTTCGCTTCCATCTGGAGATGTGTTGGTCGAGATCCACGATGGCGTTGTGGGTCTACAGATGACGGGTTCTAAAGCACCGGGTTTTGTGCCGGTGACATTCACCAGTGCCCGCCTTGCGCATCGACGCCGGGCCGGACACAACGAATTGCTGGGCAAAGCAGTCGGATGGCGACAGGACCGGCACCCAAGGATCGCAGATACTACGGCTGGTTTTGGTATCGATACCTTCCTGCTGGCAGACCTTGGCTGCGATGTCGTTTGCTGCGAACGAAACTCGGTGATGAGTGCATTGCTCCATCATGCGCTCGATGCAGCGTCCGAGTCCCAGAGCGTCTGGCTCGTGTCGGTGGCCTCACGCATTCGTCTGCACTCGGGCGATGCGCGGTTGCTGAGCGCAGATCAGCTGAAAGAGATCGATGTGCTTTATCTCGATCCGATGTTCCCAGCGGAGAGGCGCGCACAGCCGGGGAAGGAAATGCAGCTCTTGCAGGCTCTGTTGCGGAGTGACGATTCAGCACAATCCGCTGGGGACGGACTGTTCAACTGGGCGCTCAACACGTTAGTACCGCGCGTCGTCGTAAAGCGACCACGTCGCGAGCCTCCTCTTCGCGGGCGGGATCCTTCACATCAAATTCAAGGGCGTTCGGTACGATTTGACGTCTATCAACTTGGATGACTACACATCGAACCATACAGCCAGACTTAGGACGATCATGAACTACAAAAATGCAGTAATTACCGGCGCCTCCTCCGGAATCGGTGCCGAGTACGCGTCCCAATTGGCGCCTTCCTGTGACAGCTTACTTCTAATTGCTCGCCGAATTGAGCGCCTAGATTCGCTTGCAGCGCGGCTTTCTCCCCAGTGCGATGTGCGAGTGCTGGAAGCCGATCTAAGTACGCAGGAGGGTCTGGCTCGCGGCGTCGAAGCCATGCGTCAGGGACCGGATGTTGACTTACTCGTCAACAATGCGGGTACATCGTTCATGGGACCCTTTGCCAACAGCTGCATAGACAACGAGCTGCAGATGGTCCGTGTGCACGTCGATGCGACCATGATGCTCACACGGGCGGCTATACCGGGAATGCGCTTAAAAGGGCAGGGCGCTGTGGTGAACGTCGCGTCCATTGGGGGCTTCATCGAGGCTCCCAATGTCGCTACTTATGCAGCTACCAAGGCATTTCTGGTGAGTTTTAGTCGATCTCTAAACCGAGAACTGCGAGACGCGGGCGTTGCCGTACAGTGCCTTTGTCCAGGCTACACCCGAACCGAGATTCACGATCTGGCGGGTATGGATGGATTCGACAAGCAGCGAGTACCCGATGAGTTGTGGATGGAGTCGAGTGACGTGGTCAGGCAAAGCCTACTCGCCCTCGCTCAACCCGATCCTTCCTGGCTGCTGGTTACTGGCTCGCAAAACGTTGCCCACTCTCTGGATGCGCTGAGTGACCTGAATGGTCTTGTTCAACGATGTCGGGATGTGCCAGCTGACGTGGCTCCCTAGGCGAGAAGTTTTAACACGATGTGTTCATACATGTGCGAAAGCGTCGCCAGTTCAGACACCGACACGCGCTCGTCAATCTGATGAATGGTTGCGTTTCGGGGGCCAAGCTCCACCACTTCTGCGCCACTGGGCGCAATAAAACGCCCATCTGAGGTGCCACCGCCGGTTGACGGCTTAGTCTGAAGGCCAGTCAGCTCATGAATGACCTCTCGGCAAGCCCTAATGAGGCTGCCATCCCGGGTAAGGAAAGGTTCCCCGGAAAGCGTCCAGTCAATACTTGCATCAACGTTGTGGTTAAGTAGGGTTTCAGCAACCCGTTGCTTAAGTGTCGCGGCTGATTGCTCGGTGCAGTAGCGGAAGTTACAAGCCACGGTGAGCTCTCCCGGGATTACATTGCCAGCGCCGCTACCGGCAGTTACCTCTGTGATCTGGAACGAGGTCGGAGGAAAGTACTCATTCCCTTTGTCCCACTGCGTGCGCTGTAACTCATCGAGCGCAGGAAGCGCCGTATGGATTGGGTTGCTAGCTTTATCGGGATAGGCCACGTGCCCCTGACGACCCTTGACTTTGATTTTCGCACTCAACGATCCACGACGACCCACTCGAAGCGTGTCCCCAAGCCGCTCGGCACTGGAGGGCTCCCCGACGATGCAGTAGTCAATGCGTTTTTGCTCCCGGGCCAGCCACTCCATGACTTTCACTGTGCCGTGGGTTGCCGGGCCTTCTTCATCGGAGGTGATTAAAAACCCGATGCTGCCCTGGAGATCTTGCCCCGATGTCCCAATGCGCTCGCAGGCTGTGATCATCGCAGCAAGGCTGCCTTTCATATCAGCGGCACCTCGACCGTAAAGCTCACCGCTACGCACCTCGGGAGCAAAAGGCGGGCTGGACCAGCCTTCTTCGGGGCCGCTGGGTACTACGTCCGTGTGCCCCGCAAAAACAAGCAGCGGCCCTTCACTACCGTATTCCGCCCAGAAATTCTGGGTATCCCCGAAGGGTAGATCGGTGCAACGGAAACCAAGTCTGGTGAGTCGCTCCTGCAGCAAAGGTTGGCAACCTGCATCGTTC
>JBCCNK010000021.1:0-22783 GCA_039025875.1 Pseudomonadota bacterium
GATACCACCCAGAGTGACACCACAACAACGGACGTGCGCGCGACCCAGGACGCGCTCGGTCGACCAGCGGTGCTGTTGTCAGCATTTTTCGGGCTCGATGATGCCCTCCCGGCCGTCGCCGAGCGCATCTTCTGCGATGGCGCCGGTGGCATAGATGGTATGCCGGTCGTGTTCTCGCACGAAGTCGATCTGGCCACGCTTCAAGCCGGGGACTTTAAGGTTGTTTCGGCCTCTGGGGTTATTGGACCGGTGCTCTGTGTTACGCCGGCACCGGCCAACGACATCGGCGAAGCACGCACCATACTGCTCATCGGCCAGTACGGTAGCGCCGAAGACGCTCCGGCCCAGGTCGAGATCGTGGGCAATCTGCTGTCGAAGGACGGCCAGCTCAACTTTCGCGGCGCGAAGACCGAGGTCATTCCCCTCGAAGACGGCCCAACACTGGTGTGGGCCGAGGTCGTACCGGAAGCGGAATGGACCCTCGGCGACGGCGGCACGGCATTTCCCGGCGGGGGTGGAGACAGTTGCCCCATAGGCACGAAGCAGGTGGTGCGCGCAACCTGGGCAGGCGGCGTGAGCAAGCCCGGCGGCGCTGCGATCGACGATGCAGAGCGCGCCGCCTACCGAGTCACCGTGCGAGTGGGTGAGGAAGAAAGCGACGTCGTACCCTTCGCTCTTGCCGATCTGAACGATGGCGACAACAACCACGAACTGTGTCTCGATCGCGGCGGCGAACCCCTACGCGTCTCATTCCCCGCGGGCCTGATGAGTGATCCCCGCGATGATCTGAACCCGGCAACCCGCGTGGCGGTAACCGGCGCTTCTTGATTCTGCGCACCTCGCCTAACGCGCCTACGTGAGCGCTACTGCGCAGCGATTCGGTTAGGCTGGCGCAGCCCGTTCACCCATAGGTTTTACACTCATGCTCCGACCCCGAAATCTGCTCCTGGCACTATCGGTGTTCTTGTTTGCCCACTCGGGCATCGCCGCAGACAGCGACATCTTCGATTCCCGCTTTCCGGACTCGGAGGTCGTCTTGGAGACGGCGATCGAGTACGACGAAATGCGGGTTTACACCGGCCCTTTCCCATCCAAATTCGAGCCCGGGGAACAGGACCTTTTCGAAGGCAGCGTAGACATGGTGCTCTACCAGGCACCGGAGGGTCGCTCCGTACTCGAGGTCTTCCGCGCGTACGAACGGGCGCTGAAGTCTATGGGCTACGCGGCGCTCTATGAGTGCAGGGACATGGAGGGCTGCGGCGGCAGTGTCGCCTACGCGCTCAACAAGTACGGCCGCGGCAGCGGTCGCCTGCGCCAGGCCGACCTGCAGCGATACATCGTGTTCGAACGGTTCCAGGGAGACGCGCGTGAAGTAGGTCATCTACTGGTCGTGGGCGCGCCCAACCGGGCACCGATGATGTACCTGGAAACGGCGCGCACAGACGCCGAAGAAACCGACCTAGAGATCCTCTCTGCCGATGAAATCGCCCGCGCCATCGAGAATCAGGGCACGGCCGCCATCTACGGCCTTGAGTTCGCCAGCGCCTCCAGCGAGCTGTTGCCGGCATCGCAACCGGTACTGGTGGAGATGGCTGGGTTTCTGAAGAGCACACCCGATGTGCCGGTGCTGCTTGTGGGCCATACGGACAACGAAGGCGCGCTCGAGTACAACCTGAACCTGTCGCGTCAGCGCGCTGAGGCCGTCCGCGCGGCCCTTATCGCCGAGTTCGGCATAGCCGGTACGCGCCTCGAAGCTCACGGCGTTGGCTTTTTGGCCCCGAAGGCGCCGAACACGTCCGCCGAGGGGCGCGCCCGGAATCGCCGCGTGGAACTGATGTTGCGCTGAGCGATTTCCCAACCTGTTTGGAGAAACAAGGCCATCTGACCTCGTGCCCTGGCCAGCAAAACAGGCATCAGGCGCTATAGCCGTATAATCCAGGACGATGAAGGGCTCCGATCGCCCGCTTACGAAGCACACTGGCGAACGGGTGGGCAGGGTCCGTTGAGGCTTGCGCGACCGCAACCCTCGGCGTCAGACTTCGCGGCCCGTTAACGGCAGCATCAGAGATACTTTCTCGGCAGCGTCGGTGGTTCTTCGCCGCGCGGTCTGACAATTTAAGTTGTCATGGCGTAACACATCGCACCTCAAATCAAAAAGCTGACCAAGGTCCACTACATTTCGCGATAATGCCATCATGCAACGCTTTTCAAGACATGCTGGGGCCGTTCAAGAGCTGATTTGCACGGCGGTCACAAGTCGGTGGTTCCGGGTGCTGGTCGCCACTTTTGGTGGGTACGCGTTCACAGTTGGTTTCTTTGCCCTGTTCGCGGTGTCGCTCGCGCTCCTAGGTGTCGGTCGTGTGGAAGCGATGTGGTGGAGCGTACTTACTAGCTTCCTCATCTTTACGGTCGTGGTGGTTTGGGTGGCGGCCACGCCTCACCCGGGACGCGCGACCCTCGCTGTTCTTCTCAGCTCATTCGCCATGATCACGGGCGCACCGCGCCTCGCTGGGATGCTCGTTTGATGTCCACGTACAAACTACAGGTCTCCGAAGACTTCCGCGCCGCCATGGGCTGGCTCCACACCTGGGCCGGCATTGCCACATCGTGCTTTTTATTCATGATCTTCTGGATGGGGTCGCTGGCGGTATTCGATCGTGAGATCGACCAATGGATGAAGCCCGAGCTGCGCGTAACGGAACCGCCTCAGCCCTTCTCCTACGGCGCGGTGTTCGAGCAACTTCAGGCCGGGGCTGCGAAGGGCGCTACGCGCCTGTTCGTGCGTGCGCCTTCGGAACGCGAGCCGCTCGCCTTTACGTTCTACCAGACAGAAGACGGCGAGTTCATCAGAGGGCAAGCGGACCCTGCTACCGGTGAGCTCGTTGACGTAACGGAGAGCCACGCCGGCACCGGCTTCTTTTATCCGTTTCACTACAGCCTGCACATTCCTGCCGGCATCGGCTACTGGATCGTTGGTTTTTCCGCTATGGCGATGTTGGTGTTGTTGGTTTCCGGAATCTTTATCCATCGCAAGATCGTGAAAGACTTCTTTACTTTCCGACCCAACAAATCACTCCGACGTTCAACGCTCGATTTACACAACCTGTCGAGCCTGGTCGCTCTTCCACTGCATATCCTGTTTCCCCTAACGGGGCTCATGATCTTTTTTCAAATCTATCTGCCCTGGTCCGCTAATGTCGTGTTCGATGGAGACAACGCCGCGCGCGTCTCACAGGTGTTCGCAATACCCGCCGTCGAACCCGCCGGAGCCCCGATGACCAAGGCGCTCGATATCGATGAGCTGATTGAAAGAGTCGAGACGCTGTGGGCATCCAGTGCCCCAACCGCCGCGCCGCGCGCGGACTCCGTCGGGCTCGAGCTTGCAAACGACGCGAACGCTTATCTCATGGTGCGGGAGGTCTTTCCCTCGCGCGCTGTATCTATGAATAAGCACCTCACGGCAATATCCGCTCGGGACGGAACCATCTTGAGCAATACCAGCGCCGGCCCAGCAAAGCGCACTTACGCATGGCTTGCCGGAGCGCACTTCATCCAGTTCGACAGCTGGGTTCTTAGATGGCTTTACTTCAGCGGCGGCTTATTGGGCAGCCTGATGATCGCCTCGGGCCTCGTCTTCTGGATGCAGTCCCGCATCCGCAAGGGGAAAATTGAACCACGCAGCGTCCGCGTTGTTCGGGGCCTGGCAGTTGGCTCTATTACGGGGATTATTCTCGCGAGCACGGCGTATCTCTTAGCCAACCGATTAATTCCAACGGAGTCGGCGGGCTTCGGGTTAGGTCGTGCAAACTTCGAAGTTCTGTTTTTCTACCTGGTGTGGCTTGCGTCCTACGCCCACGCGGCCGCTCGCGGAACTACCGCCTGGCGAGAGCAGTGCCTAATGATTTCCATCGCCACCTCCGCAGCAGTGGCACTCAATTGGATGACTACCGGCGATCATCCCATCGCGGCCTACGAAGCAGGCTTGACCCAGATATGGAGTATGGACGGCGTTCTGTTAGTTGGCGCTGGCATCGCATGGCTAGCCGCCCGTGGACTCACGAAAAAGGACCCGTCATCAGCCGCTGATCGCATGGTGATGGGACCAATGGCACCAGAGCTCCGGCCGGCAGAGTGAGTAGTGCCTTAAGCATCTGTCTACTGATTGGCGCATTGGGCCTCTGCACAGCGGGCTGCATCCTGCTCGCACTCAGCCAAAAACGAAACTGGCGCGACGTATTAAACAACCGGGCTGCGAGCCCACCAAAAACTGCAGCGACGGGTTGGCTGTTGGTGTGCGGCGCGCTTGTTCCCTGTGCGGTACGTGACGGCGTCAGCTTTGCGGCCCTAGTCTGGCCACTGTTGTTCGCCTGCGCCGCCGTCGCGACAGCAATGACATTGACTTATCGCCCAAGCTGGTTAAAACCCGTAGCGCACGCGTTAGACACGGAAAACCGAGCCGCGTAGTGCGAATCTCCAACGTCCGCTGACAGAAGGTCGCGATGGCGGCTCTGGCCAGCGGAAGTCATCGACGAGCTCGCGACACCGGCTGGCGCTCGTCCGGTCAGCCCGCCACAGTTTGAGCGCAACAGCGCATGCGCCGTGGCGCCATCAATGCATCGGGCAGCAACCGACCGACCCTCTCCGTATCGACAGACCGCCCGGTTAGGTGTGATCGTAAGGCATAAAACAGCCACCGAGGCACGCACTATGAAAGCAACGCCCGTCGACATCGCCAGAACCTTCCTGATGCTGCGCAGCCGGGACGGTGACGTAGCGGACCCCAACGCCGAACGTTTGACGGTAGTGTTTCAAATGCTCAGCGAATTTAGCGACGGCGGTTTATTCGCCTCCAGCTTTTCCGGTTACTCCCCCTGGGAACAGCACCCGGGCGACGAGTTGGTGCTTATTGTCGAAGGGCGGACAGACTTGATTCTCTTCAGCGAACAGGGTGAATCACGCAACTCGCTCTCTGCGGGACAGCTCATCGTTGTTCCTGCGCACACATGGCACCGGTTCGAGACCTTTGGGCCAGTGGACGTCTTGGGGGTAACACCGCAGCCGACCAAAACGTCCACAGAGCCCATACCGCCGATGGATGACTGAGGAGCCCCTGCTCCTAACTAAGGGGTCAACTTTAAACCGGCATTGGCACCTGGAACCGTCTTTGAGGAACCCTTGAGGTGACAGTCGGCCGATTTCTGTTGCCCAGAAGCGCTACGTCAACTCAAGCACAGCCAATACGGTCGGCAAGAGGAACGCCAAAAGCACGGCAGATATAGCCATTGCCAATCCGGAAAACGCCCCGGACTGAACGTCGTCTTCCATTAAGCGCGCTGTACCGATGCCGTGAGCAGTCGTCCCCATCGCTAGACCTTTAGCAATGGGGCTTGTCACTCTGCACCACCTGAACAAACTGGGTCCGACTGCCGCCCCGACGATTCCCGTCAAAACCACCGCCGAACCCGTCAAAGATGGTATGCCGCCGATCTTTTCCGAGATGCCCATGGCCACCGGAGTGGTGACTGACTTTGGGGCAACCGAAAGCAGCAACTCCATCGAAGAAGACAGGATATAGGTGATGCCAATGGCACTCAGCGTACCCACGCAGGTACCTAGCGCTATGACGCCTAGAATGCCCAGCCAGTAGCGTCTAAGCAGATACAGCTGACGGTACAGCGGAAATGCGAGCGCAACGGTTGCTGGACCCAGCAAGAAATGGATGAACTGAGCACCCTCAAAGTAGGCTTCAAACTCCGTCCCGGTCAGCCGTAAGAGGCCCACAAGAAGCACGACGCTCACTAGAATCGGGTTCAGTAGTGGCGGGTTTTGCAACCGAAGAAAGACCGTACTCGCCAACACATACGCACCTAAGGTTCCCGCTAGCATCAATAACGGCGATGCCGACAGGTAAACCCACAGGGTTTTCAACGCATCCACAGTCAGCGGCCCGTGTCTTCAGTGGAAGCGAACGCTCTCTCTGCAACGAGCGCCGTAACCGCCATGGAAAACAACGTGCTGACCACCAGGACGGCGATTAGTACGAGCCATTCACGGGCGAGTAACGCACCGTGCAACATCACCCCGACGCCCGCAGGTACAAACAAAAGCGGGAATATCTTCAACAGGCCAAGTGACGCAAACTCAACTGAACCCCCCGGATCGACAGCTCTCCCACGGCCATACAGCACGAGGCCAGAAAATAGAAAGACCATACCCAACAAAGGGCCGGGGACAGGCAAGTCGAAGACAACTGTCATCAGCTCCCCAGCGATTTGAAACGCCAAGAGCGCTGCTAACCCACGAACGAATCGGTATCCGTCATCGGCGGTATTCGCTACTTCATCTGCCTTACTGGTCGCGCTTTGTGGTGATCTCACTCTTCACTTCTTTGCATGTTCGCGGAATTTTATCTTCCTTCCGTGGCTAACCCGAAAGGTATGGAAGCGAAACGGGACTCTCTACAAAACACCAAGCGCCACGACATGATCTGAACTCGGATTGCGTGCCCTCATCTCAAAAACCATGGCAAGAGGACGCTTCCGCGTTGCGCAAAAACGGATCGAACACCAACGATACAGCGGATATCTGAGTGCGTTGAGTGAGAAGCCTAGGCTGCCGCATTTACGGTGAAAGTGTGCCTTTGGTCAGAACCAGACCATCAGAACTCGCGCGTGTTCTAGGTTCGCTGACCGGATGAGTGCTCGCCGGTGATAACGATTATACCTGGACACGTCGCCGATATAGGCCGCACGCACCAACTACCTAATGCAGGGCTACAACCCAGCTGCTGGCCACATTTGGAACTTAGCCGGTGCCGGGCTTGGCTTAAACTCTGGTTCATCCAGTGCAGCCAGAGCAGCGTCGCGATCCGCTTTCGTAAAGCTTCCCGTAGTTACGCAAAACTCAACCATGTTGCCGTTCGGATCTTTGGTGTAAATCGAATGGCACCAATTGTGATCAATCTCCAGAGCGTCCAATCCAGCAGCGTTCCACCTGTCTTTCCAGGCCATCAGTTCTTCGTGCGAGCTAGCGGTAAACGAAATGTGATTGGTGCCAGCGGGCAGATTCGCAGCCTTATTCAAGTCGTACTGATGCGATTCTTGACTTGGCGTGTCGTGCAGTTCCCAAAATGCAATGAACTTTGAGTCATCGCCACCCATTCGGTAGAAAAAGTGTTTGCCCCAACCGCCTTCCATGATGGGGGCAATCTCTACCTTGACCAACTCAAAACCCATTACGTTCTCATAGAACGCATGCATCTCAGACATACTCTCTGCGGCGAGCGCAAGATGGTGATAACTCATCGATTACTCCTTCACGTCAACCATCGACATAACGTCTTGTTCAGCACCTGTGGGTGCTGCAATCTCCACAACTGGATCGTCCTTATCATCGTACTCAAGTCGTAGTGCTCGACTCATTACCGCATGCATCATGTAAGTGCATGTGATGTACGTTAACTCAAGGATTTCCTCATCTGATAGATCTTCTTGCAACGACGCAAACGTGCTGTCGGCTACTCGTCCGTGTTGTAGAACAAGGGCATCTGTATAGGCGAGCACTGCGCGTTGCAATCTGTCAAAGCACTCAGCGACTTGCCAGCTAGGAATGGCCTGGATCTGTTCTTCAGTTAATCCAACATCACGACATGCCTTGCAGTGCTGTGAAAAAACGAACTGTGATCCGACGACATAACCTGCACGGATCTGACCAAGTTCGCGCAACTGCGGATCAATTTTCCGATTCGGGGATCGATAGAACTGAAATCCGGCGGTGGTGTGATCAAATGCATCCGGGACCAGGTTGAATACGGTCCACCAATTTCCGGGTGTGCCGGTAGCTGTGCCAGGTTCCTTGATGGGATCGCGATCGCCAAACAACATCTGAAATATTTGATCCGCCGTGTCGCTGCCTTCACCCCGCCCGGCTTGTTTTAACCTCGGCATTTTTCAACTGCTCCTTCTCTAAGGTACTTACAGAGTTAGGCTGTAGCTCGAGCGATGCAAGCACAGTAGATCGATCGCATCGCATTAACGCCACGTAGCTGCGAGTGAAGTTGCTAACGCCTCAAAGCGGCGCACTCCAATACGGCTCTGAAGCGTACGCTCAGAAAGCTGCAGCCCCTCTTGTGCAACTGCATACATCTTTTTGCCGCTTGCTGCCGGTTCGATGTATTTGCACCTTCGATCCTCCGGATCTACCACAAGCCGGATGAGCTTCTTGGTTTCAAGAGCACGAAGCGACGAGTTTATCGTCTGCCGTGCCAAGCCTAATTTCTTTGCAAGCTCCGTGGGGCGACGAACGCCGCTTCCCGCCAACAACATGATCCTGGACTCGGTCCGATTCACCGTAGGCATACCTTCAGAGTCAAGGTGAGCTTGAAGCTGTTGATCAAACCAGATGAACCCTTCCAGCAAATCGAGCATGAGGCTCTTGACTTCTTCGTCGTGACTTACCACCGGAATCCTTCCAATTCACGATGCAAACTGTACGATAATCGTATTAAATATCAACTCGCGCTGAGTAAAGTAGATGGATGCAGTCGCTGCATGGTTGAGCCCCTACTATCTGCACATCAAGTTTGTGCACTTGTTTTTTTGTGGGTATGTGGTTCTGGAGCACGTCTGTAGCGTACGGTAACTATGTCGTTCCACTCTTAAAGGCGTGGCATGCAGATCCAAGCAGCATTGACAAAACACAGCTGCGTAACTGGGCTATGGAACGATTCGATGACGGCGCAATTCTGGAGCACATCGCATTTCCCGTCGTGCTGACTACCGGGTTGTTACTTATGGTAACTGGAGGGTGGAGCCCAGCGTCTGGATGGTTCGCTATGAAAATGGTAATCGTCGTGCTTGTTTTCCTGCCCGTTGAGTTTTCCGACTACCACCTCGCGCACTTCGGTGGAAACAAGCTGGCGATTCGGAGTAACGGCAGCACCGTTGAATATGAATCAACAATTCGACGTCACTGGTTCTTTCTTGTCGTTTCCACTCCCGTGGTCATCGTTTCAATCAGCTATGTGTTGTTCCTCGCAATTGCAAAGCCGTTCTATAGGACGGAGTTATGAACCTGCATTGGTTCCCCGATTTGACGTCGGCCAAGGACACCCTGCAGGGGAAAGGTCAATGGGAATGATCCGATAAGCAATGGGTACCTTTACTCGGGAAAGATCAGGGAAAGGTCACTACTAACGTCACTAGTACGCAAAAGTGGAAGGGGAGGCAGCGGAAGCTTATTTGCTGACCAAACTCCCCGCCGCCAACCTCAGCCCGACAGACTAAACAGCGAAGCCCAGCCTTCGATCGCGTCCAACTGCCCTTCAACGAGCTGTATGCAGAACTGGCTGTAGCCAGCGGCCTCGAGAGCGGCGAGCCGAGCCGACAACGACGCGGCGTCGCCAGTGAAGGTCAACGACTCAATGAGCTCCGGCGTTACCAGAAACCGTTCATCCTCGCGGACGTACATGAGGTGACCACGGTGGTTGTACAGATGCCGTTCGCCCTCGGGATAGCTCAGGTAAACCTCCCGATAGGACTCCAGCTGATCGCTTAAGACCTTACCGAGCACGGATTCCATGGAGCCCGGTTCACTGGTTTCCACCAGATTATGAAAGAAGACTGATACGTAGGGACCAGCCTGAGCCATGGCCCGATCCGAATCGAATCCTTCGCCCGGCTCTAGAATGCAGCCCAGAGCGAATAGCGTCGAGTAAAGGCTTTCAGGCTCATGGTCGGCCTCCGTCCACGCGTTCTGCATGTCTGTAAGCGTTTTCAAGGCCCCAGCTTCATCGGCGCCAAAGTTAATCCAACCGCCTTCAAGCTCCGCCGCCACGCGGCGCGCCTTCGGCCCGAGGGCAGAGGTGTGAACCGGCACCGGATCGGTGGTGTTGATGAGACCGAGTTCCGGATCGAGAAAGCCAATCCGACGGGACTCTCCTTCGAGCCGAACGTTCGCGCGCTCCCCTCGAAGCAAACTCTGCACCCGCCGTACGTAGCGACGCATCTGGGCCAGGGGTATCGCACGAAGATCCATGGTGCGACGACCCGTGTAGCCCGTACCCACGCCGAAGTGGATGCGCCCGGGCGCAATCTGGTTCAGCGAGGCGAACGCGTTTGCCGTGACCGGCTCGATGCGATTTGAGGGGATCAGCACCCCGGTCGCAAGCTGAATGCGTTCCGTGTGCATAGCAGCCTGGGTCATTGCGACAAAGACGTCGGGATTCAACAGCTGAGTGTCATAGAACCAGACGTAGTCGAATCCGAGCTGTTCCGCGCGTTTTGCGATCCGCCAGGATTCTGTCGTAGTCGCCAGCGCAATACCGTACTGCATGAGTGCCCCCTCTAACCTGACCGCAGACTACGGTGAGGCAGCGTCACTGACCAGCAGGTCTCGCACCGTGTCTGCCATGGCCCGCGACGCCGCAGCAATGACAAAGCCCCCCTCATGGGCAGGCTGCCCGTACGCACCGAGCACCACACCACCGGCGCCTTCGATGATCGGGATGAGCGGCAGGATGTCGTAGGGCTGGAGTCCACCATCAAGTACGAGGTCGAGTTGACCCATGGCGAGCAGGCCATAGAGGTAACAGTCGCCCTGCCGGTGCATGAGACGTAGCCGATTCACAAGCTGCGTAAAACCATCTCGGCGTTGCTCGTGCTCGAAGTAGCCAACCCAGGACGTCGCGCCAATGGCCTCCTCAAGCGCCGGCGCTCGCCGAACGGAGAGCTCCTGCACCGCCCCACGTTCTCCACGGCGGTACCAGGCTTGGCTGCCATCGCCCCAAAACACTTCCCCGGTAACCGGTTGACAGAGCGCTCCGGCAACCGCGCGCTGCCCATCGAAAAGGCCGACAAGAACGCCCCAATGAAGCAAACCGGACATAAACGCGCGCGTGCCGTCGATCGGGTCGATTACCCAGGTGAGACCATTACCGGCGGTTAAGCCGAACTCTTCGCCCAAGACCCCGTGTTCCGGGAATCGATCTGCAATGGCATCACGAATGGCCCGCTCCGCCGCTCGGTCGCCCGCAGTGACTGGATCGAACTTACCTTTGCCAGGCTTAGTCTCTACATCGAGAGGTCCGCGGAAGTATTTGAGAGTCTCGCTGCCGCCGAGAAGAGCTAGGTCGCGGGCGGTTTCTGAATATCTGCGAAGCTCGTTGGTAGAAAGCTCCACGATGCTTTTGGATAAAGGAAGCATTGTCACCGAAAAAGAGAAACCTCAAGCGCTCAGAAAGTTGCAAGCCAACCTATCCAGATCGAACCACCCGCATTTACATCTGTTGATCGGGGCCACACTCGAGAGGCAGGCGATCATCGAAAAAAGTAAAGAACATCGAACAGGCAGGTGGTGATGGGAAAACACTCCCGAGCGTCACCGTCTCGCGACAACATAGTCGCAGTACCCTCTGTAGCAGACACCAGCTTCAATCAGATCTAGGCCGTTCGACACAAAGAGATCTGTAAACTCAGAAAGATCATGAAGCCAGTACCCACCGCTCTTCTGAACGTCGCCGCCATGTCGGTTGTGGCGAGCAATCTCTCTGCTGGACGCAAGCAGCTCAGCAACGCCGCGAAAACCGGATTTGGAAAACGCCGCGTTAAGTAGTGGCAGCGTCCAGTCTGCTGTTTTCATTTCGCGACCGAAATCGATTGCAAGAACTACTGAATGCGCGCCCATTGAACGCGTGATTGCTCGGACAACTGAGTCACGTTCCGCAATCGCGTAGAGCGCGTTACAACATAGGTATACGTCGTAAGTCTCCTCTAAAAAAGATAGGGCCTCAGCTGGCTCAGTTCTCACATCCACGGCTACTGAATCAAAAGCTGAGTATTTCTCCAGCGCAATCGCGTTCATTGCGAGACTCGCGTCGATGTGTGTTGCTGAGTGAAGAAGACCGCGGCTTAACAAAAAGTTAATATAATTTCCCGTGCCAGCCGCGATATCACATATCGTCACTGTTTTGCCAGGAAACTGCTGCGTAATGACTCGCTCGGCCATTTCCATGTTGGCTAAGTACTCTAAGTTGTACTTCGCCATCACGTCATAGCTACGCGCGTAGTCTCCCCACTCAATGCTCCCTGCTAGCCGCCGTTCCCTGGCTGCTTCCGTCTTCTCCAGAGCAGCCATGCAAATCCCCCGGACTGTCAAGCAGCAACACTAACAGCTTGGGCGCAGCAATCAAAGAAGCAACCAAGGCTCCAATAACCACAATAACAACGCCCAGCCCAAACTCACGATTTACTTGGAATTCGGAAGCAAGCAAAACCATAAATCCAAGAACAAGCGCGAGCGATGACGCGATGACTGCCGGCCCAACTCGATGAACCGCATAAGAAGCCGCCTCAGCACTTGAAAGACGAAGCCCAACAGATCCGTAGTGGGCCCTGACTACAAAGTGAACTACGTCGTCGATCACGACCCCTAGCGTGACTGCAGCCACAAGCATCGATGTTAATCCATACGTCCCTGTAAAGACTCCCAAAAGTGAAAGCCCCGCTGCTAGTGGCACGATCGATGCCAACACTACGAGCACACCTAACCGAATACTTCGGGTTATCGAAGAAATCAACGCGAAAACAAGAATCCAACTTAGTCCAACGCCGTAAACCAACTCGCGAGAGCCTTGAACAGAAAAGTCAGCAGACACAAGCCCTTCACCTGAAACAGTAACCGTAGTTTCGGGACAGCAATCGTTCATTGCATTAGAAAACACACTCAAGACTTCCGACGATACTCGCTGAATGTCGGCAGCACCGGAGACATTAAGGAGAACTGACACCCGCATAGCGTCACGCGAATCACTGATCAACGGAGACAGCGATTCGCCTTCTTCCAAACCAAACTCTAGCAACAGCAAGCGCTGCTCGACGCCCTGTGTGATGTCGACTTCATCCCCAAAGATGGCCGCAGACGACTCTAGAAGGTCAGTTACAGACCGAACGTTTACCACCGCAGGATTCTCTCTCAGCTCACGCGAGACCTCGCCTACAAACGAGTAAACTAGTGCGTCAAGGGCTTGGCCGCGCTGTCCATTTCTAATCGAAACATCCAGCGTATAAGGGGTATGCGCAAACTCTTCGATGCGCTTTGTAGCCTCCCTAAACTCGTTCTCAGGCGCAAAGTAATCAACAAAGTCTTCATTGAAGCCAGTGAACAGGGGTCCAGGGATTGCCAAAAGTAAAAGAACAACTAAGACGAGTCCGCTTCCACCAGAGGCCTCAACCCTTCGGGCTAGCGCGTTCGAATACAGTCTTAGTTGAGCCAACAAGACGCCTTGCTTTGGCTCTTTGACGGCCAGCAATAGCCAAGGCAGAACAGAGAACCCGAATAGATAAGTAGTCAGCAAACCCAGGGACGAAAAAGCACCCAGCTGCTGTAAAGCAGGGCTACTGACAAAGAGCAATGAACACAATCCAACACATGATGTAGCGGTAGCCAGGGTAATACCCTTTGCGTTACCCCACACGGCGCGGTGGATCCGCTGCCTCCTAGTTTCAAGCTGGTCGGGTTTACGAACAAAATCCACATAAACGTGCACGCTGGAGGCCACGCCTAGCGTCAGTACGACAAGAGGAACAACTGACGTCGCAGAATTGATCGTGATGCCGAAAAGGCCAATTGCTCCTATTGAAACAACAACACCTAGTAGGGATTGACATAAAAAGAAAACAGAAACCAGAAAGCTTCGAAAAACAAGGGAGGCCACAAACAGAAGTACCAGGGC
The DNA here is from genome assembly GCA_039025875.1 of Pseudomonadota bacterium. GTDB lineage: Bacteria > Pseudomonadota > Gammaproteobacteria > Pseudomonadales > Halieaceae > Congregibacter. The sequence continues at coordinate 13,730 of JBCCNK010000021.1, forward strand.
CAACCCGATACCAAGCCGAGAAAAATCGTTACTTGATGCCTCGTAAAACGCATGCATCATCGGTACCGCGCCTGTATGGGCGATGTCTAACGACTCGTACATTTTTTCTAATCGGTTCTCGACGTCGGTAAACTGCTTCGCAAGCAACAAGACTGAGCCGCTAGACCTCCTTTCCACATCGACAGACGCCCTCAACAGCGCATGTGATCCACTCAAGAACTCAACTCTGTGCGAGAGCTGATCCAGCATCGTTTTTAGCTGGCGTTGACAAGGCAGGCTATCGATGCAGCTTTGACTGCGTGAAGGCCGTGTTTGAACAATGCCGTCTTGGTCAACGTAAGAGACCCGGAGAGAAAACGGGCTACTGACGGCGCTAACGTCTTGATAGCGCTCTAAATTCTTTTCTAACTCAAGAGAACTTCTAAATAGCTCTTGGTCCTCGCAGTCTTTATCAGAGCGGCAGCTGACTAACCAAACAACCTCAGAAACAGTGCCAAAGTCCGACTCTGCCGCGAGAAGATTCTGATAAGCCGGGACATCCCCCCCGAATAAGGTTCGGTTGTTGGCCGTTACCTCAACCGAAGGCAAACCAAGAAAACCGACTAACAGAAGAAGAACTAGAAAGAAAAGAAAGAGGAACTGGAGACGATACAACTTGAGGCCAATTTAGTGTTTTCGTGGACGCCTTCTTCTAAGCACTGGCAACGGAAGAAGGCTTACCAATCTAAAGAGTGCGATGCGCAGCCGATCGAGCCCTTTCGGTACGATTACCCCAGCACTCATAAGCTGCTCAGCAATCGGCTTATACACCATAACCCAGTAAACGGCATCCACGCCCTTTCCCTGAACCGCGTCAAATGAGTTAGCGACGAGAACGTTGAGAATTTTGCCGTCCTTCCAAAGGCTCTCTTTATGCCTTACGCCCGAACGCTTAAATCCCAACTTTTCGTAGAAAGGCACCATTTCGTCAAGACATGAAATCACCACCCATGGTCTATCACGCTGGACAACGTTCGAAGTGCAGACTTTTACTAGCGCTAGAAGCAAATCGCCCGATCTGAACTCTGGGTCCGTAGCCAGCCTGGAGACCTCTATCATTTCATACTTCTTGGGCAACGCTTCTGGCCAACAGCTCTCACCTGACTCAAGTAAGAGATCGTTGAAGTCGGAAAACTGAAGTCTGGCAGTCGCGACGACTCGCCCTTTGTAGGAACCCGCAAGCACACGGGAAGCAGCATCGGTTCTATCGCCCATCATCTCAGGCGTTACATCATCTTTTGTATTTCCAGACTCCGCATGCGCTCGAAAACGTAGCTGAAGAACGGCCTGATAATCGCTTGCTGTCTTGACGCTGAAGAAATCAATTCCACTTGCGATAGACGTCGGGAAAAACCCTGCTGCCTTTAGCTCTCGGCTGCTGACTCTCGATAGGCTGAACTGCAGGAGATACTGCCCAATCGCCTGCCTGCTGGGCGTAGACAGATCTTGAAACTCTGCGCCCACAACCAACCGATCATGACCAGCAATAGAAACAACGCCAACCCGCGCGACGACGACTGAAATGGGCGCAACGCTGCCCATTGGAAAGACGGCCGTTAGCTCAAATCGCATCCCAGGCACTAGGAACTTGTTTCGAAGGCTCGTGGTCAACTGCAATCCAGACTCGGAAACGTCGCGCACCTGGAAATACATGAAGTCATCAAACCGGCCAGGAGTTGCAGCCATGCATGTTGGGAAATAGGTCTCATTGCACAACCAACGCGTCCCGGCTCTACGGTCGCCCGTTGTCTCTTCCTCTTCAGAGACAAAGCGGATTCCAATCAATTGAACGTCGGTCTCGCCCCGAAACCGATCAACTACTATGCCGTCGTGGGTTGTCCGCCGGCCCGCAATTAGAACCTCAATCTCAACAAGCGCTCCTGCGCAAAGCTCCAAGCTAAGTCCCGAAGGTTCAACTACTTCAATTCCGAGGGGAGATAGCCTCCAGCTCTGCACATCAACGAGCTCGCTGCCTAGAGCCTTGTTTCGAATTCTTGCCAGAATTCGATCCTGAGATCTGATTTCAGCGGGAACTATTTTAGAATGAACGGGAGTCAGCGAGTCCGACACTACGCAAAAGCCTGCTCTCGCGCTTCTGGCTGGCGGTCTCTTTCATTGGCTAGCGCCTTGTCGCCACCAGTGCTCTTTAATGCTACCTCGTTCGCCCGCGTTGGGGACATCTTGTACAGAACAGTCTCTTCCGGAAAGTTTCTAAGAGACACTCCAACGTGATGAAGCAAAATTTTCTGTAATCGAACTTGGGAAGCGAACGACAAGAGCAGCTCCGCGAAACGCTCAGTAAGAAGAATATCCCCACTCTCTAGCCCGACGATGCTCTCGATCTGCTTGGTGGCTTCATCAACGCGACTTAACAGGTTAACCGGAGTTCCCAACGCGGTGATCTCTACTGAGGAGCTCGACCCTCCCAAGTTACCTACGACAGCTTCTCCAAAGGACAATAGGACGAATCGCTTTACGAACTGTCCACCACCAGACAGGTTCATGTCTTTGTTCAAGTTAGCGAGTTCAACTGCGGCGATGGCTGCATTCATCACGTTTGAACGCGCAGAATCGTCATCGAAGTAAGCGAATAGAAGATCGCCAATTTTTCTTGGTACGCCCTCGAGTGACTCAACTATCTCCGTCCCCGCGCGGACCTCTGGTATGACTCCATCCTTAACGAAGGACTCTAGGTTCTTTGAGTTTTCAGTAAATCCCCTGATGTCACTGAATAAACAAGCTACATCGCGTCTTCGTGGTTGCATAACATCGATGGACGCTTCCAGCACAGACTTCCCTTCAGCTTCGATACACCGCTGAATTCGCTTTGAAATCACTTTCGGAATAAACGCACGAATTCGCTCGGCGAAATCGATGTTTAGCTCAATGATTTGCTTTTGAGCAGCAACGTTTCGCTGGTTGAGCAAGAAGTTCTCTACTTCGGACTTGTATGTCGACCGCACGATCAGAGTGATGGCGCACACTGTAACCGTACCCGTAAAGATGTAGCTTGTCGGGAAGTCTCCTGTAAGAAGTACGATCGACTGTGTTGAAACAGTGAACAGTACGAAGATCAGGCTGTTCAATGCTGACATCCGCAGAGCTAAGACGGATGCAACTAGTAGGATAAAGCAGAAAACCCAGCTCTCTCTTCCGTGAACCAACCACACGACGGCTTGGGATTGGCAAATTGCCCAGTAGAACACCAGGGCCGGCAACCGTACGAACCGAGATCTTCTGAACGCCGTTGCGTACAACCCCAAAACAAAACACGCACACGCAGCAGTGCTGATTCGAAACGCGACCCATCCCTCCATAGGCTCAAGAGAATTTGGAATGTCGTAGAACCAAATGTGCGCTATATAGGCGATCGCAATGAAGGGCAGGAGAAGACGATTGGTGGAGAGAAACGCGGATCGATCGCGTTCCTCCCACATCACTAACCAAGGGGTTCCCTCGATAAGTGCTTTGGGAAACAACCACGATAGTAGGGAATCGAGCGCCGTCATAGCCTCGCCGAAAACAAAAAAGTGGAGTAATTCCACGCGTCCAACTGCATGATATACGTGGGATTTTCGGAAGGCACCGAGAATTTAACTTCAACTAGTCATCTGTGACGCCAATCGCAAAAGCCCGGCAATTGGTAGTACGCCGTCAATCTAACCAGCCGTACAAACCAGTGTCGCCAGGCAGCGAATTGACTTAGATTCTGTCATCGAACTTGCGTTTACTGTTTGAGGACCGGTGAGTTGTCCAACGTTGCAATCCCATCTAGCGGCGAGAGGTTTCGCAAAGCCTTCCACCTCGAGGCAGAAAAGAGCTTTAAGCTAAACCAGCATCATGTAAAAACCCTTGCGTTTTTTTCGCCAGCGCTGGCTGTTTTCGCCTTCTTCGATTCCGCCGTCGGGGAAAGTGAATTCAACACACTTCCGCTTCGTATCACCGCAGCTTTACTGATAGTTCCGATTGCTATCAGGAAAACCCGCCTAAGCCGAGTAAATCCCAAGGTATGGCCGACCTACTGGATTATCGCCTGTACGCTAGTTTTCCCGTTCATGTTCGGTTTGATGCTTTTCATCAATGCAGCACTTGTATCTGATTCAGAAAAGCTGAACGACTTTTGGATGATTCAGTTTTTGGTTGCCACGTTTTTACACGTGCAGTTGATTAGTCGACTATGGCTGGTTGTCCCTTTCTGGACGGTTGGGACCGTTCTTTCTCTTGCGTTAACTGTATGTCTGTTTCCTGAGGCTGCGGCAGCGCTCAAAAGCGTTTCCATCTATCCTATTTCAGCGTTCGCTACGGCAGTTTTTTTTGGCGCGTTATTCGATCGCAAGTCGGACTTGGTTGACCAAGAAAAATTCGCTGTAGCCTCCCGCATCGGCACCAACGTCGCACACGAACTACGCACGCCCCTAGCCTCCATTCGCAACTTCGCAAACAACTCCGAAGCAAACCTGCCTCAGGTGATCGAACATTACGAACAGTCGGTTGCCCGCGGTGAAGTGGAGAACCCGCTAACGCCAAGACAACTGCGAGCCCTCGCGACGAACACAGGCCGCATTCTCAATGAGGTCGAGTTCTCGCACACGATTATCGACATGCTGATGATGTCTACTTCGGAAAACCCGCTCGGGATGGATCGTACGGAGTACTGCAGCGCGGCGGACTGCGTTCGTGAGGCCGTTCGGCGCTTTCCGTTCAACAACGATTTTGAGCGCCAGATGACGAGCGCTGACGTCGAGTACGATTTCAGGATCAACGCGCCGCCAATTCTGGTCGTGCACGTGCTCTTCAACCTGATCAAGAACGGAATTCGATTTGCGTCCGGTGCTGATGAGCCACGCGTGCTGATCCGCTCAAGTCGTCAGGGCAACCGGGACGTACTCCAGGTCATTGATTCTGGTTCCGGCATCTCAAAGGCTGATCAGCGCCGGATTTTTGAGCGGTTCTATACCACTCAGGGTCTGGGGCAAGGTGCCGGGATCGGGCTCAGCTTCTGTCGCTTGGCTATGGAAACGCTCGGCGGGGGCATCGAATGTCACAGCGATGGCGAAAGCTTCAGCGAGTTCCGGTTGCTCTTTCCCGTTCTGCAGGAACCGTCGCAGATCAACCCCCAGCCGGCTATCGGATGAGCGTCATCGTCTCTGCCATCAACGCCTCAGCCGTCGGCCCCCAGTGCATGACCCCGGGGCGCATGCGGTTTCCCAGGAAGGCGACGGTAAGTTCAGCTTCCGGTTGATGAAACAGCACCGCTCCGCCGGACCCAACATGGCCGATCGTACCGGGCCCCAGCGGTGCGGGCTGGTCGGGCTGTTTCAACATGAGTCCTAGTCCAAACGCCGTTTGGGTGAGCAACACCTGATCCTGACCGTAGGCGTGCACGGTCGCGGCATCACGCTGCAGCGATGACGGCAGGCGCGCGTACAGTTCTGCAAAGGTCGTGACTAGCTCTGCCGTCGTTGCGTGGGCGTTTGACGACGGCAGCATTGCCGTGCGGAATGCGCGTTGATTCATGTAGGTGCGGGGCAGACGCGGATTTAGAAACGCAGCACCTGTTGGTGTACGAGGGTCCGCCATCGCACGAAGCATTTCCCAGGTGTCTTCGGGCAACGCCTTGAGTTCCTCCGCCGTAGCGCGCGGCGGCAACAGTGGCGTGCACCGCGCCAGGTCTGCTTCTGCATTAAGCCCTAGGTGTACCCCGTAGGCGTGCTCGACGAAGCGCGCCAGCCAGCGGTCGAGCGCTTGCCCGGTCGCTTCCTGGAGAAGCCGATCGAGGATCAGCCCGAAGCTACGGGCGTGATACCCGTGCTGCGTGCCCGGCGGCCACCAGGGTGGCTCCGCGGCGAGCGCCGTGGCCATGCCAACGCTCCTGAGGTAGTCGTCGACGGCAAGAGATGTCCGACAACCGACGACGCCGGACTGGTGGCTCAACACCTGGCGCAGCGTGATGTTCGCTTTGCCCGCTTGAGCAAAGTCATGCCAGTAGCGAGCAATCGGGTCTTCCAAACCCACGTGTCCTTCGGCGACGACGTTCAGTACCACCAGGCTGGCCAGCGCCTTGGTCACCGAGAAACAGCAACACAGAGTATCCTCCTGCCAAGGAACGCTTTTTTCACGATCCTGCCAGCCGGCCCAGCCGACAAAGCGGAGAGTGCCCGCCTGACGAACCGCGAAGCTGCACCCGAGCTCGTCCCCCGCCTGGGTCGCGCTTGCCAACCGCTCCGCCAGTGGCGCGAACGCAGGTTCCCACTGACCGCCCACGTCCTTCACACCTGTACCTTGCTCACCGATTTCTGCCGCCCCCCGTTCACCGTCACACCGCTTGGGCACCTAGGGATGCGACAATGGTGTCTCTCTACTTCGCCATGGACCAGGATCACCGCCACGTGCACCGCCGCTGCCTGAAGCATCCCAACTGACCCGTGGCAGCGCGTGACCTCACTCAGGGCGGCGTCGCCGGCTCACTGTTTCGTCTGACCGCGCCGATGATGCTGGCCGTGTCCAGCAGCATTGTCGTTCAGATGATCGAGATCGGCTTTATCGGCCAGCTCGGAACCGCGGAACTGGCGGCAATTACGTTCACCTTTCCGCTGGTCATGATCCTGAACAGTGTGGCCCTCGGGATCGGTATTGGCACCTCGTCGGTCATCGCCCGCACCGTGGGTAGCGGTGAACGGGACGTGGTGCGACGACTCGGGACCCACGCCCTGTTCCTTGTTGCCGGTGTTTTATCCCTGCTGTCCCTCATCGGCTGGCTGACGATCGATGCAGTCTTTACCGCGCTCGGTGCCGATGCCACGACGCTTCCGCTGATCCACGAATACCTCGACATCTACTACCCATCGGTGGTGATGCTTACGCTCTCGATGGTTGCCGGCAACGTCCTGCGCGCCAACGGAAATGCGGGAATCCCAGGGCTGATCATGACCTGCGGGGCAATGCTGAACCTGGCCCTCGATCCTGTGCTCATTTTCGGCTGGTTTGGCCTGCCGCGTATGGAGCTCGCCGGGGCGGCGACCGCGAATGCACTCTCTCGTGTGTTCATGGTCACGGTGCTGTTGACTTACCTGTACCGGACTCAGCTGGTGGCGACGACGGCCGTGTTTCAGGGGTTCTTCGCCTCCGCCCGCCAAATCCTGACGATCGGTATTCCCGCCATCGCAACGCAAATGATCGGCCCCGTATCGGCAGCAATCATCACCCGCATGCTGGCGGGTCACGGCGAGGTCGTTGTTGCGGGCTTTGGGGTGGCCACGCGCATTGAAGCCGTGTCGATCATGTTGCTGTTCGCGTTATCCGGGAGCATCGGACCGTTCGTTGGCCAGAACTGGGGGGCTGGCCGCAAGGACCGGGTACAGCAGGGGCTCAACGTCAGCTACCAGTTCAGCATCGCCTGGGGTGCCGTAGCAGCCCTGCTGGTGTACGTATTTGGCGTGAACTTCGCCGGGCTCGTCGATGACAACGAAGAGGTCGTCCGCGCGGCAACCATTTATCTGGCGATCGTGCCTTGGACCTACGGACTCTGGGGCGTGTTGATGATGGCATCCGCCTCCTTCAACGCGCTCGGTAAACCGCTGCCGTCGACAGCGTTGTCGTTTACCCGCATGTTCATTCTCTACGTCCCGCTGGCCTTGGTGATGAATCGCTATTTTGGCTACCAGGGCATCTTCTACGCGACAGCGATCAGCAACGGCGTGATGGGCGCGTTGGGTTACATCTGGTTCAGGAACCGCTTCTTTCCAGCGCCCAAGACCGCCGTAGCGCAGGCTTGACCCGGCCTTCAGGGCCAGCGATAAAGACTGTCACGGAGCTGTAGCATTCTCAGGTAGTGACTGTGCTGGGTCGCCGACTTCTTACCATTCCGTTGTACCTGCTGCTGACGCTGCTGGTGACCGCGCTGTTTCCGCTGCTGCTGGTGCTGGCGGCCTTGGCATCGGTGCTGCCTCAGTTTCGCGGTGCAGTACCCACGCTCCTCTTCATCACCGGCTATCTCTGGTACGAAACCGCCGGTATTCTCGCCGCGTTCTTGACGCTGGCGCAGGACGATCAATCGGACGCGGGCTGGCGCCGAAACTTTGCCATCCAGTGCTGGTGGGCGAGCGGTCTGAAGAAACTCGCGGAGCGCGTTTTTCAGCTGCGGTTTCACCTGCACAACCGCCGCGCCCTCGACGGTGGACCCGCGTTGCTGCTGCCGCGCCACGCCAGCATTGCCGACACGATTCTCCCGGTGACCTACTTCGCCCAGCCCTTCAAAACCCACCTGCGCTACATCATGAAGCGGGAGTTGCTGTTCGATCCCTGCCTGGACCTGTTCGGCAATCGTCTACCCAACGTCTTCGTTGGCCGTAGCGGCCAGGACACGGAGCGGGCCGTCGCCGGCATTCGTGAGCTGACTGCGTCGTTGGGTGAGAACGAAGGTGTGCTGATCTATCCCGAAGGCACCCGTTTTTCTCGCGAAAAGCACGATGCGCTTAAGCGCAAAGGAAACCAGCAACCAAAGCTCGTGGGTCAGCTCGAACGCTGGCCCGACCTGCTGCCGCCGCGCCTCGGCGGTACGCTTGCGATGCTCGAAGCCAACCCCGGCCGGGACCTGTTGTTCATGGCCCACGTGGGCTTCGAAGGCTCCAGCCACTTTCAGAACTTGATCAACGGGTCCTGGCGCCGCGCGCAGGTGCATCTCGAGTTCTGGCGTATTCCGTTCGCGCAGATTCCCTCAGGGCGCGATGAACTGAAGCAGTTTCTGTTCGAACAGTGGGATCGCATGCAGGCGACAATCCTCAGGCTGCAGCGACTGGCGGGCACCGAAGCTCGCCGCTAGAGTCTCAGCTCTTTCTTACGGAGCACGCCCGATGCACGGCTTCTTTCGCATGCAGGCCCCGGGAGACCCCGAGGTTCTCGAGTTCTCGGCCGCGGAACCGCAGGCGCCGGTTGCCGGTCAGGTTCTGGTGCGCCACACGGCCGTCGGTCTCAACTACATCGACACGTACCACCGCAGCGGGCTCTACCCGTTGC
>JBCCNK010000022.1:0-22580 GCA_039025875.1 Pseudomonadota bacterium
CATCGAACGCCGCCTTGACCGCACGCCGATCCAGCGCCAGTGCCGCCAGGTCCCGCTCGATCCGGGCGCTCTCAAGCGTCGTCTGCGCCGTGTCCACCGTCGTCTCTGGCACCGTCAGCTCTGCATTCGCATTCGCCGTCAGATAGCGATTCAACTGCCGCTCCGCCTCACCCAGGCGCAGCTCAGCCAGCCGCAGCGCCAGCGTCTCATCGCGAGAATCCAGCGCCACCAACACATCGCCCGCCGACACCTGATCACCCGGTTGAAAGTTTACTGCCGTGACCTCACCTGCCGCCTCGGCAAACACCTCAACCGACCGCAGAGCCCGGGCTGTGCCCACCGCCTCGATGCGCGTACGTCGTGGGCTCTCGCGAACTACGTCAGCCACTACCGGGATCTGACGGGACTGCGCACGCGCATCGCGCGCAGGCGCCTCCTCGCCGCTACAGGCAGCAAGACAAACAGCCATACCAACAACCGCTACGGCAGGAAGACTTTGCATAACTCGGTGATACATCTCAGATGATTCGCGTTGGCGACGCCGAAAAGAAGGCGCCAGCATTTTAGACGCAGTTATCTACGTAAGAGCGGCAGAAGGCGATTGATCAGGGCAAATTGCGATGTTTTGGTGCAGAGCGAAGTAAGGCGGATGTCCAGTCAGCGGCAGTGCGCATTCTTAAAATCACTGTGGCTATGAAGCGACGGCGATGAAGAGTATCGGCAGCTACAGCTTTTCGACAAACACGTAGTCCACAAGCGTATCAAGCGCCCGCAGCAGTTCCCCATTCGCATCCGAAAGGCGGCTTAGATCTGCATCATCGACAATATCGAAATCACCGGGCTCGACCAGCGGTGCACAATCGTCGGCGTTGATGCCTTTTCGAGGTGGGCCGTATGGCTTACCGCCGTAGCAGTCCGGGTAGTGCTGGGTTTCGACGCCAATCGGCACCGAGACAAGCGTGCTTGCCGTGCGGAAGCTCAACATCAGACCCAGGCTGAACGACGTGTTGGCGTTAACTCTAATTCTCAGTCTCCCCACATACGACGCGGGCCGAATGCAGGGGTACGGTCAGTCCATCTGCTCCAGGAACTTCTCGCTTTGTGTCTTACGACGTTTGCCGTAGTTCTCCGCCTCTGCAAAAGTCACTTGATCCATAGCACGGCACTTGAGCATGGTTTGGCCTTATTGTTTGAAAAGTTTGGGTTATTCAGAGCTTCTCTAGTAGGTGAGGCAATATGCTTTCAGAGAGCACCTAGGATAAGGGAAGCAATTGGAGGAAGATCATTGAAAAACCTTATTGGTTACTTATGGACAATCAATCACGTTGATCGCGACATTGAGTTCTTAGCGGATGTGGGCGATAAGTTTGGTTTTTTGAGAAGAGAAGATGATGACGATCGGCTGGTCGCCTACACGTATGGAGAATCCGGAAAAATAAAAAAGTCAATTGGAAGCGCTGTTTTGTGGGATTACGAAACTATCGGTTTCGCTGGTCAGAGTCGTGCTATCGCACGAGGGCTTCTGCCGCAACATCAGCCTGATGGCCACCAGCACTATACTGTGGTTGTGTACCCGGACTTTCATATTAATGATGAAATCGTAGGGTATGTGCTCGACGCCACAGAAGCGGAAACACCCACTGATAGGCTTCTCGAAGACCTGGAGCGGAGGTACAACCCTCAGCGATTGTCAGTTTTGTCACACGGTGGACGCTACCATTCGGGTGGAGGCGGTTGAATACTGAAGCGCGCTACGATTGCAAGAGACACATGGATATATAATTGGAGGGCCGCTGCGACTTAGATAACTCAATGCCGCAGCTAAGAGTGGTTTGGATGTGTTTGTGCTAGGCACTTTTCGTCGTTCAGGTGGCCAGGAATTTTGAGGGCGGCGCGATTGAGATTAGGAAGAAACATGATTTAGACTAACGCCGTCTTCTATCACCAAGTTATGAATGAACCACAAGTCGCACCCAGCGAGCTCCGAGCCACTTGTCTGTGACACCCCGGACCAGCTAGCGCGCCGTATCGCGAGTGGTGATCGACTCGCAGAGTCTGAGCTCGTTAAAACATACAGTCGAGGCCTCATGCGAATGTTAAGGCAGAGGACAAAAGACACGCAGCTTGCTGAAGATCTTCATCAAGATACCTTTTGCGTCGTTTTGCAACGCCTTCGGAGCGGAAGTATCAATGATCCGACACGATTGGTAGGGTTCATGCACCAAACGGCAATCAATTTACACATTGCTGTACTACGGAAAGAGAAGCGTCGCCAGACTTTTGCCGATTCTGATCGCGTTGCTTTCGAACCAGACGAAAGTTCTAACCAGCTGCGTGCGCTACTTCGCGAAGAAAGCGATACTGCGGTGCGTTTGATGATCTCAGGCCTTAGGACAGCCCGAGATCAAGAGGTGCTTCGTTGCTTCTACATAAACGAGCAGCGTAAGAGCGAGATCTGTGAAAGTCTGAATCTCTCAGAGAAGCACTTTGATCGAGTTATCCACCGAGCACGCGCTCGATTTCGAACGCTCATCGAAGCCAGAAGGAAAAAGTCTGATGAGTACTGATTGATGCAGCCAGTGGATTTAAGACGGCAGATCGACCAGCTACTTACACCGCAGCGGCTCACGCCCAGCGCCGATCTGGGTATTGCCTGTGGATAGTGCGTACATAGAAAAAAATAACCTTGTAGAGCGCTATCTGCTTGATCAGCTGTCTGAGGAGCAGCGGGCCTCTTTCGAGCAGGCATTCTTGGGAAATCAGGAGCTTCTGGATGAAATCGATCGTGCGGAAGCTCTTCTGTCTGCTTTAAAGAGAAACCAGTCTGCTTTACATCGTGAATTGCCAAGACAAAAGCCTGTTTTTTTTCAGTGGCTGGAAACGGCGTGGGTCGCGAGCACATCGACCGCTGTGGCAATTATTGCAGTGGGGTATTCCATGTGGCTTACAACAACGATGGAGGATGGCACCAACGCAGTAACGGCCACCCCACTACGATACCTCAAGCTTGATTCAGTCCGAGGCAGCACCGCGGAATCAAAAGTGGAAGCTGATGTGCCGATTATTCTACAGTTCGATGTGGGTGCTTACACCACGATAAATCGGTTCGCGGTACAGATATCTTCAGAAACAGGGGTTGTTGCTGAGGTACATAACCTGGCGGCCGATGGCGATGATTACCTGAGGGTGGGTTTGCTGAGTCTATCTGCCGGCAGTTACGAGGCAGTGTTAAGTACTGACGAAAATCAACCGAAACTTGTTTGGCAAGGAAACTTACTCGTCACTCCTTGAACATTTCGAAATGCGTCGGCTCTTGGATGACTAACTAAGCCAGACGCATGATTGAAAACTTCGCTGCTAGTGTTGCATGGCCCAGCCAGGAAACACTACGCATGGGCTTAGAGAAAAGACAAATATGAGTCAGAATCAGTCACTGTGCGGATACACTTGGGCAATTAGCGGCAGCCGTCTTGAAGGTAAGAACTTTGCTAGGCAAGGTGATTCGTTAGTCATTAACCGTGTTGACGAAAGGGCGGGTCTCGAAACATGCGTTGTCGAGGCGGTGAACGACAATTCGGGCAACATCGGCAGAACGCTTGAACACTGTCGTTGGTGGGTCTATGAGGAAGTGCAGCACAACGGAGGTGATGTTGAAACGGTACGGGGTCTAGTCCCGTTCAAAAACGCACTCGGCTTTCCTGACGTTAGCTTGATTATGATGATGTGTCCTTCTGTTGACAGTGATGAACACGCATTCGCAGGTTTTGTTTTCCATTGGTCAAACGCTTTTTGCTCGGCTACTAGTCTTGTTCAACATATCGCTGACTCTACGCATGAGATAGGCACCCGTCATCTCGGCGGCCGGTATCATTCTGGCTGATAACCCGTTCGCATGTTGACGTCTATTGCTCTCGCTCTGGGGGCACTACACTCCGGTGACTTGGTGACGGATCGAACAATCAGTCCGTTTGAGACTCACGAACACACCGTACAGATCGCCTCTCCGATCGCGCATATGATATCGATCTCGCATGAGGATTGTGACCTACGACTCAAAGTACAGAAGGACGGTAACCCGGATTTAAGTCACATTGATATTCCCGGCCGCAGCGTTGGCGTCGAGTATTTTGTAGCGGAAGACCCAGGGCGGTATCGTGTAACCGTGATAAATTCAATAGGAGAGGGCAATGGGTCCTACTCTTTGCGTGTTGTTCCTATTGATGAGCATGAGGTAGCAGCCCGCTCCCTCTCTTCTGCTGCTACTTCTTTCCACGAGGACGCGCAGACGAAAAAGCGAATGCTGCTTGATGCCATCGCAGCGTGGAAAGCTCTTTCCAATGATGAAGAACAGGCACGTCTTGCCTACGCACTGGGCTCGCACTTTCGAGCCATCGACAAGCTGGAAGAGGCCGTAAGCAATTACCGATTGGCTGCCGAGCTGGAGGCAAGTGTCGGTCAGCAGCGTATTTCCATGCTATCCCGCTATGCGATGGCGGAGACGCTCACATGGCAGGATCGACTCCTGGTTGCTCGTGACGAGTTTCTTCGCCTTTCTGAAGAAGCGAAAACGGTGGACGACTACAGCCTGGTAGGTGCAAGCCTGAACTACGTGGCACTGACTTACCTAGTCCAGGGCGACCTCGACGAAGCGCGGAGTCGATACAACGCGCTTGAGGTCTTCCTTATGCAGCATGGGCTTAATCATCAGCTCGCTACGGTTTACCATAATCTGGGTGGCACTTCGTTGGAAGGGGGTGATCCCCTGGCTGCGCTTGATTACTTTGAGCGCTCTATAGCTCTTGATCAGCAAACAAATCCCGGAACTAGCGTCGCAGAAACACTTGAGGAGATAGGCGGGATATATGCAGTTATCGGGCGGTGTGACATGGCGTTCCGTTACCTCCAGCAGGCGCTCAATGACATCGCCCAAGCCGGTGCAAACGCCGAGTCTGGTTCCGGAAATCGAGCACGCGGGCGAATCGTAAATCGTATTGGCAATTGCTACCGGGATCTTGGTGACCTCGACAACGCAATGGCGTTCTATCTTCAAGCCCTGGCTCTACGCCGAGATGCTGGGGATCAGCGTGGAGTGGCATACACCCTGGAGAACATCGGCACAATTTCGCGTAAGCGCGGAGAGCTAAAAAAGGCACTACAAATTCATCAAGAATCGCTTGCGTCTCATCAAGACCGTGGTGACTCCATAGGAGAGGTATCTGCTTTAATAGCAATAGGGAAGGATCAATTGTCATTGGGAGAATACAATACCGCACTGCTAACGGGTATGCGCTCACTTGAGCGTGCTGTCTCAAAAGGGTTCCGTGGCTATGCCGGTAAAGCCCGTCTGATTGCGGCGAGTGCTTATTCAGGCCTCGGAGATTTTGAAAACGCTATCGCGAACTACAATTTGGCTCTAGACATCTTCCGGGAAACAAACAGCAACGTCGACGAGTTGGAGGTATTAACCAGCGAAGCCGAGCTTTACTTTAGTGTCGGTGACAAAGCGCGAGCACAAATGCTATCCACCCAGGCTCTCAATCTTGTGGAATTGGTACGTTCTGGCATCGGTAATGCGGAACTTCGGGCAAGGTTTGTCGCTGCTATCCAGAGCCTTTACTTACTCCAACTCGATTTATTGCTCACTGTGGCAACCGAAGACGAAGATCTAGCGCAAGCCTTGAAACTTAATGATCGTCGGCGCGCGCGAGTCTTCAGAGAGCAACTCGCATTGGGTTTTTCCACTATGTCCAGTGCGATGGATTCAAATACCGAGAATCGCTATCGAAGTCTTCAAGCCGGCCTCTCCGTAAAGTTGATGAAGCACCAGAAGGCCGTCTATCAAGGTGAAACAGCTTTGGCCGAAGCGCTAGCAGATGAAATTAATTTCACTCGGATTGAGTTGTTAACAATTGATGCCGAAGTAGCTTCAAACACCTCAAATTGGCAGTCGGTCGTTCAACACTCCGGTCCTGATGTCGGCTCGCTCCAGTCACGTCTGGATTCTACGACAGTGGTCGTTGATCTAGCATTTACAGCTAGGTCGACTCACGCGTGGATGCTCACTGACTCGGGTCTGCGGTACGAACGCTTTGACGCTGTTGGTAGCAGTGTTTCTAGAACTGAACTCCTTACAGCTATATTCACTCGAGTCTCTACTGAGTTTCCAGGTCGAGACAAACTAGTAATCATTCCGGACGGCTTTGCGTACAACGTACAATTTGCTGGATTGCCGTTGGAGGGTGATAGCTATCTCGTAGACCGTTTCCACATTGCGCTTTCGCCGAGCATCACACTCATCGGTAACCCGCGTATTTCTAGGATTGAAGACGCGAAGTTATCGCTGATTGGCGAACCAGTTTTCCAAAAGGAACAGTATTTAGCACCCGAGGATTACACGGGAGTCGCCTTGGAAAGGGCGATACGCGGAGCTCACCTCGACAGCTTAAGCCCACTCCCATACAGTGGTGTTGAGTTGCAGGGAATCTCAGAGATTGCTAAAGGCAACACTATTGACTTGTACCGAGGTTTTGAAGCGACCAAAGCTAGTATTGCAGGTGGGGCGCTTGCTGGAAGCGATATTGTACATTTCGCGACCCATGGGTTCGTCAACGCGGATGCTCCTGAACTTTCTGGTATTGTCTTAAGTCTTGTCGACACAGACGGATCCGCGATCGACGGATTTTTGAGCATTGATGATGTCTATGGCTTAAGAGGCCTGAGCGCCTCGTTGGTGGTTTTGAGTGGGTGCAAAACAGCTCTAGGGGAGCGCGTAAGAGGCGAGGGCCCAATGAGCCTTGCGCGTGCTTTTCTTCAGTTGGGAGTGAAACATGTTGTGGCGAGCCAATGGGACGTGCCGGATCGTGCTACCTCAGAACTAATGATTTCTTTTTACCGTGAGTTGCTCCTGAATCGGCGATCACCCATTGAATCGTTAGCGCTTGCACAGAGGCAGCTGAAGAGTAATCGAAACTGGCGAGATCCTATTTATTGGGCGGGTTTCACACTTTGGTCTGCGAATAGCGAAAATGCTTGTGTTTCCAACTGTTGATGTAAGTGAAGCAGATGAGGTGGGAGGGAAATCTCCTGTGGTAAAAGGTCGTGAGCGGGACGGCAGTCTGTGAAAGCGTGTATTTGTGCCCTGATTCAAGTTAGCGCAGCTGCTTACAATCTACTTGGCCAGTCGACTCTCAGGGAAGATGACTGAACGTTCGACGCGAAGCTGACAAGTTCCAGCTTCTGGACCTAAACCTGGCGCTTTGAAGCCCTATTGCCGTTCTTTCTAGGTAGGATTTTAGCCACCGATTATATGGTACTGTCTTTGCGGAAACTTGGTTCCTCAAAACGCCACACGAGCACCTAGGGTACGGGCGTCTCCCCGAATCAGCTCCGATCTAAAGTCGAAACATCCAGCTCTTTTCACTCAGTGATTTCCTCGCCGAGTCCATGGTTTTCAGCGTAGCTTTCGGGTGCCTCCCACTCCAGCGATGAGTGAGGGCGCATCTGATTATAGAACGTCCGCCAGCGTTCGATTTTCTCCTCAGCATCCTCGAGCGATAGGAACCAATTTGAGTTCAGACACTCCTTCCTTAAGCTACCATTGAAGGACTCGACGGTGGCGTTATCCATCGGTTAACCGGGTCGGGAGAAATCGATGGTCACACCGTTTTCGTACGCCCAGCAATCAAGCACCTTACCAGCGAACTCGCTGCCGTTATCCGCCTTCATGATTTCTGGCAGCGAGCTCTCAGAACAGATCCGGTCTAACGTGCTAGCGACGTCCTCTCCCGTGAGTCGCTGACCCACCGTGATCGCCAGGCATTCGCGCGTGTGCAAATCGATCACCGTGAGCAGCCTCAGACGGCGACCGTCGAACAAAGCGTCCGATACGAAGTCCATGCCCCACACCTGGTTGGGGTAGTCCGTGTCCTTTACGGGCTGACGCCGCATCGCCGATTCATTACGTCTGGGCCTGCGCTCACGCATAGACAGCCCTTCCTCACAGTAAATGCGGTGAACGCGCTTGTGGTCGTCTCCCCAGCCTTTCCGGCGCAACGTGATGAACACGCGAGGACATCCGTAGTGGAGATATGCCTCAGTGATCTCACGCATCCGCATACGGATTGTAGACGAGTCACGGGCCACGGACTTGTAGCGGTAGACGGAAGTCGACAGCCGCAGCGCAGCGCACGCCTGGCGCTGGCTGGCTCCGTAACGCTCCCGAAGATCGTCTACGAGCTCGCGTTTCCGGGCAGGCTTTAAAGCTGGGCCTGCCCCGCTTTATCGGGCATTTTTGACAGAACGTCCTATAGCATGACCTTGTCCAGGCTCAGATCTGCAACCATGCGCTTCAGGCGAGCGTTCTCCACCTCGAGCATCTTCAGGCATTTCAGCTCCAAAGGGCCCAGTCCGCCATACTTCTTACGCCAGTTGTAAATCGTAGCCTCGGAAACGCCCATCTTCCGTCGGACCTCCAACACCGGCGTGCCCAGCTCAATCTGCTTCAGTGCAATCGCGATCTGCTCTTCTGTATACCTTGACTACTTCACCACATGACTCCTTCCCCTCGGGGGTCATCATGCAGGACTTTCTCATTTTGAATGGAACTGAATCCTGGGAGAGGATCACCTTGCTTAACCGCCAGCTAATCATCGAGAGAGAGGTCTCCAAGTGCATCATGCGGTCGCTCTTCGTTGTATTTCTTTAACCAGCTGCGGGTCAGATCGCTTACTTCGTTAAAATGTCCGGAAGAGATAGAGATAGAGGATTTCGTCGCGGTACGTTCGATTGAGTCGTTCCACGCAAGAGTTCTGATTGGGCTCGCCTGGCTCTATCTAGCGCAACTTCGCTTGGTTTTTGTACGCCCATCCCAGCATTGCTCGACCGGTGAAAACCTTCCCATTTTCGGTCCGAATAATCTGGGGGTAGACACGCGTCATACCAAGGCTGTCCAAAACACGTACTAGATGATTGCGGCTAAAGGATTCGGTAGTCTCATCATCGACAACGCCGAAGATCTTAATTTGACGGTCGTCGGCAACTCGATCAGAGATAAAATCCTTCGACCGGACTGTGTTGGTCTAGTCCGAACGCTCCAGCGGCTGTCGATCGGCCACCGACACTTTCTAGCGCTTCCGGCGCTTTTTCTGCAGCCCCTCGTGCATATAAAGGTGCTCAGCGTGCTTTCGGTTAACGACCAGCGTGCCCTGACGAAACTTCAGATGGACCATTCCTGCTCCATAGAGTCGGTGCCGCCGTGCTAGCCTCACGATGTTTTGTCTCAGCACAATACCGCGATCAGCTGCAGGGCGATAACGCAGTGAACTCGCGCAAATGCGAACAATCCTCAACGCAGCGCGCTCAGACATTTCTTTATTCCGCATCCAAGCTACTACTTCTCGCCGAGCTGGTGCGCTCACCACTGGGCCTGCCCTGCTTTATAGGTTTTTTAAAGCGCCTCTTTCGTTATCGCGTTCTTAAGCATCGATTCGGCCAGCAGTTTCTTGAGCCATACGTTCTCGGTTTCCCGTGCTTTCAGGCGTTTGGCGTCTGAAATATCCATGCCGCCTTACTTGTTACGCCAGTTGTAGAAACTGCCCTCTGAGAAACCTTGCCGTCGGCAAAGTTCCTTCACCTTGATACCGCCTACGGCCTCCCGTAAGGATCCGATGATCTGTTCTTCGCTGAGTCGCTCATGCCTCACTTCCTGCTCTAATGAGGCCAAACTCCAGGTGCTTTTGCTGCTCAATTCGGGCATGACGCCGGCTCTCGGGCAACGTTAGTTGACCAAAAAAAGTAGTGAGGGGTGAGAGGATTGATTTCTTTGCTTCAGTGCCGGAGTAAGTCAGTTCAATGTGAGTTCCTGACATTCAATCTTCATGCTGAAAAGGAGAATAGTTAAATGAAGCTTTTGACGAACGTTACATTTTTTGCAGTGGTACTTACGAGCGGATGCTCGTCACTATCAGTGACACAGATCGCGAATGACACGGGCAGCAGCGGATTAGATACGACTCACGAAACCTCGGGAGTACGCTTTTACAGACCAGCCTTGCATATATGGCTAACCGCTGCCGCACCGTCTGACAAGGTCAACATAAGAAACGTTGTAGACAAGTCAGTCCCGGACGAAGAGACAACAACAGTGACGCCGATTGGGCCGAGTGCTTGCAACGCTAGGTTTGCATGGCTTCCGGACTACAGCAAGGAGTACATCATTCAATGGAAACCTGGGATTGGCTCAGTGAGCCCAAACTTCACACTTGCGGACGGATGGAATCTTACAGCAGTCGCATCAACAGTGGACTCGAAGGCAGCTGAGAACGCTACCGCTGTTGGATCACTTTTGACAGCCGGAATCAGTGCCTTGACGGTCAATGGATGTAAGACGCCGGGGCTTTATCGAGTAAACATAGGGAGCGATGGCAGTTTGTCACTCGGCACAAGAGTTCTCTCATTGTAAAAGGAGCAGAAAATCCAGCGGTTCCGCAAAGGCCGGCTCACTTGCAAGGAGGGATTTTATGAAAACAGCAACCGAACGCATGAAAGACGATGCACGAAAAGCGATCAAGGCACGGATACGCTACGAACGTAAATTCGAGCGAGAGCTTGAAAAAGACTTCAAGAGATACCGTGCAGCGACGCCACAGATGTTCAAGTCGGCTGGGCGGAATGATCGTCCTCGGACCATACTTGCGGAAGGGGATTCCTGGGCACGCTACGGCATCGGCTTTGCCGTGCCCTGGCATTTACCTAAACTCGATTCCCGGAACCATGTGATGAATGTGGCGTCGCCCGGCGACACAGCGTCCGAGATGTTAACGGGTTCCAACGCCCGCAGGCTCGGGCGGCGAATCAGGAGCGGCCCGGCTCGGCGTCGAAAGTTTGATGTTATTTACTTCTCTGGCGGTGGAAACGACTTGTTAGGTGACGGACGCTTCGCCACGTTTCTGCGTCCCTATGAAGCCGGTATGAGCGCCGCGGACGTCGTGAATCGCACTACATTGAACGCGGCCTTTAAGTGCTTGCAGATTCACTACACGACACTCGTGAGACTTCGGGACGATAACTCGCCAGAAACAAAAATCTACTTCAATGCGTACGATTTTGCTCGGCCTACGGGCAAGCGAGCCTGCGGGTTTATCGGACCCTGGTTGCGGCCCCATCTCGAAGCCTCAGGTGCGCCAGAAGCTTTGTTTCCAGATATCGTCAACTACTTTCTCGAGCGCTATGCAGCGTTGCTTACTCGCTTCGTGAACAGTGCGGGAACGGATCTGGTGGTGCTCGATACACAAGGGACGCTTACGCCGAGACAGTGGGAGAACGAGATCCATCCGACGAAAGGCGGCTTCCGTCAGATCGCAAGAGTTGTTCAGGAACAGCTGGCCGCCGATTTTCCGTGAACTAGGTTTTTAAGCCCGCTATTCGACCCTCAGCGCTATCCGCCCGTGGCGTCATGGTACTCGATTCAAACAATCCACCTCTCGGGTCCGCTGTCTGTTTCCCAGATCTGCCTTATTCCGAATCGCACTATGCTGGATCGTAAATCTGCATCCGGAGTTTTACTGTGCCCATCTAATGGTCACTGGGACAAGCCCGCGATACGAAACCATGGGAATTTGCGCTATGAGGTCCTGGACCGAAACTTCGAAGTAAAAGATTAATCCAATTCGGGTGCGAGAAACTCGGTAGAGCCAACACTTCACAGATCACAGTCCTAAAAGCGGCTGGTGAACCACGACACAACATCTTGATCTGGAGAAGCACATGACTCAGTACGCTGAATTTGATAGCACTCAAGTAAGCTCCACTATCGCTGCGCTCTCGCAGCAGCAGGCGGTTAGTGCGGCCTCTATGGAGGGTCCGCAGGCCGTCCTCTCCGACGACGGTCACGTACGCATGGCACTGGCTGCTTGTATTTCGGTCACCGTGAGCGAAGGCAAAATTTGTCTGAATCTTCCTTTCGATATCGGTGACATCTGTTTGCCCATACCACCATGGGTGCCGGAAGGCACAGCAGCGAAAGCCTGCATCGACGTTTGTTCGACCTTTGGTGTGCCGACTGGAATCGAAGTGACGGTGAGCGCGCTGGACACTGTCTTACTACGACGATCCTGGGGTCGATGCTGACCAGCTGCTATGTCGCCTCGTTTTGACGCGAGGCGACTCACCAATCACTTGACGAAGAGCAATGCATATGACGGATTACAGAAGAGAAGCAGCCAAAGAGGTGCGAGATTCAGCCACGAGTCTTGCAAATGAACGAGAGCATCCAGTGCATCGCAACAACGGTGACGAACAGCGTTATGCGTCCGGGCAGTATGCGATGTGCTTCACCAAAGGTCTGGATCATAATATAGATACAGGCCTTGTGACCGACAAGACTGACTTCGAGGCGTTTCGGACTGCCATAGACGAGGGGTTCGTGCGTCCGTTTACAGAGGCAGTACCGGTGCCGACAACCTCAAAGGTAACGCGGCGTGTGTGGGAAGCCCCCACAGCTGGCGTCGTGTTTGAACTTCAGGGGCCCGACCCGCAAGCAGTGACCATGCCTCCTGCCCCGGCCCTCGGTAGCGAAGAACTCACCTTTGAGATGGCCGAGGTCTACGAACTGGCGTTGCTACGGGATGAGCCCTTCACCAGCTTTGCCGCCGATGCAGGTTCCACTGCTGTGATGGAATCGGTCAAGCGGCTGAACGGGATGAGCTACGCGACCGAAGGGTTTATTGGTCGCACTCGTACCACCGGGCCGGGTGGAACGCTGGATGAGCAAACCATCTTTCGAGGCGCTAGTCCTGGCGTTGAATTTGGACCGTACCTCTCGCAGCTCATGCATATTGGAAACAAAAGCGTGAGTAATGCCGAGGGTCTTACGCCGGCTGATGGATACATCCGGTTCGGTGCTCAGCGAGTCGATCAACGCGTCATCGAAGCAAAAGAAGATGATGATTACATGATGACCTGGGACACATGGCACGCTGTCCAGCAAGGCTACAGGCCGAACGGTCCCTCCCAGGAATACACCAACAACCGCCGTTTTATTACGACGCCAAGAGACCTCGCAACTTATGTTCGCATTGACGCTCTGTATCAGGCGTACCTGAACGCGTGTCTGATTCTTTTGGGCAGCGAGACTCCCTTCGATCCTGGCTTCGACCTGCTTTCAGGCGCAGGCCGCAAATTGGCGGGCGGCGCACTTGGCGCTAAGGAATTGTCCCTCAACGCTGGGGGTTTTGCGTTGTGGGGCGGTCCGCATATTCTCAGCTTAGTGACGGAGGTTTCAACACGGGCGCTGAAGGCGGTCCGCTACCAGAAGTTCAATAACCACCTTCGGCTTCGGCCCGAGGCGCTCGCCGCGCGTATCGAGAAAGCGCACGAACTTGAGGCTCGGTTTGGGGTTTTCGACGGCAAACTGGGTTCGATGAAGTCTGATCTAACCGAGACGCTGGACCACATCGAGGCGCACAATAACAGGCTGGCTGGCAAGAAGTCTGTCTTGCTGCCCATGGCTTTTGCCGAAGGGTCCCCTATGCATCCCGCTTACGGGGCAGGGCACGCAACGGTCGCTGGAGCCTGCGTAACGATACTCAAGGCCTTTTTCGACACATCTGCAATATTCGTCCGGATTGACGGTAATGCTGGTTTCCACACCAGCGAGCAAATCCTCGCGCAGTTGATCGACTGTAAGACGGTTGAGGCCGGGGCGTACACAGCCAGTGATACCGGAGAGCAGCTAGACTTTACCGTGTTCGGTGAATTTGAGTCGATCGTTACCGGCAACTCGCGTTACGTCAGATATGTGCCAGAAATTGTTAATGAAGGGGAGTCAAGCCCGATTGCTCCGCTGACGCTTGAGGGTGAACTTAACAAGCTCGCCGCCAACATCTCAATCGGACGAAACATGGCCGGCGTGCACTATTTCTCTGACTACTACGACAGCGTGCGTATGGGAGAAGAAATCGCCATCGGTATTCTGGAAGAGCAAGCCCTTTGTTACCGGACAGATCCTTTCGTGTTTTCCGTACCAACGTTTGACGGCGAAGTACGTCGAATAGGTTTGCGCTAACGCGCACCAGGCGTCGAAAAAGAAGCCGACCTCGTCACCGAAGCCGCGACATAGCGTTACAAACGCGCGTGCGATTCAGCTCGGGTGCTGTGCTAGAGATTTGCGTCTCACGTGGCAGCCGAGCTGTTCCTTATTTAACTCCCTGCCAAAGCATCAACATTCCAAGGTCGATCAGCTAATTCGTAACAGGTTCCTACGATATTGATCATGTCTTCTGGTGTCAGAACAGCCCTCTTCACGACAGCAGTATTAGGTGGCGACGAGGCTGATCTACCCGTCTTGGTTTCGCGCCGCCCAAATCGTCGTCGCCGCATTCGCGGATTCTGGTCAGACAGCGAGCAGTAACTCTTTGCCGAGGCTAGCCGAAGCAATCGCGGCCTATGAGAAGGTCCAACGGACATCAAGGAGAAAACATGGCTACAAAGAAAAGCACCACGCGTTCAAAAGCGCGGCGTCAAACGAGTTCGACACGCTCTAGCCCTGTGGAGGCGAAGATCGCAACAACGTCTGCGGAACACAGACCTTCGCATTTGGTCTTATTCCGACGACCAAGTGAAGCAAACCTAACGCTGTGTGAACGGATGGGTCTCAAAGCTTCGAATGGTGTGAGTTCTATTCGAGCGGGTGTCTCGCTCATGTCTCACGGGCGTAGCGGTGAGGCGCCGTCGCGCATGTACTCGAATCTGGGGCTAATGGTGACTGATCTCGATGACAATGAAGCGGACGTGTATAGCAACGCGGATGAAGTCGAGATGGTTGTTCGTAACGAACTGCGCAGCTTGCCAGACCCCACAGTGGAAATCGAAGAAACACCAGCTGGGAATGACACACTGATCGCTTATCTTCATGGAATGCATGATGCAACCGCAGCAGCGTTGCGATTTGCCGGTGAGTCATCGGTGGGTGACGCTGTCATGCTGTCGTCTGTTTCGGCGCTTCCACCGGCTGCGCTATCCAATTACCCGCTCGGGTTAATCGGTATGCATGAAGGATATTCGCGGTTTACCGGAGCGAACGTTACGGTCGCGGTGTTGGATACCGGTATTGACTTACAACACGCCGATTTCGCGGGGCGAGTTAGTGCAAATAGCAACGCTGTTTCGTTTGTCCCCAATGAATCAGTTCAGGATGGGCACGGTCACGGCACGCACTGTGCGGGTACCGTAGCGGGACCAATGCAATCGGCGGCAAATCGGCGCTATGGTGTTGCGCCCGATGTGAACATCCTCATCGGTAAAGTGCTGAGTAATGCCGGCCGTGGCCACGACGACCAGATCATCGACGGCATTGACTGGGCTGCGACCTCGGGGGCACGCGTTATTTCCTTAAGCCTCGGTTCACGTCGAGCGGCTGGTGAACCCGCGAGCGTTCTCTATGAGCGAATCGCCTCCAGGCTGCTCGCGTCCGACAATGGTGCCTTGTTGATTGCGGCAGCGGGCAATGGTAGCGCAAGGCCACACTTTATTGCTCCCGTCGAGAACCCTGCGGCCGCGAGATCAATCATGGCGGTTGCCGCGGTTGATCGTCAGGGGCGAGTTTGGAACTCAAGTTCTGCTCAACGTGACGCGATAGGTGAAGTGAATGTTGCTGCCCCGGGGGTTCTCGTATTCTCTTCATGGGCTGGGGGTGGCTATCAAAGTATTTCCGGTACGTCGATGGCGACACCTCATGTAGCCGGCGTTGCTGCTTTAATGCTGGAGCAAGATCCCAGTTTGACGCCCCAGGCTCTTTGGCAACGGCTAGAGCAATCTGCTAGTACGGCTGGTGAACAGACTGATGTGGGATATGGCATCGTCCAGGCCCCTTGAGCTGAGCGCTGATATCTTTGCTAGACTTCGCGTATGAAGATACACGTTGTTCTCAAAGACTCGGCTCAGGCTGAAATCGAGGAAATGTCGCCCGAGAGTTTCACGCAATATGTACAAAAAATGCGGCTTTCGAATGTTAATGTCGATCGCGTCAAGCGCTTTGGCGTGCTCACGGGTGACATCGATGATCCCAAGTGGATCGCTGCACTTGAGCGAGACAGTGACGTTGAAGCTGTCGAAGTCGATCGGGTGAAAAGCGCGACCTAGCGGTTTGCACTCGGCTTCCGTTGTGAAAGCTGACAGAACGGCGCTCACACTAAACGGTTGTTTTACCTGCATCAAACGCGAGACCAATGTTGGTCCGTAACATTGATCGGCGTACTGTCCTGCAACTAGATATTTCCGCTGAACTCAACTCGTTTTCATCGTAAAGACACGGTCGAGGGTCAGCGTTGTCTGGAAACCCATAAACCGGGTTCCATATGGACCGGTAAGATGCCGCAAACACCTGATGCTTGCTTAGATAGGTAGACCGTTTTTGTGGCGCGTGGAGCTGATGACCCGAAACGTATCCAGGCTGCTTCTCGATGTAGCTACATGGAGTAAGGTGTCGAGATCTGAGCCGATTCGTTCCTTACCTGAGCTGTTTAGTTTCGTTTTATCGATCATTCTGTCTCTTCATTTCTTGTATAAATCGCTGTATTGACGCAGCCCAATAGTCAAGCAACCTGAGCCGCACTTTTTGCTACGCGATGTACCATGAAACTCTCTCCGCGCTTGTAAGTTAGGACACTTCCCTTAATGGCTTAACTAGCACCGCAACGTTTCGAGATTCCTAAATAGCTCATTTAGTTGCGTATCCACTTGTCGCTCGGTGTGCGCTTCAATTCGTCAAACTACAGATCACGAGTCATCCAACGAATTGCCGAGAGGATTAACTGTTTTAGGGCACTGTATGTCTTGTCAACCATGGATTTAGAAGGGGCTGGATATGAGTGATAATTTGGGTAATTCGCATTTTCGCGAGAAAACCGTAGCTTTCGTAGATTTGATATGGACAAAGATTACAGAACATGCCGTGGAGCTCTGCGTTGCAGCCTTTCTAGGAGCGTTCACGTTTGAAGCTTTAGTTTTAAGCTCCTTTAATGAGGAGATTAATTCCCTTAAAAGCGCGGCGTCGTCGCTAGCAGCAGAAAGGAAGGAACTGGATGTCGTGGCAAAAGAGGTGCACGATCAGTTCGTTGAGGCACGAGAATCTCTAGAGGGTTTGGCAGTCGCATGTAGCGAAGCTGAGCAAAGTAACAATCGCTTGGCAGAAGACGTTGAAAGAAAATTCTCCGATGTCTATGAAGCCCTGAGATCGAACCACACTGATTCGCAGGCTGCAATGAGTATTCAGATGCATCAATTAAATCATCTACACGAATCGGTAGAACAGAACACCAGTTCGCTGGGCCGACTATCGGAGCAGGTCAAGGTTGCAGATAACTACATTGCTTTAGTACACGCTGTGAACGCCAACTACATCGCGATTCTTGCTGATCAGCGTGCGGTCGGAGTTGGCTTGATAGAAAGCACGTCTGCGACTTCAAAGAGTGCTGAGTGAGTTACTGCTATTGCGTAGTCTGTGTGAAAGTTATCTTTCGGTAGATAGGCAGCACGTACATTCCATCGCTGGCCGCGATCTCATTGACGTTGTCGACCATAGCTACTACGGCCGCCATCTCGTTTTGCCTCTCATTCGTGTCGTTCGCCGTGTTCAAAGGCGAATTACTGTTGTCTCGATAGTCAAGTTGGTGCGACACAGCGGTTACAACTTTTCGACAAAAACATAGTCCACAAGCGCGTCCAGCGCCCGCAGCAGCTCGCCATTTGCATCGGAGAGACGGCTGAGGTCCGCGTCGTCAACAATGTCAAAATCACCGGGATCGACGAGCGGTGCGCAGTCTTCGGCTTTGATGCCTTTTCGGGGTGGGCCGTACGGCTTTCCGCCGTAACAGTCGGGGTAGGGCTTGGTTTCGACACCGATCGGCACCGAGACAAGCGTGCTTTCAGTGCGGAAGCTCAACATCAGGCCCAAGCTGAACGAGGTGTTCGCGTGTAGCTCATCGTTGAATCCGTAGCCCATCACCGAGGCACGGGCTGAAGCCGGTATTCGGTGTGTAGGTACGTCCGATCCCTTAAGAGCGACATCGCTGCAAGGCGCGTCGGTCGCTTTGGTCTGCGTCACGCTCAAGTGAAAGTGAGTGTTGTGGCTTTTTGGATACCCGAGCACCAACGACGGATAGTTCACAGCATAAAGCTCCCCCGTCGCCAAATCTGCAAACGGCACTCGCACCATCACGTAACGCTTGTCCGCCAAATCGAATTCATCGCCGGGCCTAGACTTCTTGAAGCTGTATTCGACTTTGAACGGTGAGTTCTGGTTTCGGTAGAGACCTTCCATGGAGTCTTCGCCGAACTCGCACACGCCGGCATGTACTGAATGCACGGATACACCGACACCCAACAGGAGATATGAAAGAATCCAGAGAGTGGACGGAGTCTTTATTGACGTCTTCATAGAACCTCCAGCACGTAAGTTGTTCATGAACAATCTGCTTCGCGGGCTTCAGCTTGGAAACTCATGCCGTGCGTTCCTGGCATCGGCCGACACGGTTGCGCGCATTCCACTGCCAGCGACTAGCCACAGTATGAGACACCACGTTGCTACCAGGAATTACACTGGTTTACCGATTCCGGTAACCAGTCTCTAAATCAGGTAAAGCTAAGCTGGATCAGGTGATCATTCCAGAAATTCGTGGGAGCTTGCCACTTCCAGTGGCGTGTGGACGGCAATCGGAGTCGCCATAGGTGTTCAAAGAGCTGATTGCACTACTATCCTAACCACGTTGATCGCAATTCCGAAAAAGAGAAACAGATGGAGGCACTTGTTCTGTCTCGATCCTGCCGCTCTTTCGGCTGCCGTGCACGGCACAGCGGTTGTTCGTTTCAATTACTTTCAGATCGTTCCTGCCGCACTGGTCTGCCATACACACTGCTCTTCGCAGAAAGCAATCAGAACGCCTCAAGGCGGACTTTTTCGATGAATCGCTGTGCTAGTCTCATGTGGTTTCTATGTCGGAAATAACGCATGCTCACCATTCTCTTGAGGCTCAAGGCCATCGTGCTGATAGCGGTCTTATCGTCTCCTATTTGCCTTGCCGCTGATGCCCAAAAGTCCATTCTGATCACCGGCGCAACATCAGGTATCGGACGGAATCTCGCCGAGAACTTGGCCAATGATGGTCATCATGTGTATGCCGGCGCTCGCACCGATGCTGAGATGGCCGAGCTGAACGCGATCGAAAACATTACTGCGATTCGTCTGGATGTGACCAAGCAGGATCAGATTGATGCTGCGGTTCAGACCATCAAAGAAAGCGGTACTGGACTTTACGCACTGGTGAACAATGCTGGCATTTACGACGGTGGCCCGGTGCTCGATACGGATGTTGAGGTGCAGAACCTTGTGTATGAGGTCAATGTGGAAGGCGTGCTGCGGACAACAAAGGCGTTCGCGCCGCTGGTGGTTGAGTCAAAAGGGCGTGTCGCGACGACCGGTTCGATAGCTGGGACTATTTCGGGTCCTGGCTTTGCGGCCTACAGTGGCAGCAAACACTATATTGAGGCGTTTACCGATGCTCTGGCTGCTGAGCTAGAGCCACTGGGGGTTAGCGTGAGTGTGATCGAGCCGGGCAACTACCAGACTCAAATTCGGCGCAGCAGCGTCAAGCGCTACATGGCCAGAGTGGTTGGCGCTGGCGGCGTGGTCACCTCAGATATGGAAAAGGCCTACGCCGCAACAGAAGAGCGTGAGCTGTCTTACAAGACCCCGGAAGAGGTCACCGAGGCCTACAAGCACGCATTATTCGCCGACAAGCCGCTTCGTCGTTACGTTGTAGTGCCAAACGAGCAGGAACAGCAGCGCACGATCGAGACCAAGATCCGAGAGTTGGTGGAGCTAAATGGGTGGGGGCCATACAGCTATGACGATGAGCAAATGGTGGAAGCACTGAAGGCTGCGCTTGCCCGGTAAACAGGTTGGGATGCCGGTCTAAATTTCAGAGCGGCGATAAAGCCAGAACAAAGATTTTTCATGGAATTCCTCCTTTGATCCGCCCTTGCTGCGCGCAACTGCCGAATAGCGGCGCGATGGGTGTCTGGACGTTTTCGTATGCCTTGAGTGTTATCTCTTGGGTGGTGAATTGCAGCGTCGGCTATCAACGACCCCTAGCCATTGGCCTTTTTCTCACAACCCAAGCCTGAGCGAATCTCGAACGCAGACCCCATCCTTGGGTAAACTGGCACAGACCTGCTTCAGGACCAACCAATGCGATTTAGACGGCGGCACCATCGCGGCAACTTAGCTCGCGAACTTTTGCACGAAGGCATATGGAAGTCTCTGGATGAATCGGCTGAGGTTCAAGCCTTGGTTCCCGGCTTTAGTTCGGATGGCGATCTCATCCCTCTTCTGCAGCTGGATTCCGCTGGAAGGAAGGCGCTTTCGGAGCTGGCAGGTGACCTTCCCGATGCCGCCGCAGGCGAAGCGCAGATGCGACCACCGGTGGACGTCCGCTCGTTTCGCGACTTCATGCTCTACGAAGAACACGTGATCAATGCGTCGCGTGGTCTGGTGCGGCGTGTCATGCCGGGCGTTTATCCGATCGCCCGGGCGTACGAGACCGTGTTGCGCCGTCCCTTCCCTAAGTTCAAGCCTCATAAGCTCTGGTTCAGGCAGCCGATCTATTACTTTGGGAATGGCTTGAACATTCTGACCGAAGGCGATCCTATGCCGTGGCCGAAGTACACCGACCTGCTGGATTATGAACTCGAGATCGGGGCGGTGCTGGTGCGGCCGCTTCGCAATGCGTCTGCTGAAGAGGCTGCTGCGGCGATTGGTGGCTTCGTTCTTCTAAATGACTTCAGTGCGCGTGACGTGCAGATCCATGAGATGTTTTCGGGCTTTGGCCCGCAAAAGGCCAAGCACTTTGGTTCGGCTATTTCGGCAGAGGTGGTGACCGCCGATGAGATTTTGCCGCTCCTGGATGAGCTGACGGGATCGGTGTCGATTAACGGGCAGCAGGTTGCTACCGTCTCCAGCGCCGGCGCGCAGTTTAAGCTGCCAGAGGCGATTGCATTTGCGTCTACCTGCGAGGACCTGCATCCGGGTGAGTTGTTTGGGTCTGGTACGTTGCCGGGCGGTGCGGGTATCGAGAACGATGCCCTGGTTAAATCCGGGGATGCTCTCACGCTAGTGGTGGACGGTCTCGCTAGCCTTACCAATGTTGTGTCCGCAAAAGAGCAGTAAACCCAGAGAAGTTAGTCGTCCGGTCTTGCGGCTCACGAGGATCGCGTCAAACGCATGGTGCAAGTAGGGGGTGCTGACACTTTTGCGGCATGCCGGGTTTGCCTATGGCCGTCTATGTTATCCGCTGAAGATGGACGCCCTTTAAGGCAGTGCATTTAGGGACTGTCGACCAGCTCAGCGCGACGAACCTAAGCCATAGCGCAGCGAACTGTATAAGACCCTGCTGTCATGAGTTCACATGCTTGCACGGGGTTGGTGCTTGACCGACTGGTAAAGATTTCATTGCCGGTGTCGCTACGACCTCTTAGCGGCGGTATTACACAGTCTTTCAGGCAACACTTCACCTTCTGTCATGACCAGTCTCAATCAGCGGCAAACAACTAACGCGGTGCGCCTCACGACCCTACTTGGTTTGGTGCTTCAGGCATCCGCCGTTCATGCCACCACCTGGGGCGCGCCCTGGGGCTTTACCTGGACGATCAGCCGTACTGTCGAATCCATACCCACTCTCGGGTTCTGGGGTGTACTGGCAACGTCAGGCCTGGTGCTTTGTCTGGGCGCATTCAACCAACGATCCCGAAAGAACAAGCGCTAGAGCACTCCACAGCCAGCCAGGCAGTCTGGGTGCAGTTCCACTTTCTCATCGATTTCAAATGCAGAATTACTCTCCAATAAAACCCCTCAGTAGCTTTTTGCCTTCAGCACTGATGATCGCGTTCTTGTGTGCGTCGTCGTCCGTTATCGCTCAGACGTCGGTGCCTAATCGCTTTGTGAATGGTGCGCCCTCGGATGCCAATGAGGTCAATGAGAACTTCGATTTCTTGAGCCGGCGCATTGATGAGATTGGCGCAGGTCCGGCGGGGCCTCAGGGGCCAGCTGGGGTCGCAGGCGCTGATGGTGCGCCCGGGCCAGCGGGGCCACCGGGAGAGGAGGGAGCCACTGGTCCACGAGGACCGCAAGGCGATCCAGGGCCTGCTGGAGCAGAAGGGCCAGCAGGCCCTAAGGGTGAAACTGGTCCGGCGGGGCCAGCAGGTCCTCAGGGCGATGCTGGCCCTGTCGGACCAAAAGGAGATACGGGCGCGACCGGTCCGCAGGGCCCTCAGGGTGATCCCGGTGCTGATGGTACCCGGGGACCGACGGGCCTGCCCGGACCGAAGGGTGATATCGGTTTAACCGGCCCCCTAGGTCCGCAAGGCCCCCAGGGCGAACCCGGTGCTGATGGTGCCGACGGTGCTACCGGCCCGGCTGGGCCCCAGGGGCCGATAGGTGAGACGGGTGCGACAGGGCCTCAGGGCCCCAAGGGTGATCCGGGTGCTGCCGGAGCGGACGGTGCAGACGGCGCCCCAGGGCCGGCGGGACC
>JBCCNK010000023.1:0-21585 GCA_039025875.1 Pseudomonadota bacterium
GCTGTTCTGACGCTCTTTGGTGCCTTATGCGCGACACAAGCATTGGCCACTCAGAATTTTATGCTGTTGTGTGCTGCGCACTTTTCGATGGGCGCGGGCTGGGCTTCCTACCAGTATTTTCGTTTTGCGGCCGGTGAGGTTGTCGAGGATTCTTGGCGACCTGTCGCTATTTCACTGATGCTCAGCTCGCTTCTGGTCGCGGCGATTGTGGGCCCACAGATTTTCATTGCGACAAAAGACCTCATGCAACCGACCGCCTTTGCCGGGGCTTATGCGGCCACGGGCTTGATCGCGGCGCTTGGCGTTCTGCCTTTGATCATAGTCCGCATCCCACGACCTGAACGAAAAGACAGCGACCGAGGCAAGAGACAGTCTTGGGCATTCGCCGCACTGCGCAGCCCTAAGATTAAGCGGGCCGTCGGCATCGCGGCTTTAGCGCAAGGGGCGATGGTGTTCCTAATGATCCCGACACCGATTGCGATGGTCAGCAATGGATTAGCTGACACGATCGCCAGCGATGTGATCCGCTGGCATATCGTAGCGATGTTTGCTCCAAGCTTTTTTACCGGCTTCCTCATCAAACGCTTTGGGGCAAACCTCATCGCCATGACCGGACTCGCGACGATCACATTAGCCGCCGTTGGAGCGGCAACGGGCGTATCTTCAATGCACTTTTACGGGCCTTTGATCCTATTGGGCGTTGGATGGAATTTCGGTTTCATTGGCGCCACAGCGATGCTCGATGCGGCCGTTTCTGAGGCAGATAAAGCTGCGGTGCAGGGCGCGAACGATACCGTTATCGCTCTTGTCTCTACTATCGGCGCCTTTGCCGCAGGCCTTGTGGTTTCTAGCTACGGATGGGTCGTACTTGCCCTGCTATCGGGGGCGGCTGTCGTGTGTGCGATGCTCGTGCTTTGGTCAGACCGGACGTCGAGTGTGAAATCCAACTAATGTCTGTCGCTCAATTGACTGATTGCTGATTCGAATAGTTCGCAAAGCTAGCTTAGGGCGAGCCAGGATTTCGCTAGATGTTCAAAATTTTCCGACGAAGCAGATGGAAACTTCTCATGGGTGAGGAAAGGCAGAGTCCCGCTGTTAGGACCATGCGCTACTTAAGGTACGCCATAGGAGAGATCGTTCTCGTAGTGGCGGGAATCCTGATTGCTCTCTACATCAACAACTGGAACGAGCACCGTCAACAACTCGCGCTTGAGATCCAGTATTTGCTCGCACTGAAAGAGGAATTCACCAGCAATCTGGAAAGCCTAGGGGAGACAAAAACTCGCAATGAAAGAAACTTGGCGGCCGCCATCGAACTGGCCAAGCATACGGGACCGGACGTACCAAACATTAGCGAAAAAGAGTTTTCCCGCTTATTTTATAGCGCCGTGATCACAGAGGTTCAATACCGGCCAGGTACTGGCATCATCAACGAGATTATCAGCTCCGGTAACCTGAGCATTATTAGCAATAAGAAGTTGAAGGAAGCCCTAGCATCCCTAGACAGCTTGATTCTGAAGGTTCGATTTCAGGAGAACGAAGAGGTCGCCAGAGAGAGGATGGGGCTGTTTGAACTCGCAAATAAAACACTAAGTCTGCGAAAGATGGCGGCGGATGTCTGGGGCGATGACAGGAACTACGATCGCGGTAAATTCTTAGATGGCAATCTGCATCTACTGCAATCGAGAGAGTTCGATAATCGCCTAGTTGGCTTCATCGATACCAGTGCATTCTTGGGGCTCAACTACTACGCGCCGCTTGAAAAACAACTTTCTGAAATTGTTCGAATCATCGACGAACAGCTCGATTCTGATTCGAAACGTTGACGTCTCTGGTCTTCGACGGCGAAAAGCGATAGCGGGCTCCATGAACATTTCGATGAAGGATATTTACGGACCGTTTTCCTGCCTACTACTTATCAAGCAGCGTTTTTATGAGCTGGCGTTTGCCGGTGGCAGCTTCAACACAGCTCTGTCTGCTTATCTTTCTTCCTATGTGTCTTCGAAAAAGGCTAGAGGCTCATGTTGTTAATGCTGCGATCACGTTTGCTGGATCATTTTTGATAGCTCGGAATAAGGCTTGCGTCGGTCCCTGGGGAGCGCGCCGTCCCTGCTCGTAGTTTCGCAGCGTGTGTACGGAGATCCCCAAAAGCTCTGCGAATTTTGCTTGTGACAGCGTCTGTGCGGACTTCTCCGTTGGCGATAGCCTTGATGCCCTTCCAGCGTCTCGCGGGCGTGACGAGCCCACGCCAGCGGTGATTCGGTGCCAGGGCACAGTGGTAACGGGTGAGGTTGACGCCGGGTTTGAGTACCAGGGCGGCCAAGCGGGCAACGACAAATCGGCAGGATTGTCGACTTGGACGACCGCAGGTCACCCAATCCACCGGTTCGAAGGCCACCTGGGTCGTGCAATGCCCAAAGCACTCGCTTCGCTCATGGGACAGGCCCTCCCGATAGGGTGTCTTCAAGGTGTAAACCGCCTTGCCCGTGGAACTCAGTGAGCGGTGGGAAACTGCTACGGCCGGTCAGGAAATGTATCGACACAGGCGCTCACGCTTGTCTTTCTGATTCTTCTCACAGCTGACCCCCGCGTGCACAAATTGAATTGGCGTTACGACCCCGGTAGCGGCATCCGCGAGCGAGAATCCGGCCTTGTGAATCAGGTAGCTTGAGATCGCCCGGTAAACGATGTGCAGCACCTTGCCCATGGCCTGGGGGTAGGCCGCAAACAGGTAGCGCAGGGGAAAGGGGAAGCTGATAACCCACTGGCGAAGCGAGACAACGGGAAATACCTCATCAACCAGCAGGGCGGCGGTCTAGGCCATGCGGAGGGCGCCACAACTTGGGCAGAACCCGCGCTTCTTGCGGGAGGAATATGCGCGTGGCCGAAGATCTTACGTACCGCATGCCCATTCTTACTCTCCGCCAGGGCGTTATCGGTGCTTTGCCGGCACCGGGATTTGGTGAACTCAATCCGCCGCTTTTCCAGGAGCTCCACCACTCGCTTGTTGATATATTCTGAGCGTTGTCAGAGTGGAATCCCTATATGACGAAGGGGAAATCTTCCAGCGGTTATTCCAGCGCTGGGATGAGATAACGCCCACTGATTTTCGCGACACTCAAAACTATCTGCCACTGGGGCACCTCATCCACCGCGTTGATGTGATAGGCCCTTAGCTTGTCCCAGTCGCCCTGATGGACGGCATCAATGCGGATATAGGCGGGTTCGCTTAGCACTCGGTTTGTGCCTCTCGCCGATCTGGGAGGCTCTGGGGCGGGTACTCTTGTTGGCTTAACACCAGGAACGCGCGCTTATGGAGCTTCTTCACGGTCAGCCCGCTGGGGGTGCTATGGCGCTGGTCAATCGCTGTCGGCAAGCGAATATCACAGTCAGTAAAACGCCGTGCGAAACCATTGATGGTGCGTTGCTGACGCACTAGTTTTCCGGTGTCGCGGTAGTATTTCACTAGGCGCATCATCTGCTGACGGGAACTACCCCTGACCGTCATGAAGTACTGAATCAGTGCGCTCTTGTCCTGCTTGCTTAGGGTGAGATAGTGAAACTTGACCAGGTTCCGACGTATCCATCGATAGCGGCTATCGTTATCGGTGGCGACCTCAATGGCCACAGCCTGGGTGTCTCAAAGAAGCCGTTTATCTGGTCGATGGTCGATAGATCTTCGGCATTCATGATCGTTGACATCCACCGACTATGAACGAGATGCAGGGACCATGTCAGACTCTTTTAACGGTAGAAACGCGCCCCTTCTTCAGACTAATTTCACAGTGGAAAAGGCTAGACTTTGCAAAGCCCATGCCGCAAGTTAGCGTTACGTTGGATCGCTCACGGACACGTCGCATTGATCTCTCTTGCAAACCGATTTTTATTTGTGCATATCCCAAAAACCGGCGGCAACAGCGTTCAGGATGCCTTGCGAGCGTATGCCGACGACGAGATCATAACGCCTCATAAACATCAGGATGGGATTGAGCGCTTCGAGCTAAGTAACAAATCCTATGGCACCAAGAAACACGCGACATTCGCGGAGTACTCTCTAGCCGTGGGTCGCGAAGAACTTGCTTCTCTGTTCAAGTTTTCTACGATACGAAATCCTTGGGACCGAATGGTTTCGTTTTACTTCTCTCCCCACCGAGGCTCCATCAAGTGGGATAGGGAGGGGTTTATCCAACTAGTCCGCGAGCAGCCAATCGCACGAACCTACCTTTGCACTGATGCAGACAAAGCAGAGCCGCTAGACTGTAACTTTGATCTAATAATGAAGTTTGAAAGCCTTGAGGATGACTTCTTCGATGCGGCAAGGCAGCTTAGCATTGACACATACACCTTACCTAGGCGCAACGTCTCCACGCACCAGCACTACTCCTATTATTATGACGACGAAATCAAAGACCTTGTCAGCGCTAAGTTTTCAGAGGAGATCGACTTCTGGAACTACGAATTCGAAGCAGACTAAGGCGGCGGCTCGAAAGCATCCAGAGTCTACGACTCTTGCAACGCCTATAAAAAGCAGCAACTAGAATTGCAGCGAATCTTTCGTATGTTCCATGAAACAGACACGCCATTCTTGAAGCATTGGAATGCTTTGATTGCGGTGGCTCTAACTGTTTTTTGGGGATCCATCGCTGCTAAGACGTTGTCTCAGGAACTGCAGCAGCCAAACGTCGTGCTTATACTAGCTGACGATATGGGTATTGAAACAATTAGTGCTTATGGCTCGACTGAATACAAAACTCCTAACATCGATGCTCTTGCAGCACGTGGAACTTTATTCACGAATGCACTAGCCACACCGATTTGCACCCCCTCCCGGGTAATGCTGATGACCGGGAAATACAGTTTCCGAAACTACTCCGCATTCGGCGTATACCCCGAGGGTGATAAATCAATTGGAAATTTAATGTCAGAAGCAGGCTATCGCACTGCGCTATTTGGAAAATGGCAATTGCGCGGCGCGTTGCCCGGTGATCTCGGTTTCGATGAATATTTGGCTCACAACATGATTCCTGGTGCGGAAGGAGACCGCTACTGGGGCGGACGCTATGGGAACCATCAAGGTGAGTCAGTAAATTTCAGCGGTGATACCAACTTAACCGTCGACGCAGATGCGTATGGTCCCGACCTGTTGCTAGGGCAGTTGAACAACTACATTTCAAAGCAGGTGACCAGCGACCAGCCGTTCTTCGTGTTTTATCCGATGATGCTCCCACACTGGCCGTTTGTCAGAACACCGGACAGCGTGGATACGGACGCGAATAGTCATGAGCTTTTCCAGGACATGGTGCTATATGTCGATAAAATCGTCGGCGCAATTGTGTCGCACATCGACCGTGCAGGCTTGGCAGATGAGACTCTCATCATATTCACGGGGGACAACGGGACTTATCCCGGCCTTGGCGCAATGCTAGCGAACGGCACATATTGGGAGGGAGCCAAGTCAGCACCGCTGCTTCCGGGCCAGAAAGTCCCTTTTATCAGTGCGATCGGCACATTGCATCAGAGTGTAAGCGATGAATTGATTGACTTGGCAGATGTGCTACCTACTCTGGCAGACGCTGCGGGTTTACCGACGCAGTTGGTAAGGAGAGACTATCAGCCCGACGGCCGCAGCCTGCTCCCGACGATACTGGGCACAGGCCCTTCACCCTCTAGGGATATTCTTCTTACCTGGTATCCCAGTATCGACACCCGACCCTACTACTCTGCCCTATACGTTACCGATGGAAAGCACAAGCTTTACCACGGAGGCGCATTCTACGACCTATTGACGGATCCCTTTGAACGCGCACCCAGGTACCCAAACTCTGGCGTGTCGGGCGAGACTGCGAGTAGGACACGACTGCGAAACGCATTGGACGCCTGGATGGCAGAGTCCGAACGGCTCAAAGCGACACCGCCTCAACCCCGAATCCTCGCAAGCTGGCACAACGCTCAGATCCCTCGTAGCGGCGCGACCACACTAGAATGGGATGTAACCGAGCATGTGCAGCACGCAGCAGAGCTCGGCGCCACTGAAGTCACTATCGAAGCTGTGCAGTACTACGGGCTAGGCCGCGTCGTTGTTTCAGATCTCGCAGTATTCGAAAATGGAAGCTTGCACGCAGCCGCCACTCCGACGCAGGCCGTTACCCAATTAGCACAGGCGTCGGCGGGCGCCGAGGTGTCCTATCCCTATCATCAAAACAAAAAAGACAACGTATTCAGGCTCGCCTTACGGCCTGCGAGCGATGTGAGATACGCGCTGCGAGCAAAATTTCAGCGGGAATCCGTGCCTATAATGCAAGGGCTACGCAGTCAGACGAATGGTTACCTGTTCCTGATCGAAGGCACGCGTGAGCGGAAGACTAGCGGTGATTGAGCTAAGTTGCTTGGGGCTTAAGACCTGCCCACTTCCCGACCGCACAAACCGCTAACTGGGGAATGATGGGTTTGGTTGGGGACTGCCGAACTCATAGCCGAAAAGTGCGATTTCCTGTTCAAATTCGTGGGCAATCAGTTTTCGCTGCGCGTCATTGTAGTAACTTTCATAAAGCACTCTATGGTCACGGTACTGCCCTTTCGCATGCGGGAGACGCCCCGGAAGCGAGACTCCATGATGAGCAAGGAGTGCTGGCAATTGTTGGGAAAGGTTTTCGTACTGAAGCACGCTATCAACGAGTAGCTCCGGCGTCCCACGGTCGCCGATCCTCGCATAGAGCCGAAGATTGTGAGGAAAAGCACCTCGTTTAAGATAGGTGCCGAAAGCAAGGTCGTGTTCATCATGGCGCGCTTTCACGAAGTTGTAGTGTGAAACCACTTTGTCCCAGGGGTTACGTTCAACTGTAAACGTCAAATAGTGAGCCCATACCTCCTCGCCGACACGATTGATGATTTCGTGTGCTGGCATGTGGTTATAGTAGCCGTAGTAATTCCTCGGAACGTGCCCATGTTCCTCAATACCGAAGGGCGTGACAACGTCTTCCTCGCCACAGATTTGTGACAGGACTACCTCCACACTGGTACCAGCAGTCTTAGCCGTCTTTACAAAAATGAACTTGTGCCGGTGTGATATCACCATGTCGGCGATCTCTCAGATAGCGGAAGTAGTATCGATGCTATCGCTGAATGGTCTGTGTTCTCAATCCGCTTGTCGTAGGGGAACTGCTTTGTAAAAAAAAGCCATAGCCCTTGCGGGCTATGGCTTTGGAGCCTCACTGCTAAAACGTAGTTTTAGTTTTCGGGAGAGCCTTCGTCATCTTTATCCAGCGGCAGGATACTCGGCTCAGTTTCGACGTAACCTTCGTCGTTGGTCATGTTCTGCGAGTCGGTAGCACCAGACTCCGTAACACGAGTCGTTACGACGCCGTCGATCTCACTGAACTTACCAGCAACGGTGATTACACAGGCACCCAGAGTGACGTTACCGCCGTCAAACTCTACGACGCCTTCCTGGCCACCGAAGGGCCGCGTGAAGACGCGGATCGTCTCGTGGGCCGGGATCACACCATGGGCTCCGCCCAGGTACTCGATGTCAACCTTGCCGTCGCCTACATCTTCCGGAGTACACGTCACGCCGTATTCGGCGTCAACATCACCACGGTTCGTCAACACGAAGCGCTGGATCGCACCCTCATCGGTCGTAACAAACGGTGCACGCAGCACGATACCGTTGCGGACAATGCCGGCGACGTGATCTTCAGTGCCAGTCGGGCTGAACGCAGTCAAGCCATTGTTCTCTACGCTCACGATCAGCGGATCCGTGATCGGGATCGGCTCATGCAGAGTGTTAATGCTGGGCAGGTCATCGAGACAGACGCTGAAGTTCAGTGCAGGCTGGTCCAAGTCGCTGCCCCAGTCGCTGAGTTCCGCGATAAGCGTATCTGCAGTCGACATCATCAGATTAACGGACGTTTCGCTGCCGAAGCAGTTGCTCCCTGCTTTGAGATAGGAGTCGTCTGAGCTGTAGTCGATCCAGCCGTCGAGTCCAGAACCGAATACCGTAATATCGGTGGCTTCGTCGAAGTACTCACCGACGTCAGCCAGGCTGCTCGCGGGATTCAAGGCCGTGGACACCAGTGTGCACTCACCAAAATCTCTCGGGAAGGGCGAGGTAAAGTCCTGATAATTCCCGAATCGGGCGTGCACGTCTGCGATAGCGTCGGGACCCTTTTCGCAGCTGTATGCCAGACCGGTTTTGGAAGAAGCGACAGTCCATGTCCGGCAGTCCAGGGCACCCTCGACGTCGGCGTTGGGGCCAAGGGGAACGTTGGCGTCCTGATTCTCATCGTAACGGCACAGGCGTACCTCGAGGGACTCGTTTTTGTCGATCCATCGAAGATCGGCACCCAGATCGAACGTGAAAATATCAGTCGGATCGAAGCCGTTTTCGCCGTTCTTTGCGCCAAAAACCACGAAATCCGAGCCACTACCTCCGCCGGCGATCAGGTTTAGCTCGCCGCCGTCTAGACTGGGAATGTTGAGATCGTCATCATCGCGCGCGAACACGATCTCGCCGTTCATCAGGTCGAAGCGGAAGAACATTTCGCCGTCACCGACAGTGCCGGTCGTGAATTCATCCTGCACTGCAAACGGGTTGTTTCCAGTGTCGCTGATGTCCCACGGGCCGGTCTCGGTCTGGTCGTTCAGAAGTTCGTGCGCATAATGATAGCCGGGGCCATCGATCGGTATCGCGGCAGTTGTCGCCAGAGACAGGCTGCCGGTGGCAAGCCCCACTGCGACTGCCATAAGATTTTTACTCGTCATTGATGTTTCCTCGTTTTGAACACTGATTTCGGCTTTCGTTAAGTGCGCTGTGGGGCAAACTTTGTTCACAGGTCTCGTCCGTTAGCCTTCGTCCCGCGTGATGCCGGTCTACTCACCGACAGCAACGCTGCTAATTACGTCTATCACCACAGCGCTGTTCGCCTGAGCTTACTGCGCTTGACAGACTCCATTTTCGAGAAAAAAAAGCGCCGCTTTTCCAACACTCCAAGACCTGAACGGCCAGACCGCGTTTTGGGTTAGGAAAAGCGATCATGGACAACCTTTTTTCCTAATCAAACGGTGCGATTTGAGCTAAAGTGGCTTCGTTTTCTCGACATCAAATGTAGCCGTCGAGTTGTAGTCT
Organism: Pseudomonadota bacterium; assembly: GCA_039025875.1. Taxonomy (GTDB): domain Bacteria; phylum Pseudomonadota; class Gammaproteobacteria; order Pseudomonadales; family Halieaceae; genus Congregibacter. The sequence goes on from JBCCNK010000023.1 coordinate 9,125, forward strand.
GGCTACATTTCAAGGGTTTTTTTTAACCCAAATGGGTCAAATTGTGAACCTGATCACAGAACGCTCCCCGAGGGTGTGAGAGACTTAAGAAACAACTTTAAGTTAAGCTCGAAATCGCTTTAAGAGTAGCGATCGGCGCCGCCTAAACTTAAGTGGATTGACCAAATAATGACCGATATAGAACACGCGTGAATCACCTACAGGGTCTGTCACAACGGCTCTGCGTCACCATCACGCCGCTTCGTAACCGTTTGTGTTCAACGGGTACCACCGCTGGTCAGAAGCTCCGTGAGTTCCTGGGTCTGCTCGGGCGTTTCCATGACATAAGGCGTGATCATGATGACCAACTCTCGCCGTACTTCGGTAACGCCGCGGGATTTAAACAATGACCCCACGCCAGGTATTGCGCTCAGTAGTGGTACTCCCTCTTCGATCTGGTTGGCGGTGTTGGATATGAGTCCTCCCAACAGTATCGAACCGCCATCGCGGAGCGTGACCATCGTCTGAACCTCGCGGTTTCGGATCGTCGGCGAGTCGATACCACTGCTCTGGTTCACCTCGGCCTCGCTGAGTTCCTGACGGACCTCAACGTCCACGTAACCTGAGCTGTGCACAACCGGCTTTATCTCAAGACGGACGCCGGTGCTGCGATACACCACGCTGTTGACGATGGGAGAGTCAGGAGTGATCGTGCCCTGGGAGCTTTGCGTCACCACGGGCACCTCATCGCCGACGTTGATACTCGCCGCCTGACCACTTTTCACCATCAATCTAGGTCGGGACCGAATCTCTGCCCGACGATTTTCATAGAGAAACTTGAGGATTGCTCGCGTTTCTCCAGCCCGGCTGAGCACCGCCTGAAAAGCAGATGCGCCGGAATCGAGGAGATTCAACGTACCGTATGCGAGATCGTACCCGTCGGCCGTACCGTTGGCGAGAAACTGAAAACTGGACGACTCTGTGTCGTCAAGGGAAATCTCCGCAAGCAGTACTTCGACCAGAACCGTCGGAGGCAGCTTGTCCGTATCCTTTATCAGAGGCAGGAGTTCGGCCCACTCCTGCCCGCTACCGCGGAACATGATGGCGTTACGGTTGGTATCAACCACAAAGCCACCCCCCGACCCGGAGGCGCCCGAGGCAGGCGTATCACTTGCATTAGCGTTAGCTGATGAGTTTGCGGCCACTCCCGAAGGATCCGGGCTGTCCGTGCCCGGGATCGACGACCCACCTCCGGACAGTTCGTTTAGCAGCCTGACGATATAACTCGCCGACGTGTTGCGGACCTCGTACGAAAACACACCGTCTTCAATACTGAGTTCCTGGCGCTTGTCTATCCGCTTCACCCAATCCTGTACGTGATCACGCAGTTCGGCGCTCGCACTGAAGACCGTGAGCTGATTTGTCGACGTCAGAGGCAGAAGCACGACCGCACCTACCCGGGGATCAAGCGAGGCGTTGTAGCCCTCCGCTTTCAGAATCTCTACCAGGTCGTCGGCAAGCTCACTGACGTCCACATAGGCGGGTTCGATACTTAAGGCATACTTACCGCGCATTGAGGGTTTATCGAGCAGGCGCACCATGGCCATGGCCTGCTCCACATCAGCCTGACGTCCGCGGAGGACGATGCCGGACCGCGCAACGTTCTCGATGACCTCGAGATCCTTGCCCTGCATAGCGCTGTTCACCCAACTCCAGACCTGGTTGGGACGAACAGCTTCGAGGTTCATGAACACGAACACGGGCCGGTGAGACTCCGGTACGTCCGGGAGTGCGCGCCCGCTGATCACGATGGGAACGTCACCCTGGGTGACGTTTTCGTCCAGATAGAAGGTGTACACGCCCTCTTCCAAACGCAGGGCAACGCCGTAATCGGCGAGCGTGCGCCGCGCTATGCGAAACAGATCCGCAGGCGCGATGGGTTCGACAAGTCGCAGCGTTACCAGATCCTCCTGCCGCGCCAATCCCGGATCAAGGGAATAAGGTAGGGACAGCTGTTCACCAAAAACCGTGTTGATAAACGCAGGGAGCGGCATGCGGTTATAGCTGGCCTGAATCGACTCGCCAGACAGGGCGGGCACTGATTCCTGGGCCTGCAGATCAGCAACCGCGAGACCGACATCAAGGCTAGGACCCTGCATAAAAACGGTTTGCGGTACGGAGTCCTGGGCGTCTGAGTTTGCGCCCGTACCATCCGAATCCCGCTCTGCCTCTCGTTGATCGGCCCGGTTCACCGCGCGTTCCTCGCGAGCCTCATCAACAACGGTTTGCGATTCCCAGAGGGGATCAAGGTCTTCAACACTCTGGAACGCCGAGCAGGCGGCGAGCATGCTGCAGCAAAGACCCAGGAAGACAGGGCGTCTTCCCACGCGCGTCGTCCGAATCTTCATAGGAACAGTTCTCCTGACCGCTGAGGAGTACGTCCGCTTCCCCGGATAGGCAGCGACACCAAAAACCGGCAATACGGGTGCGTTTTTCCTCCGCAAGCCGCGCAAAGATCACTCAAACAAGTCATAAACAAGCGGTTCCTCATCCGCCTTTTCCTGACCGGGATCAGCCGCAAGTGTCATTGAAGTGTCGGCGATCGCGCTCACGCGCCAGCCGCTTGTGACTTCATCTCCAAGTCCGACCGTAACCAGGCCATCGCTATCGGCTGCCAGCAGTAATTGGCTACCCAGGTCCTCGGGCACACGCGCCGCTATCTTGATCAGGGCGGCAGGTTCAGGGTCGTTGATGACAGCCACCAGGCTGAAGTAGGCGAGCAGGCCCGACTTGCCAGGCGCGGTGTCTTCGCCCTTAGGCGCCGCTGCTTCAGCCGCCTCAGAACGCCAGAGCGTGCTGACTGCTAGCGTCGCGAGTGCTTCTGAAGTGTCGCCGCGCCCCGTGTCCGGAAACGCCGACCAGTCGTCCACATAGCCGATTGCTGCCCCACCGCCCTGGAAAAGCCCGCTGAGGACTCCAAACACAAGCCCGGCCATGACCGCTATCGCAGGGACGCGCAGAGGCGACGCTGTATCCAGCCAGTGGGAACTCACGACGGCGCCTCGGCCGGTTCGTCAATCTGAAAATACGCGACCAACAGCAACGACAGGCGATTCTGATTCCGGTTCCGGTTCCGGTTCCGGTTCCGGCCCTTCGAATAGCGGATTCTCTGGATCATTACACGTCGTTCGTCTTGGGCAAGGGCTGCCAGCAGCGTCACCACAGCTTCACTCTTCGCCTGCGCAGAAAGCTCCACCTCCAGCTTCCACACAGGTTCCCGGAGCTGGTCTTCCCTATGGAGCTCCGAGAGCTTCAGGCGCGTTGACTCAATCCCGGCGTCGGCTGCCTGACTCTGCAGCCAGGCCTGGAAGTCAGCGACGGCAAGGCCGGTCGTGTTCGCTGTCCAGAACCAGGAACGAAAGCGCTCTGCGAGCATGGTTTCCTGAGTGAGACGCTGCTCAAAGGCATCTGCGTTGTTCGTCTCCTCAAAGGCAGCCAGGCGCGACAACTGCCGCTGCGCGCCAGCGTAGGCGCTGGCGCTGCCCCGCCTGAAGTCGCTTGCAACGAGCACGAGATAAAACAGACCCACGGCAGCAACCGCGTACAACAGAACGCGCAAACGCCGATTTGCCTCCAGTTCTTGCTTTAGCGACGCGAAACGCGCCGCAAAACTCACCCGAATATCATTCAACAACTTGCAGCCTGTACCGATTCAAGTCAGGTATCTCGATTCTTATAGCCGACTCACCCTCGCGTCTGCCCGGCTCGATCCGCAAAGCGTGAAACAGATCACGCTTCTCCAGTCGTGAGACTACATCGCGACTGTCAATGCCTTCGCTACGAATGGTCACATCCAGTTTTCCATCCGCGTACCGCCAGTCCAGAATTTCGTAGTCGGTTCCCTCCAGCGCTGCAGCAAATTCCGCAGCCACTTCCAGCTGGGTAACGGGAGAAAACAGCGACAGCCATTCGAGGTTCACATCGCGCTGCCGCTCGGCGCGACTGCGTTCGTCGACGCGTGCCTGCACGGCTTCACTGACGGACTCAATCCGACTTTCGGCCCAGGCTGATTTGGCGCGCATGACCAGTCCACTGCCCAGGTGCAGGCTGAGGAGGAATAGAAGAAATACGACGACGCTGGTAAAGAGTATGCGCTCGTCACGAAGTATGGAGGACCAATCACGCGGCTGCTCAGACCATGGCCGGGGCAGCCAGTCAACAGCTTCTGATCGACTGGACAAGGACTCAAGGCCCGCGGCCCTTAGGGCCGGCGTCAGCTGTTCTGGATCGGGGGCACTCTCGAACCAGCGAGAGCTCATTAGGCAGCCTTGTAGCCAGACTTGCAGCTCGCTGCCGGCAGAGCAAGACAGCAGGTTGGCACCCTCTTCAATCGACGGATGCATGAGGGTCTCGGGGATGATCGGTGCACTGCGAAAAGGCGGCGGCAATTGCGCTCGTTTATCCCTTTCCCATTGCGCATCCCAGATCCACATCATGCGCTGCTGCTCACTGAACGGCACGATCATTTTGGCGAAATCTTCATAGGGGCTGTGCTTGAGGGCCTGCATATCTAGGTAGCGTTGCTGGGCTTCAACAGGGACACCGGAGACATCAATCTGCTTATAGACAAGCTCGCTTCTAGCTGCAAGGAGGTACGGCTGCTCAGCTAACCACTGCAATGGCTGAGCATCAACCCGAGTCAGCAGGTAGTGTGTCTGTAAAGAGGGCTCTTGCCCCGGAAGGGCTTTCTTCAACATACCCGTCATCACCGCTGCGAGATGCTCGGTAGTAGTAGTCAGTCTGGGCCGGTCCATCGATTCCCTGAGGGGTTAGTTGAATGCCCCGAACTCTAATACGATTCCCTGCATTGCACCACAGCTCGACACGGAAACCTCTGCCGGCGGTAAATCTGAAACGCTCTTCCTTCCAGTGATTAAGACGATTTAGGGCGGCAGACACTTGATCAAGGGATTCGAAGGGCTCACGAGTCCGAGTGTCTACAAGTTCCTGTGCCTCGTCTGGTCCAACCCCAAGTAGTAGGGCAAGCAGGCCGGGCGGGGAGGCGTTCAAGTTGAACGCTGCCCCGTTACCGATATCAAACCAGGCACTGCGCTCGGGCGCCTGTGCCAGCCAGTCGGCCCAGCCCATAACGGCTGCTAGCTCTCGGTCGGAGCGCAAATAGCTGTCGCGCGGTGCCTGCATGCCGAGCCTTCGATAGTCACTGATTTCGGCACCGCCGAGTCTGCGCTCCGAATCCCTATCGCGATAATCCGCCAGCGCGGCGCTCAGGCTGCCCATCGCTGGCTCCGAAAGGCGCCATGAAAAACCCTGAGCCAGCAATCGGTCGGTGCCCTCTGCGTTAAGTGCGACGAGACCGGAGCGGTCCTGAATTCTGTATCGTGCGCAACCAATACCCGAGTAGGCAGTTCCATCAACGCGTATCTCATCTCCGAACGGCTCACGCACAGCAAAGCCATCTGCGCCCACGAGGGAGCTGGGATGGCGCGCCCCGCTGCTTAGGCCCGCCCGGGTCAAATGCCGGGTGAGTAGCAAATAACGTACGCTCTGCCCTGTGCTGTAAAGGTCGAACTCTGCGCGACCGTGTCCCTGGAGCCGGATTGCCTGCTCCACCCGAGCCTGCACGTAGCTGTGAAACACCGCGCCCAGGATCAGCAGGATCGTCGTAAGCCAGACGGTCGACGCGAGCACAAAGCCCTGCTCTCTCCGGCCTACCACCCCATGGCCTCCGCCGGGGAAACAAACTGCCTTCCACGTGTTTGCATCACCGCGGTGACCGGAGGATTTTCGGTTTCTGGTAACTCCAGACGAACAGCGACGGGGAGCTGCTCGGTCCCGGAACCCGGCCATGCGCTCTGCCAGTCACCTGAACGACTCAGGTAGCGAAATTCCGGCGCCGCGCCAATTTCCCACCGATATACAAGGAGTGCCTCTCGTACCGAAGAGTCACGATACAGCAGCCGCGTACCGGTCTCATCCCGCCGCAGTTCCCACGTTAGCTTCGTCGGCAACCCGGACGCACCGAGCAGCGAACCGAAGCTTGTAGCCGCAATAAAGTCGGTCCCGCCCTCAAAGCGCTCCACTGGGTCTGTAAAAGCGAGGGCCGCTTCCAGAGAGTTTCGAAACCACGCATTAATCAAGGCACGCTCCGATTCGTGGGCCTGGCGCGCCTGAATACGCTTGTAGCTGCCCAGCATGAAGCCATAGCCCTGAAACAGGATCGTGGTGACGAGACTCACCAGCGATAGAACCACCAGGAGTTCGAGGAGCGAGAGCCCGCGGGCACGGTGCCGAGGTCTGAGAATCAGCATCATTACTCGTCCGGAGGTTGGCGCACTTGCAGGTGCCGAAGCTCGCGCAGAGACCACTCGCCTAGGCTCTCGTCATCGGCGTAGAGGCTAAAAGCAACGTCGAAAAGAGTGACGTCGTAGAGACTAAGACCGCCGCTGCGGCCAAGGCCGCTTCGAGGTGCCTCAACGGGCGTCGCCGTCCACACCATACGGTACTCCCCAAGCATCATCTCGCCCTCGGGCTTGCTGTCGAGCGGTACGACTTGAATCTGCCTAAGGGCCTCCTGCGCGAGCTCCGTTGTGACGATAACCGCCTCTACACGCCGAAGAGAAAGAAGCTCCGTGTTGATCCAGGAGTAGAGTCCGGTCAGCGTGGTGGCCATGATCACGAGGGCCACAACCGCTTCGATCAGCGTGAAGCCACCTGCAGAATTGCGTTTAACCGTCATCTTCCAGCAACGCCATGCGGCAGAATGGAGGCTCCACGCGGTAAGCCCAATCCTCGCCGTCTTCATGCGTGAAGTGCAGCCTGCCGCCGATGCAGACGCCGCTGGCTTTCACCACCACCGGCTCATCACTCTGTACTTCCCAGCCTTCCGGAACATCCAGAGGCATTACACCCAACGAAGCAGAACTGCCCAGGTGGAACTCGCGGCCGGCCTGGAAGGCGCGATACGGTAGCGCCTGAACCTGCAGCACAAGACTGTCGCGCTGTTCGCGTAGAACGAGAGATCGGTAAAGGGTAGTGAGGCGAGGTGCTACCAGGCCAGTTATAAGCCCCAGGAGAACCAGCACGACAACGACTTCCAGCAGGCTGAAGCCTGCCGCGCGCGGCCTAAGCGTCGGGTGTGTAGCCGATGTCCGCATCCAGATCGTCTCCCCCCGGCTCTCCGTCGGCGCCCAGGGAATAAAGGCTGAACTCCTGAAGGCCGCTAGGTTTGCGCTCGTAAACGAAGGGGTTTTCCCAGGGGTCGCGGGGCACCTCATCATCGAGGTAGGGGCCTTTCCAGCGCCGGGCAGCGCGGCCGGAACGCGGCTGGCGCACCAGCGCCTCAAGGCCGTCCTCGGTTGAGGGGTAGTCACCTATATCAAGGCGATAGGTCTGTAAGGCGCCCTTGAGCATTTTTACCTGGGTCTGAACCGTACCTGCCTTGGAGGAGTCGAGCTTGTCGAAGAGCCGCGGGCCCACCAGGCCCGCCAGCATGCCAAGGATCACCAGCACCACGAGCAGTTCGATCATGGTGAAGCCGCTTTGCCGTTGTTGTCGAGTGGATGTCATCACCGCTTGCCCCCGTTATAGCGCTACGTCGTTCACGCTGGTGATCGCCAATATTACCCCGAGAATCAGCACGCCGATTACCAGACCGATCACCAGGATTGCCACCGGCTCGATCAGGGCGAGGAGTTGCGTCGTTCGGTTCTTGCGATTCTCTTCGCAGATATTCGCCACGGAGCGCATCATCTGTGGCAGGCGCCCGGTCTTCTCGCCGACGCGAACGAGGTTGTAGGCAGTGGCCTGCAGCACCCGGTTGTCCTCCAGCGCCGCCGCCAGCGAATCGCCGCCGCGCACCGCCTGATCCACTCGCTGCAGTCGCTGCTTGCGCGAGTCCAGCTGCACCGTGTCCAGGGAGATTTTAAGCGCGAGCACCAGTTCCACCCGGTTGTTCAGCAGCGCAGCCATAGAGCTGGACCAGTTGCCGATATCCCGCTCGTTCAGCCAGATGCCGATGAGCGGCAGTTCAGCGGCGCCGTTGAGCAAGCGTCGCCGGGTGGATACGTCGCGCAGCTGAATCGTCACCGCCAGAGCGATCGCCACCACGGCCGCCAGGATGAGATACCAGTGGGCGTTGAACCACATACCGCCATTGATCACTACGCTCGCAAGCCACGGCATGTCGTCGTTGCCGCGCACGAGGCTGGCAAAGCGCGGTACTACAAACACAAAGATCAGCCCTATCGCGCCGATCCCGGACAAAACCAGGATTGCAGGATAGGTCAGCGCGTTGCGGAACTCGCGCTGGACACGCTGCGAATACTGTAACTGCCCCACCGCCTCGCGCAAGCACTCAGCTAGCTCGCCGGTGGCTTCGCCGGATTCCACCAGTTGCAGGACTACATTGGGCAGGTCCAGGGAGGCGCTGCGAAAGGCCTCCGATAAGTTCTCGCCACTTTGGACCTTGAGGTTCACGTGATTGAAAAACCCCAGAATATCGCGGTGATAGTCGGCCTGGAGCAGAGCTTCGATGGCTTCAGCAACGCCGATCTCGGACTCAAGCAGGGTGCAGAACTCATCGAGGGCCTGCACCACGTCCTGGCTACGCAATCGACCGCCCCGGCCCCGGGGAACGTCGTCAACACCGTCGATGGACAGGGCCGAGGCGCCCTGGGCCTCGATCTGGCGCAGCGCCTCGCGCTCGCCTACGGCATCGACCAGACCCGAAAACATCTCGCCGTCGCGGCTGATCGCCTCAAAGCGATACTTCATCCCACCGCCTCGATTTCCACCCCGGCCCCGGTCACGCGAAACACCTCTTCAAGAGAGGTGACGCCACAAGCGGCCTTTACCAGCCCGTCCTGCCTGAGTGTGCGGTTTCCCTGGCGCTGGGCCTGGGCCTGCATTTCATAGAGCGGGCGGTTCTGCACGATCATTTCGTGCATTTCCGGTGTCACATCCACCAACTCGTAGATTCCGGAGCGGCCCCGGTAGCCGGTGTGCAGACATCGATCGCACCCGCGTGCCACCATGAAGTTCATGTCACCGCCCGCATAGCCGGGAATGGCGCGCACTTCGGCCTCAATGCGTTCACCGGGGTGTTCCGGTTCGGCGCAATGGGGGCATAAGGATCGCACGAGGCGCTGGGCCTGCACACCCAGCATCGGCGCCGCCACCAGGAACGGCTCCACGCCCATATCGATCAGGCGATTGAACGCCGACAGCGCGTCGTTCGTGTGCAGCGTGGATAACACGAGGTGGCCTGTGAGCGCCGACTGCACGGCGATTTCCGCGGTTTCCAGGTCGCGAATCTCACCGATCATGATCACGTCCGGGTCCTGCCGCAGGATCGCACGGAGCGCGCGCGCAAAGGTGTACCCGATCTCCGCGTGCGCCTGGATCTGGGTGATACCCGCGAGCTGGAACTCCACCGGGTCTTCCACGGTGATGATCTTCTTCCGGCCGTCGCTCGTGACCTCCAGGGTAGAGTACAGCGTCGTCGACTTCCCCGAGCCCGTGGGCCCGGTCACCAGTACAATGCCATGGGAGGCCTGGGCCCAGCGCTGCATTTGCGCCAGATGATCGGGCTCCATGCCGAGCTCTTCAAGCGACACGCCACCGCGCTGCTTGGGCAGCAGGCGCATCACAATCGACTCGCCGTGTACTTCCGGTGCGGTGGATACACGGATATCCATCTCCTTACCGCTGACGCGAGTGGAGAGACGGCCATCCTGGGGCAGGCGCCGCTCGGCGATATCCAGCTTGGCTATCAGTTTGATTCGAGACGCGACCGCCGGGTACCGGTCTTGCGGCTGTGTCAGGCGGGTATGTAATACGCCGTCGACACGAAAGCGCACTGCGAAGCGCTGGTCCCCCGGCTCCACGTGGATATCCGAGGCGCCGGCGTCAAGCGCCTGAGCCATGATGTTGTTGACGAACTCGACGATAGGCGCTTCCTCTGCGAGCTCGGCCAGCGCGCGGGGACTGTCGCCGACCTGAAACAGGTCGTCTACTGCGTTTTCCCGACGCACGAAATCCACGTAACTGTCGACGATCTGCTGCGTAGCGAGGTGATAGCGGATCTTGTCGAAGCCCAGCTGGCGTTCGAGTACATCACGCACGTAGTTGTCGAGCACATCCGCAGCGATGCAGCCGTAGCGGTCACCCTGCAGAGGCCACAGCACAACTTTGTGGTCGACAAACCAGTCTATGGCGACCGGGCACTTGAGCATGCATTCGTAGGCAAGCACCTCATCGGGCCTATCCTCTTCTTCAAGTACGCTCAGCCCAAGCTGCCCCCCAAGCGCGTCGCGCAACAGCGATTCCTCTGAAATCGCACCGATGCGGACAAGGATCGCACCCAGGCGCCCGCCGGAGCTCGACTGAATGTGAAGCGCCTTGCGCAGATCACTATCCTGCAACAAGCCCTTCTCTGCGAGCAGTCCGCCTAATCTTGTTTCGTTCTCATTCATTGCGTGAGTATAGGACCTCAATTAAGGAGCTAACAGACTGGCTATCAAGGCACCATTCGGACACGTGAATTGGTTCACAGGAATGCTGCAATCCTACCTGCATTTAGTTCGCATCCGTCACCGATCCAACGCATATTTTATGGGCGGAAGCTGCGTCGATTTCGGGCCTGTCAGCTGCAGTGAGCGCATCGCGTAAGACGGTAATAAATACGCGGTTTTTTATGTTGTCCGCTCTGTTTTCCTTTTACTTACTGGTGGACGACGCCTTTTTGCTGCACAAGTTTCTTTTACCTGCTTACCTAGGATGGTCAGAGTCCGTAGTCATTTTGACTATTGTGGTTGCTGCTACGGCTTATTTCGCGCTTTTTCTGCGAGCCATATTACGGACTCGATACGTCTTGCTCGTGCTGTCGCTCGCCTTCTTAGCGTCATCGGTTGCTATCGACGAACTCTTTAGGGAGCATTTTGGAAACAATCGTTGGTGGTTGTATTTTCTCGAAGATGGCCTGAAGTGGCTCGGCATTGTCGGCTGGTTTGTTTACCACACGGATTCCGCCTTCAAATTTATAATCGACGATTGAAAGAGCCCCTCACTTAATCGGCTGACGTAAGCGAACATTATCTTGCCAATTTCTTTTACTGCACCTTCTTTGATACTTATGTCATTGAATAGAACGTTTGGCTAACCGCTGTCAGTTTTAGCGAACCTTTCCTAAGTTATATCGACGAGCGAGTAAGCAAGATCCCCGCTTATCGCGGTCAGTAAAGCCCTGTGCCGGTGGCGCCTAAAGCCCAGTCCCATAGAGGTGCCGGCCTGAAGGTCTGGGCTGCAAAGTTCCCTAAAACCCTTGCGAAACCGTGCCAGGATGAATCCAAACCAAGCAATCTGGTCGGTCGTTGATGACGTATTTTTGTTCTAACTGGTTCTTGCCGCGTCTCGGCAGGACTCTAACCCGCAATCCACTTCGACCGTTTATGAACCTTCGTCTACTGAGTTTGGCATTCGCTCCGTTTGCCTTTGGCACAAGCGCCTTTGCTTTCGTAGGACTGATTGTCCCTATGTCCGAGGGCCTGGATACAGGCATCCCATTGGTTGGGCAGCTTCAAACGGCCTTTGCGCTAGCCTGTGGCATTGGTGGGCCGATACTGGCCCGAGTACTCTCGCGCTTCGATCGAAAGCGGCTACTCCTTACGGTCATGCTGATGCTACTGGTAATGAATATAGCGTCGGCACTGGCTCCGACGTTTTCTAGCCTACTTGCAGTCCGAGTGGTTGGCGGTTTTATTGCGGCTCTCACCTTGCCCTTGGCGTCGGGAATCACGGTCTCGATCGTGTCCGAACCCCAACGACCCGCTGCACTCGCGGTGGTCCTCTCCGGCTACACGCTGGCGTTCTTGCTGGGAATGCCCATCGCTACGCTGCTTGGGGAAGCCTACGGATGGCGGGCGTCTTTCTGGTTCGCTGGCGCAATCACCGTTCTGTCGCTAATCGCAATCACTGTTGGGACTCCAGCCCGAATCGCTACAGCGGCTGCGGCGGGCGCTGATTTCAAATCGGCGCTGCGGGGCGACAATAAGCGCCTTGTATTGATCACGCTAATCGGCTTTTGCGCCACGTTTTCAACGGTAAGTTTTGTTGCTCCGGTGATCACCGCGTTTACCGGATTGGAAGGTGCTGCTATTGGCGGAATCCAGATAGCGACGGGCATCGGGAGTTTGCTTGGCCTTCCGGCGGGAGCTAAGTTGGCGAAGCTTGCTGCGCGTCGCGCGTTGCTGATTCTTCTCTCCATAACGGCGCTTACGCAAACGGCATTCACGCTGGGTATGCTCTACGACTTGGGATCGATTGCAGTTCCCGCATTGCTTCTGGTGATGGCGCTGGGGTCGGCGGCCTTATTTGCCATGTCACCGGTAATTCAAGCTCAGCTTGCTAAAACTGCGGGATCATCAACAACACTGGCCTTTGCCATCAACGGTTCCATGCTCTAC
>JBCCNK010000024.1:0-21499 GCA_039025875.1 Pseudomonadota bacterium
GGCGCGTCAGCATTGCTGCCGGAGATTTTCTGCGGCCAGTCCGGGTTGGCAATGAGCGCTCGACCGACCGCTACCAGATCAAACTCATCGTCGCCCAGGCGACGCATCAGATCGTCGAGGGATGCAGGTTCGGCTTCTTTAAAGGTGGTCTCGCCAGGCTCGGGGATAAAGTCGGCGTTTAAGCCCACACTACCCACGGTGATGGATGGTTTACCGGTTAGCTTTTTAACCCAGCCAGCCAGATTAAGATCAGAGCCTTCGAACTCGGGCTCCCAGAATCTTCTTTGGGAACAGTGAAACACATCGACGCCTGCGTCACTTAGTGGCGCCAGAAATTGCTCGAGCTCCTGGGGTGTGCCGACCAATCGTGCGTCGTAATCCTGCTGCTTCCACTGGGACCAGCGCAGACTGATCGGAAAGTCATCCCCGACCTCTCCTCGGCAGGCTTCGATGATTTCCGTCACGAATCGCGCTCGCTTGGCGAGGCTGCCGCCGTAACCGTCGGTGCGCTGGTTAGTACCTTCCCAGAAGAACTGATCTAGCAGATAGCCGTGGGCACCGTGGATTTCGACGGCGTCAAAGCCACAGGTCTTTGCATCTCGGGCGCCTTCGGCAAACGCACGTATCACGTCATCAATATCGGCTGTGCTCATCTCATGCCGGCTGACTTTACCGGGTACGTTCATACCGGACGGCGTATAGCCGTTCACGTCACCCTCGGGAGGAGTCCCCGCACGACGCATGCCGCCGCAATGCCAAAGTTGCGGGGCGATCTTGCCGCCGGCCTCGTGCACCGCCGCTGCGACTTTTCGCCAGCCTTCTAGCCGCTCCTCGCCCCAAAAGTAGGGCACGTCCGGATACCCACTCGCAGCAATATGGTTAACGCAGGTTCCTTCCGTAAAGATCAGCCCAGTACCACCTTCGGCCCGTCGGCGGTAGTACTCGACTACGTCATCATTCGGAATATTCCCAGGTGACATGCTCCTGGTCATGGGCGCCATTACAATACGGTTCGCAAGCTCCAGCGTACCTAGCTTGAATGGAGTGAATAAGGCGTCAGTGCCCGTCATGAAGTCTCCTGATAATTTCTTCAGCGGTTTTTTTAGTGAGGCATGCTTTGAAGCGGTCGCGAACGCTAACACGAATGGACAACGCTGGCACGATCCTTCTTATAGGTCGGTCCTGCCGACGCATGGCGACAGTCGTGAACGGCGCAACGCAAGTATCGTCTTCGAGTGAGAGAGATTATTACTGGAGCAACTTTTTTTGCACCAGCTTTTTTTGCACCAGCTTTTGCACCAGCGCTCGCATCTTGAATTCGATGGTGCGAGCCACACTACACACAGTCGCGACAAACGGTGCCTTAACGGCGCATTGGTGTGTGGCTAAACCCTGGCTGTATTAAAAAACCAAGTGCGACGAGGCCACTAGATTCATATGCGATTTCTGTATTGGTTCCGCGACGACCTGCGCCTGGATGACCAACACGGTCTGATAGAAGCAGCTCAGTGCGATGAGCTACTGCTCGTCTACCTTTGGCCTCGTCAGAGACCGTGGTGCAACAACCAGGGCATGGGTTCGCAGCGAGAGCGGTTTTTGACTGAGTCACTCATCCAGCTCAACAACGAGCTGCTCAAGCTTGGCCAGAAACTTCTGGTACTGCGAGGTTCTGCCGAACTTGTGATTCCAGACCTTGTTCGCGACTACAAGATTCACGCAGTGCACACCAGTTTATCGGCCGGTAGTTACGAGGCGAATGCGGTTAAGACCCTACGTAGTCGACTTAGCGTGCCGGTGAGCGTGCACCGAGGTAACACCTTGTACTCCAGATCAGCTGTCGCCTCACTTGCCGAGAAGTTGCCTGGGACCTTTACTCCGTTCCGCAAGAAGGCCGAAAAACAGCTGACCATCGACAGACCGATTCAAGCACCGCTGCGCCTACCACCGCCAGTGGGAGCGAACTACCACCGCATACCTCCGGCGGCCAGCAGTCCCCACTTGGCTTTGCCCATTCGAGGTGGTAGCGAAGCAGGCGCCCGACGCCTGCGTCAGTATCTACAGCCCGATGGCGGCATTCGCGAATACAAGCAAACACGTAATTCTCTGGACCCCCTAGATGGCAGTTCCACGCTGTCTCCGTGGCTTGCCTGTGGCGCGTTGTCTGTGCGCAGCGTTGCTCGAGCGGTCGACGTTCACGAACAGCACCACGGCTCAAACGAGTCGACCTACTGGCTTGTATTCGAGTTGCTGTGGCGCGAGTTTTTCTTCTGGCGCGCTCTTCAGGACGGTGACGCGCTATTTCGCGCGGGCGGTCGCGGTGGTGCCGTCATGCGCTGCACCTTCGAACCGCGTAACTTCGCCCGCTGGTGCGCGGGTGATACAAATTTTCCCCTCGTGAATGCGCTCATGCGCCAGCTGATGGCAACCGGCTGGATGAGCAACCGAGGACGCCAGATTGCGGCGAGTTGCCTGATTCACAATCTGGGTATCGACTGGCGCTACGGCGCGGCGCACTTCGAGAAACACCTGATCGACTACGATGTGGCCAGCAACTACGGCAACTGGCAGTACATCGCCGGCGTCGGTGCCGATCCTCGTGGCGGGCGCGCATTCAACATTGAAAAACAGACCCACACGTACGACCCGGATGGCCTGTTCACGGCGAAGTGGGACGGGTTTCAGCCGCAGCAGCCGGACTTCGTCACCGATGCCGCCGACTGGCCCATCTCACCGAGCGGGCACTGATCGTGGCAGTCTGGGTGGGGTAGAACGAACGATGGGTAAGCGCAGCACGAAGAAACCAAGTCCTCGGAACCCGAAGGCCGCAAAGATCTGCCCAGTTTGCAACAGGCCGTTCCACTGGCGCGCACGCTGGAAGAATAACTGGGACGAGATCGTTTACTGCTCTCGCCGCTGCGCGAGCGAGCGACACAAGATCCGCAAGCCGGACTGACTCCCCTAGCAGCCCGACCTGGGCCTAGGTCAAGGCCCACGTCAAAGCGCGACCCTCTTCATGTAATGAAGACCGGTCGCTGGGCTGCAGTGTGCGGAATCTACTAGGTCTACTGAACCTGTCGGCTGTGCAGGGGCGACTACTCAAACGCTTCCAGCGTTAGAGTCTCGCCAATCTGTGCAGCCTCAATGTCTGCTTCGCAGAACGGAAAACGAAGCCACTCCTTGGCCGAATAGAGCCGCGTCTGATCGGCAAAGTGAGGCGACTCGGGATCCGTAGACTGCGACGGTACTAGCACCACGTCGGCGATCGGACAGACCGATTCGTCCCAGGTCACCGCCTGAATATAGGAGTTACCACCGCGTGGGTTAACGTACCCTCCCTCACGCAGGCTCGCCGCGATCGCGCCGTAAACACCCATGACGCCGTCCCCGCCGTGGATCGCGACACGATCAGCTCCCCGCTCCAGATACTGAATGTCACCCCAGTTCGCATCGATAGGTACGCCGTTGGCTTCGAGGCGACTACGCGCTGTGTCCAGCGCGGCAATCACCCGGGTATGGTTCGCGTCGATACTTAGATCGATCCCGCTGGGAGTATTAATTGGATCCGTGGGGTCATAGTCGACAAGCCAGAACTCATCGCTGACCACCACGCCCTGAAAATTATCGCCCAGCTCCGCTCCTATCGCTCCCCAGAACTCGGTGAAGATCTGCGCGCCTACGCTGTCGACATCCACCCGCCGATCCCAACTTCCGAGAACAGCGCAAACGTCCTGCACGCCAGCCGCGGCAGGCGTATCGTCTGCGCATACTGTCAACACATCGTCGAGGACCACCTCGGCGCCGTGTACCCGGTTTTCATACATGTAGGCCTTGACGTTCTCCAGGTTGAAGAGCGGAGCGTCATCCAGACCATCAGTTGCCGCTCGTCTCTCGCGAACCATCAAGTGACCGATCCGGGTACGCAGAAACTGCTGCTGCCCCTCGCCACCTACCGGGCCCATGATGCTGGGAAACCCTTCCAGAGGGTTGTCAGCATCCGATAGCCAGTAGCTGTTATTGCTGTTGCTGACGTAGTCGCGGGTGAAGAACTGGGGTAGCCGCGAAGCGGGATATACGTTCGAACCTTCCGGTGCTTCCGGGTCGTCACCCCAGTCGCAGGCCGGATCCGAACCATCCAGCGACACGATAACCCCGCCCGTTGCGGCACTGAGTAGTGGGCCAATAACACCGCGAACACAGGTGTCGAGCTGCTCTTGTGTGACCAGCGGAATGGCACTGATCTCGCCGTAGAATCCGTCGCCGTTTCGATCCACCGCAAACTCATGAAACACCGGATTGCCAATACCCGCCAGCGCGTCGACATACTCCTGGGTCGTGGTGGCCTGGCTCTTCTGAATCCACTGTGTGATACCGCGGACCCCCGTAGCCAGGTTAGCGTCGCGGAACACAAGAACGGATCCGTTGAACATCGGCCAGCCACCGAGTAGCGGTGATAAGCCCTCCAGGTTCAACACAGGTCCATATTGGGACACATAGAAAGTGAAGCTGCGCGGTTCAAGGGTTCCGTCGGCCAGCCGAACCTGAATGGTCACTTCCTCTTGTTCGAAATCGACCCACTCGCCATTAAAGTCATACTGAAGAGGATTCTCCGGATTCAGGGGCAGCTCAAACAACGTGAACCGGTTGGCAAAGGACACTGTGTGAGTCCAGGCGATGTTCTCGTTGAAGCCAATGCCGATAAAGGGGTAGCCATGCAACGCCGCCCCGGCCACATCCAGTTCACCGGGAATGGTCAGGTGCGCCTGGTACCACGCGCCGGAACCAAACCAGGGCTGGTGGGGGTTGCCAAGCAGAATACCTGTTGAGGTCTGCGTGGCATCTGAGCCAAGGACCAGCGCGTTACTGCCCTGGTCGTCGGGTCTCAGGAACTTGGCCGCGGCCTCGATCTGCTCCCTGGCAATACCGAAGTCTGTGCGCAAAGGCTGAGGGCTTCCTGCGAGCGCATCGGGACCTGTCACAGCCAGGAGTGCCTGGCGGAAGATCCCCTGATCCGCACTTCCGCGCAGGGCCTCGCGGCGAAGGAATAGAATGTAATCCACCATGTCAAACTCAAACACCCAATCGGCGTCGCGACAACCGAGCTCGCCGCCGGGGAGGTTTTCGACGCCCGTGTCGCGCAGATAGCGGTTCATGCCTTCGGTGAATCCGGCCGCCAGATCACGAGCGAATTGGGGGAGTGCGGTGACAAACTCCTGCTCAAAGGCTTCTTTGTCGCCATTCAAAAACTGGAATAAGAAGTCAGAACCGACATTGCCGTCTTCTTCGCCTAAGAGCTCAGCTGAACGTCCAAGCGCGAACACGATCTCGCGCATGGCAATACAGTAGTTGTCCTGGGCATAGGCATACCCGAACCCATAGCCCAGACTTTCCCAGTCATTGGCCTGTATGTGGGGTATGCCGAACTCGGTTCTTCTAATATCGGCTGAAAGAATGGGCATCGGTGCCGGTGGTGGTGGCGGAGGTGGTACAGCGACCGTGTCGACCGTGTCCGAGTCACTGCAAGCTGTCAGCAATAGCAAGACGGCCGACATGAGTGTCGCAAGCAGGCGAGAATGGAACAGTGTGTGTGTTTTGCTGGACCGCCAAACGGAGCCGCTCTGCGGGTGATTCCGCAGCTCTTTCCACGGTTCCCTACGCCGTTGCTCACGTGGCTGCCAGCTGGCTGGCTTTGGACTCAAGAAAGAGAAGATTACAAGCACAAACAACTCCAACGGATTCCGAAAGGGGGGCGCATGATAACCCGGCTTTCGAATTTCGGAAGGGGGTGTAAAGGTTAGGTAAGACGCTTGACGTGACGAGCGCGATATCGAGACGAACCGGAAGAGACCGATCTCCATTTGATCGGGAAACCCCAAGAGTTTTCAAATTGCAGGAGCAATGTCTCCCAGTGCTAGAAGGGCGCCAAAAGGGCGCCGCAACAGCGCTACGATGGGAACACTACCGCGCTATAGCTTGAAACCATGAGCGACGCCCGGCCTGTGATGGCTGCTGGGTCGCACTATGTCACTCAACGGTAGGTGAGCCATCCGTCGAATGCTAGGCCCACCGCTGCATCAGCTCGTGCGCGTTGACTCGCGCACCCATGCGCGACGCCAGCATGAACATACCAGCGATTTTGCGGTGAAAATAAACAACATCGGTCGGCGGAGCCTGCCAGAAGTCCGCGAATTCAGTCGCCGACTGCCCCATTTTCGACAGCCGCGAAGGCATTGTGGACGCGCCAAAGTTGTAGGGTTCATCCAGCGCCAGCGGTTCCAGCGCGACCATTAACAGATCCAGCACCAACTCGCGGTACCGGGAGTCTTCGGCACCGATCGAATAACCGACCTTTTCCGCAGCAATAGCCATGGCTGATCGATCTTGTTGGACCGCTGCGTTGGCAAGCTTACGGTAGTTATTAACAAAGCGAACTTTGAAGTCGCGTGTGGCACCAAAGTCCAGCAGAACGATCTCACCCGTCGACCAGCGATACTGATAATTGGCGAAGTTGGGGTCCGTCTGGACCATCCGCAGCTCAAACAGCTCAGTGAGCATGAGCTCTACCAGAGCGGTCATCACCCGATCCCGTTCCGCTTGTGAACGTCGCTCGACGGCGTCGATGGGACCACCGGCAACATAGGTCATCGCCAGGATGTTCTTGCGGGTAAGATCAGGCACGAGTTCTGGGAGCACAAAGCGATCATCGTCACCGAGTACTTCGTTGAAAGCAGCCAGGTATTTGGCCTCTTTAAGGTAGTTCGCTTCATCTTTGAGCTGGCGTTTTGCATCATCAAGCAGGGGCTGGAGGTCTACCTCGGCTGGTAACAGGCCTGAGATGCGTAATACCGACGCGATGTTGTCGACGTCGCTGTCGATGCTATCTCCAACACCCGGATACTGAATCTTAAGAGCAAGCTCCGTACCGTCGTGAGCAACAGCACGATGTACCTGCCCGATCGATGCGGCCGCAATCGGGTATCTGTCGAAGACTCGAAACTCCTTTTCCCAGGTTTTTCCATAGGCGGCCACCAGAGCTTTTTCCAGCTGCGCTTCGGGCATGCTCGTCCCGTCCGAGCGCAGGCTCGCAAGAATCTCCGTCAATTCCTTGGGCAGTATCTCCCCAGAGTCCATGGACAGAATTTGTCCAAGTTTCATGGCGGCACCACGCATCTCTGAGAGCTGCTTCGTAACGCGACGCGCGTTCGCTGGGGTGAGCAACAAATCGCGCGTTCGAACGCGATTGCCTGCTCTGAACTGCCGCGCTCCTTCAGCAAGCATCCCACCAGCAACGCCGCCAGCGAGCTTTGCGACTTTCGCAAAACGCCCGACCCTCGTTGTGGGTACTGACTTGCCCCGACGTCGCCGAGACCCTAATGCATCTTCCATCTGATGATCCTACGACGCCGTGCGTCTACTCATTCGCCGCGCGGTTATCTGGCCCAACCCAGTCGCTAATATAGCGCTGCACTAAGTCGTAACCATTGAACTCTGCATTGAGAACGCTGATGAAGGTGAATACCCCAGTGAGCTTTCGCACAATGAGCGCAAAGTCTCGCGATGGAGTGGCGAAGTGCCGTGTCGCAGCGCTATTCGCCGCGTGCTTCCCCACGCGCTGCATTAAGCGAGATTTGCCCCAACAGTACTCACCCCGACTGTTCAGATACTCCCGAGGGAGATCTTTGGGAGCGCGCAGGGGTTCGAGCAGCATCTGACAGAAACCGGCAAAACTCTCCATCGCAAACTGGCTGGCTTCTGCCCGCAGACAACCAAGCCCGACCAGACTTTCGATCAACAGAGTTTGGTCATTGATTTGCCCGGCCGCGATGGCATTGCCGAAATGACGGCGAAACTCATCGTCACAGGGTAGCGTGGAACCGAAGTCCAACAGGACCAGTTGGTCGTGCTTTCCGTAGGGGTTTATCAGATAGTTGCCAAAGTTCGGATCGGTCTGAAGTGTCCCCCACTCGTATAGCTCAAGGAAAAAGAGCTCAA
This sequence comes from Pseudomonadota bacterium, assembly GCA_039025875.1. Taxonomy (GTDB): domain Bacteria; phylum Pseudomonadota; class Gammaproteobacteria; order Pseudomonadales; family Halieaceae; genus Congregibacter. The sequence goes on from JBCCNK010000024.1 coordinate 7,990, forward strand.
GCATGGCCTCGCCGAGTCGATTGCGCCGGAGCTGGTCCAGCGCTGCAACCTCTGGTGCATTGACCCGGTATCCGCGGACGTACTCGAGCGCCAGAACCTTGTCGGTACACAAGTCGCCGAACGTTGCCGGAACATAGTAGATATTGCCGGTTTTACACCTGTGCAGTCGCTGGCGGGCCTCGCGAGTCATTGCCAGCTCGCGCTGATAGTCGATTTCGTAGTGCAGCTGCTTACGCATATCACGCAGCCACTCATCAAGATCTCGACCGGCCTTGATCCAACGCGCCAATATCAGCATGCGAATCACGGCGTCAAAATCGTCGTCAATGACCTCGGCGAGATTCGGATACTGAACCTTTATAACGAGCTCCCGACCATCGACTTGCCTCGTAGCTCGATGCACCTGTGCAAGCGACGCCGCAGCTAGCGCTTGATCTTCGACGTTTATTTGCCGGTATCGTTTACCGAGGCTCGCTTTAACCTCAGGTTCCAGCTCGTCCCACGGAAGGGGCTGTGTTTCGGATTCGAGTTGATGCAGCGCTTCGGTAAGTGCGGGAGGAAGAAAATGCTCACCCAGCAATGCGAGCATCTGCCCAATCTTCACGTAGGAGCCTTTCAGACGACCAAGCTCTGCCGTAAATCGCTTTGCTTCACGACGGAGCAGCTCCGAATCATCACCCCGTCCCGTGATTTTCTGCACAGCCGATCCGACAGCAAACGCGCCCCCAGCACGCAAACCTGCGAGCGATACAGAGAGCCCGCGACCGAAGCTGCCACGGCGAATCGATGATTTTTTAGACATATGGATTTTACGGCTGACGCAGCCGCGAAGATCTGCCGTCTGTCCAGGCGTCACTTACATCAGCGCGCAGAACCTGGACAGCATTTGGAACTCAAACGAACAAGTAGGCGTCTTTGAGCGAGACTCCGAATTGATTTCGAACGGATGTCAGGCGTCGAGGAGTAATGGCGCCAGGGCCTGACGGTGGTGCTGCGCATCACCAAACTGTTGCTGCGTCCACTGGGCGTGACGGATATACAGCTGGGCATCACAATCCCAGGTAAATCCCATACCACCATGGAACTGGACCGCCCGATCACCCGCAAACGCGAGCGTATCGGTGGCTTTCGCTTTTGCCATGCGGCACGCGACTTCGGCCTGGCGATCAAGAGCTTCCGCACCGACGAGCGTGGCAGCGTGGTAAATAAATGAACGCGAGGACTCGACCTGGTTGAGGATCTCCACGCTTGGATGCTTGAGCGCCTGGTAGGAGCCTATCAGCTTGTCGAACTGCTTACGCGTGGTCAGGTAGTCGACAACGCTCCTCAGGCAACTGGCGGCGGCACCGGTCGCGTCTGCGGCAACTAAGAGCGCACCCAACAGCCGATAGTCGCGCAGCGCTGCCTCAACACCCGGTCCTCGAATTACCTGGGTCGCCTTTAGTCCATCAAGGCTCATATCTACCGCGCGCTGAGTCAGATCTATCAAGGTCAGCTCTCGATAATTCGTCGCCGGTACCCTGCTCGCGTCAATGACAGCAAGTGCCGGTTTTGAGTGCTCATCGGTGACCGCCGCTACAATCCACTGGGCGGCGAGGCCGTTGGCGACGAATCTCTTTGCTCCGCTCAGCTGGCCGTTGGCATCCACGCGGGCAGTAAACGCTGACGTGTCCCAATCCTCCGACTCAAGCGCGGCAACCGTACCGATTGCACCCCCGGCAAGCGCTGCAACGACCGACTCGCCGGCCTCCCGGTCTGCCCTTAACACCAGTTGGGCTGCGAGCAACGATGACATCAACGGTGTTCCAAGGAGCACCTTACCCATGCTTTCGATAACCGGTACGGCCGCGCTGATACCAATACCGGAACCGCCCAAGTCCTCGGGTAGACCAATACCCGGCCATCCGAGTTCGACGATCTGCTGCCAGGTATCCGCCGGATATGGCTGTGGTTCTTCGAGTCGCGCTCGTATCTCAGCAACGCCTATCGCATCGCAAAAGTTAGTGGCGTACTCGAGCAGCATCGCCTGCTCGTCATCAAAGCTGATCGCGGTATTGCCTAACACTGACATCTTTAGGTCCTGCTTTTAGTGCTGCTTACTCTTCCAGTCGCTCTGGCTCTTCGTCTGCGTGGCTTACTTGGGTAGACCCAGCACATGCTCGGCCACGATATTCGCCTGAATCTGGCTTGTGCCTCCACCGATCGTCGCCGAAAAACTGTTCAGGTAGGCACGTTGCCAGAACCCGCCACCGCGTGCGCGCTCGTCACCAACGTAGAGCGCACCGTCGCCCCCCTGGGCGTTGATCGCGAACTGTCGCATGCGCCGGGTGTATTCCGTCCATCTCAGCTTATGTGACAAAGGCAGGGCAAAGGGAAAGTCATTGGTCAGTGCAGGAATCGCCGCACGCTTGTCTCCAAGAGAGATGGCTTTTTCTTCCATGATTAACTGAACCAGTTGATCACGCATCAGGGGATCCTGAGTAAGGGGTTGCCCCGCTCTCGTCACTGTCGAAAGTTCCTTCAGCAGGTCATCGATCACAATGCGCACGAAAGCCAGTCCACCAGCAGCACCGGCCTCGGCGCCGCGCTCATACTGCAGTGTCTTCATTGCGATCTTCCAGCCCTCACCTTCTGCGCCCATCAGGCAGTCGGCGGGGATGCGGGCGTCAGTGAAGAAAGTCTCAGTAAACCCATACTCGCCGGTCAGCTTACGTATGGGCTGGGTGTCGACGCCGTCCACATCCATCGGTGCAAGAAAAAACGACAGACCATCGTACTTGCGCTGTGCCTCCGGGTTGGTCCGTGCCAACAGAATCATGTATTTCGCGTAGTTGCCAAGCGTCGTCCAGATCTTGGTGCCGTTGATTCGGTAGTCTTCTCCATCACGCTCGGCCCGGGTGCGGGCATTGCCAAGGTCCGAACCATGGTCCGGTTCGGAGAATCCCTGACACCAAATGTCTTCGGCGCTGAGAATCCCCTTTAGGTAGCGGGCCTTCTCCTCCTCGGTGCCAATGTCGTTGATCAGCGGGCCGGCCCAGCCGAGGCCAATTACGTTGAAACAAATCGGCACCGCCTGGCGTCGCATTTCCTGATCGACAATCGACTGATAGAGCGGATCTACCCCCTGCCCGCCGTACTCCCGAGGCCAGGCCATACCCAGGTAGCCGGCGTTCCATACTTTATGTTGCCATTCGCGCAGAAAATCGAGCTGCTCGTCCGAGCCGACCTCCATGAACGATTGCGGTAGTAAAAAGCCAGGATCAGCCGGTTTGTTCGCCTGCAACCAGCTGACTACCTCGGTACGAAACTCTTCCAGTTCTTTTACGATTGCGTTCATAGCACTTGCTCTCGTTGTTCTTTTTGTCGCGTCCGACCGTTCTGACACCAGGTTTCCGTGGTGCTTCGCCCCGTATTAAAGATGGCCGGGACGCAATTCCTTTGATAAGACGGCTCTACGGTCCTGAAACAGTAGCGTAATGTAGTGCGCGGCTGGTTTTTTTGCTCTCAGTTCAGACACCATCACGACCCTTGCCGTCAGCGCGCCGAAAACCGTCCCGGCCGACGAGCCGTTCGAGGTAGGCGATAGTCTGCGGTTTATAACGTTCGTGAAGCCCAAGTTCACGCCCCAGCCATAGCGCATACCCAACGCAAATGTCAGCCACAGTAAATCGATCCGCTACGAGATACTCGTGGTTCAGAAGATGGGCATCCAAACGCCGAAGACGCGCGATGAACCACTTGGCGTAGTCGTTACCCACAAGCTTCTTGTTCTCATCTGGCTCGAGGGCGCTGTACCTGAGAAAAATTGTCTGTGGGAACGTCAGAGTCGCATCCGCGTGATATGTCCAATTGAGCAGTTCCGGATACTCCGCGTGCTGGACCTGAAGCAGTAACGTCTGATCTTCCGCCTTGCCGGCAAGATAATGCGCGATGGCGCAGCTTTCGGTCATAGTGATCTGTTGACCGTCGACCTGATCCGTGAAAAACGGCACGGTACCTAACACATTCTCCTCTACAAACTCGGGCCGATGCATTCGTGGCGGAAACGGAAGAACCTCGATTTCATAGTCCATGCCCAGCTCTTCAAGAGCCCACAGAGGGCGGAGAGAACGGGCGCCGACGCAGTGCCAGAGCTTCATGATCAAAGTCCGTATTGGCGAATTGCCAGATCGCGCATAATTTCTTCGGAACCCCCGCCGATGGCGTTAACGCGCACTTCACGATAGATGCGCTCCACCTTGTTACCCCGGATGTATCCCATACCGCCAAGGATCTGCATGGCTTCGCGCGCACAGAATTCCATAGTTTCGCTGGCCTGGACCTTCAGCAAGGCGATGTCACCGGGAACCGGGTCCCCCGCTTCGATCGTTTCATAGCAGGCACGTATGTAGGCTTGAGTCGCATTTAGCCTCTGCTTCATTTGCGCAATCTTATGGCGAATGACCTGATGATCTGCTAACCGTTTACCGAAGGTCCGACGCTCGCGCGCCCAGAGCGCTGCTTCTTCAAGACAGACCCTTCCGAGCGCCTCCATGGCCGCGGCCATGAACATTCGTTCATTGTTGAAGTTTGTCATGATCACCAGGAAACCCTGATTCTCTTGACCAATAAGATTTGTTGCCGGAACGCGCACATCGTCAAAGTGCAGAGTCGCCGTGTCCGAAGCCCACCAGCCCTGCTTCTTATCCAGTTCCGTGCGAGAGAACCCATCGGCATCCGTTGGTATAAGCAACATCGATACGCCCTTTGCGCCATCTTCGCCGGTACGAACGGCTGTGGACACCCAGTTCGCTCTCATTCCACCCGTGATGTAGGTTTTTGAACCGTTGACGACGTAGTCGTCGCCATCGCGTACCGCAGTTGTCTGGATAGCCGCAACGTCTGAACCTCCGCCCGGTTCGGTGATCCCCAGGGAGATGTGCCTGGTGCCGGCAAGCACAGGTGGGGCGACTTCCTGCTTCATCGCCTCGCTCCCCCAATTCAGTACTGGGGGAAGACCAATGCCGTGAACCATCAACGATGCCGGCACCCCACCTACAGCAAAGCGGTTCAGTTCCTCGTTTGTAATCCAGTTGTGCCAGGAATCTATTCCGTCGGAAGTGCCGCCATACTCCTCTGGATAACCAAGACCAAGCAGTCCTACTGCAGCGGCCTTCGGCCACAATTCAGCTGGTATTTGCCCGTTCTCGTCCCAGTCTTCTGCATAGGGCGCGATTTCAGCATCAATAAAACGGCGCAGCTGTGTTCGCCAAGCTTCGTGAGATTCCGTGAGATGCGGATTGGGGAGCCTTGCACTATCGAAATCTAGAGACACTCACAAATCCTCTTCTAGCCTACTGATTGCCTAACTGCATGTTTTACGCAGCACGGCGGATGTTTGTACCGACGCGACCCCTTGCGAACGGAAACACCGCGCCGGCGCAATTCATTACCTTATTGAGTGTCTCTCAATATAACTGAGCCGCGCTCAATAAAACAGTCGGCTCGACGCTGGCCACACTTGCGCACACCGCCCTTGGAATGAGGTGCAAGAACATGCGCTGCGATTCATTCGACCGCTTGCGCCACATTCATATCCACATCCGAGGCCACACCCATAGTATTTTTACCGGGCTTTACTTTTCGCTGCGATCGCAGCAAGTGAGTTTAATCAAAGCGAGAATACCCGGCGTCATCGAGGTGGTGACACCCGACCGAAACCGAATCAGTGCATCAGGATCCCGAAACGAACTCATCACAGCTTGGGTTTAGCTCATCCGAGCTCTCGGGCGTGGGCGCAAGATGCTGGACAAACGGGGATATAGAACTCGCAATCAGACGAAATAGCTCGATACCAATCCGGAGAAAAACCCAAACCCGGTGCACTTTTCAGTCCTCGACCTCCCATCAACCAAAGGCCACACTTACAAGGTCATCGTGCACCAGGAATGTGCGTAGCAACGCGATACCCACACAATTCAGGCTCAATTCAGCCATTTTTTTACCTCGTATCGGGCGCTAAAACATCCGACTCTCGTATCGTAGGACTATCCTGGGATATCAATACGAACGTCCTTGGAAAAAATCCCAGGAAATTTAAAGGCAAAACCCGGGATTTTAATCCGGAAAATCCCTTGCTATACCCGGTGAAAACCTTATGCTGCGAACAGCGAAGGCGCGTTAACAGTGCTTCGTCAAATCACTGGGCATCAGGATCATTACAAGGGGTGTGATCATGGCAGGGAAGTTTGAGCTAAAAAAAGGAAAAAGTGGCAAGTTCACTTTCAACTTAAAGTCGGGAAATGGGCAGGTTGTTTTTACAAGCCAGTCTTACGACAACAAGAGAGCTGCAACCGCGGGGATTGCTTCAGTAAAGAAGAATGCCGCTAACGACGCGCGCTTTGAGCGCAAGAAGTCTTCTAAGGGGCAGCCGTTTTTTGTCATCAAGGCGACCAACGGTCAAACTGTTGGCAAGAGCCAGATGTACGCCAACGCTGTAAGCATGGAGAAGGGCATTAAGTCGGTAAAGACGAATGCACCATCGGCCGACACGAATGATCTAACGGTCGAAAAAGCGGCGGCCAAGAAGACGGCCAAGAAGAAGCCAGCCGCTAAAAAGAAAGTAGCTGCCAAGAAGAAACCTGCAGCTAAGAAGAAGCCAGCGGCTAAGAAAAAGGCGGTAGCAAAGAAAAAGCCAGCGGCCAAAAAGAAAGCAGCCACCAAGGCCGCCAAGAAAGCTCCGGCAAAAAAAGCGGCCGCGAAGAAAGCTCCAGCAAAAAAGAAAGCTAAGAAGAAGTAACGATCAGGCATCGTGACCGGCCGTGGTGAGTAGCTTCAGCTGCTCATATACAGCGAGGCTGACGACCGGTCACGATGCCATCGCGACGCTAACGCCATCAGGCTGCGCCGTCGACGTTATTTGCCTGCCTTGCGTGATAGGTGTGCCGTCCTTACTGATTTCCCCAAGTGCTTGCTAGAGGCTGTTTGGATAGTCAGTCGCTGAGCTCCTGAGGTTGCAATGACCCGGGTCTGAAGTGCCAAAACTGATTCGACTTAAGTTGAGACGAAGCTCGAATTAAGACAAGGCGGGGGTCGAGACAAGGCGGGGGTCGAGACAAGGCTGGCAAAAGCCGTCGGGTTTACAGCAAACATCCACAAATCAACCTCGCATCAAACCGCATTCCCTGCGATCTAGATGCCGGTGTTACACAAACCGTAGCACTGCGCAATGAGATGCACCGAGAGGGTGGAAGCCAGCGCTGACGTACACCTCAACCACTTAAGTTGTACCCGAAAGACTCCGCAAATGATCGATCACGCCTACCTGCTCCAGTCATGATCGCTCCTTGGCGCTATAGGTTGTTTGAACGTGGATAAGTTTTCGAGGCTGAAAAGTGCTTGACACCCATCCAGGGGTCGCACCTGCGGGCTAGGATGCCCGATAACAACCGCGCGGATTCGAGAGATCTAAAGGTAAGTTCGGGGGACCAACCTTTTGAGCCGGTCCCCCGAGGTTTCCGCCAGGGGTGCGGGAACTTGGGCGTCTAGTTGCTCTGAGCTACCACGGCTGCATTAACCTGAGAAATAGCGCCGGAAAACGCCTCGTCGTAGCATGCGCGATTCCGTGCCGCGAGTGATACGCCACCAGCTTGCCTCGCAAACTGAGGTCCGCATACTTTCTTGGCGGCCTGGCTGATGCGGCTGTGAAGAACCTCTTGGGCTTTCGGCGAAGTCAGGTCTAGATCGGAGTAATCGACGGTGATCTGTTGATCGATTGCGGGAGTCTTGGCGGTCACCTTCGTAACATCTCCGGCCGACGCGGTGATCGCGGTCAGAGAAGCTGCGGCGAAAAGGGCGGCGGTCGAGAGGATTTTGCTCTGAACGTTCATATCGGCTTTCCTTGTATTCATCTGTCGGTTTTCAATAACTTGGATCTGTTATCGGGAAGTTCGCTGCAATGCGTCGGTCCACGAAAAACAAGTTAGTTCAGCTTGGGCAGAGGAAACAGAGCCAATCGATCAGTTGCTGGATGCCGGCGATCAAACGCCAGAATCCATCGACGAAGCGTTCGCGTACATTGCTCAATCTCACCTCAGCATGGTGTGCTCGCAGCCGAGGTAGCGCAGAGGCGTAGGTAAGTATGCGGACGACAGTGTCAGCAAGAGCGCGGGTCGGTCAGCAAGAAGGCACGAGAGCCAAAGGGTGCGCAGCCGCGTAAAACTAGTAAACGCGGCTAAAAAACGCCAATCTTGCGGGCAACTCAGAGACCGACGAATGGCTTGGCCGACAGCAGTCGCGTTTCCGGGGCGGGTGAAGCGGCCGGACTCACTCGAAGGACGAACGCCTTCCACGCGGGTGCTTTCTCGAAACGCGTATTAGGCTTGGAACACGTCATAAGCTTCAAACACGTGTTGGGCGTTTGAGTTACGAGCTTTATTAGGTTGGTGGCCGTCTTTGGCGCCCGACAACAGTGATCCGACAGGTTTTAGAAGAGGAAGTATGAAGTATCTGGGAACACCAGATTTTGATCATCAGCAGCAGCCACGCATTGGCGTGCTTGTGACGAATCTCGGAACACCGGCCGCTCCCAAGAAGGAGGCCCTGCGCCCCTACCTGAAGCAGTTCCTGTCCGATCCCCGGGTGATAGAGCTTCCTCGACTTCTTTGGTGGCTGATCCTGAACGGAATCATCCTAAACGTTCGCCCTGCACGATCAGCCGAGGCCTACTCGACGGTTTGGACTGACGAAGGCTCCCCGTTACTCATCTACACCAAGCGCCAGGCAGAGGCTCTGCAGCAGACACTCCAGGATCGTTTCGGAGAGAACGTCGTTGTCGACTACGCTATGCGCTACGGTGAGCCCGCCATCGGGGCTGGTCTGCAGTCGCTTTTAGACAAGGGCGCCCGCAAACTTGTTGTTCTACCGCTTTATCCTCAGTACAGCGGACCCACCAGCGGCTCTACCTTCGATGCAATAGCCGAGGATTTCTGTAAACGGCGTTGGCTCCCGGATTTTCAGTTCATCGCGAGTTATCACGACGAGCCCGGCTACATTCACGCTGTGGCAAATAGCATTCGGGCTCATTGGGCGGAGCATGGAAGAGCCGATAAGCTGCTGTTTTCCTATCATGGCGAGCCAAGGCGCTATCTTGACGACGGCGATCCCTACCACTGCCACTGCCTGAAGACCACACGCCTGATCGCTGAAAATCTGGGACTCGGCGAAGACGAGTATCTGAGTACATTCCAATCACGGTTCGGTCGCGAGGAATGGCTCAAGCCCTACACTGATGAGACGCTCAAATCACTCGGCAGCTCCGGGACCAAATCAATTCAGGTCATCTGTCCTGGTTTTTCAGCTGACTGCCTTGAAACGATAGAAGAGATTGGTGAAGAGAATTGCGAGTACTTCATAGAAGCAGGAGGCGAAAGATACGAATACATACCGTGCCTCAACGATCAGGAAATGCACATCGAGTTCCTTTCCGATCTGGTGAGTGAGCGCCTCGCACCCTGGATTACGAAGACCATCGCGAAGAACAGCGCCCCGTCAAACGTGCCTAAGAACGACGCGAAGATGACGACAAACGGCTCCGACGAGTCGACTAAAAAGGAGTCGGCTGCTGCAAACTCATCAACCTCAGAGACGAATTGCAGCGAACAAGACCACACACCGGACGCTCGCACGGCCGCCTGAGTCTTGCCCTTATGGCTGTTCTATGGCAATTCGCGCATGCCGCGCTGAAGATTCGGCCGCTGCATCAACGCAGGACCACAAGATTGTCTCGGTGAATCGCTTCGGGCTCTCCGCCGTAGCCAAGCAAGACAGGGATGTCCGAAGAGGTCTTTCCGATGATCTTTTCGAGCTCTTGGGACGAGTAGTTTGACAATCCGCTGGCGACCTCTATGCCAGTCGCGCTTTTGCAGACCACCACATCGCCACGGGAAAACGCTCCCTCCACAGATGTGATGCCGACCGGGAGAAGGCTGCGACCCGAGGTCTGTACAACTTTTACAGCGCCATCATCAATAACGAGCGTCCCTTTGAAACTCACGAGACTCGCGAGCCATTGGCGTCTTGCAGCTTGCGGCGCATTTGGACTCTCAAGCCAGGTACCGATGGCCTCACCACGATGCAATCGAGCGAGCGGTTCGGGTTCGTGGCCATCAATTATCAGAGTCTGAGTACCCGATCTGGCGGCCAAGCGGGCGGCCCGCAACTTGGTTACCATTCCTCCGCGACCGAACTCACCACCATCACGGACTACCGTGTCCAGTTCAGGATCTTCTGCGGCCCGGTGCTCGATGAGACGTGCTGTACGACTTACTCTGGGGTCGGCATCAAAAAGACCGGGCTGGTCAGTCAGCAAAACGAGCACATCGGCATCGATCAGATTTGCGACCAGGGCTGCAAGAGTGTCGTTGTCGCCGAACCTGATCTCGTCCGTCGCGACGGTGTCATTTTCATTGACAATTGGCACCACCTTGAGACCGAGCAGCGTCTTGAGCGTACCGCGCGCGTTGAGATAGCGATCCCTAGCGATCACGTCATCGTGACCCAGCAAAACCTGAGCGGTCAGTGTTTCGAGATTTTCAAATGCCTGCTCATAATGCCTCAGCAGCGCAGATTGTCCGATTGCAGCGGCGGCCTGAAGTTCGTGCAGGTCGGTAGGCCGACAAGGTTGCTTAAGGCGCAGCAGACCAGCCGCAACCGCCCCGCTAGAGACTAGCACCACCTGGCAACCGGCGGATCTTAGTTTTGTGATTTGTTCTGCTAAGGAGCGAATTAGCTCGGTATCAACGGTACGACCACCGTCCGTTAGTAAGGCGCTTCCTACCTTGATAACCCAGCGCTCGCAGCGCTGCTGCCATTGCCGAACTGCGGCCATCAACGTACGTACTCGATTTCGACATCGTCGTCGTCTTCGTCGCTGCCTGAGTCCGATTCCACCGAAGTCGCCTGCCGACTTCGTCTGAGCGCGTCGGTACTGGCTCGAGCTTCTTCCCGCATTTGTCGTTGAATCTGAAGTTCCGACACCCCGCAGTTAACCTTACTATGCTCGCTCTCACCCTCCCAGCATTGCTCTAGTGCGGTCATCAGGTCTGCCATCAGCCTATCTACACCCCGACCTGAAACCGCGCTGATTGCGTGAACGGGAGTCGGCGCGCACTCACGCCTCAATAACTCCAGCGTCTGCTCAAGCAACTCCGAGGAGACCGCATCAATTTTATTTAGCACGATCCATTGGTCTCTCGACGCCAGGGTCGGACTAAAGGAAGCCAGCTCGCGATTGATCGACCTCACGCTATCAAGGGGTGAGCTCCCGTCTAGTGGCGCTATGTCGACCAAGTGCAGTAGCAGACGACTCCGCGTCAGGTGCTTGAGGAAACGTACGCCCAGCCCAGCTCCATCCGATGCACCTTCGATCAACCCGGGAATATCAGCCAGGACGAAGCTGCGTAGGGCGTCGATTCGCACAACACCGAGCTGCGGCACCAACGTCGTGAAGGGGTAGTCCGCTATCCGTGGTTTCGCGGCGGATGCGGCCGCAAGTAGCGTCGATTTACCTGCATTGGGTAGACCGAGTAGGCCGATGTCTGCCAGAACGGACAATTCAAGACGAAGGCTCCTAGACTCACCTTGCGATCCGGGCGTGGTCTGACGAGGAGCCTGATTAGTAGAGGACTTGAACCGCGTGTTACCGAGGCCATGGAACCCGCCTTGAGCAACCCGTAATTGCGCTCCGGGCTCGAGCAGTTCACCAACAAGGTCACCAGTGGGGGCGTCAAGAACCACTGTTCCCACAGGAACCGGAAGAATCAGATCACTGCCGCTTGCTCCGGTGCGATTCCGACCAGCCCCGGAAGCTCCGTTTTCGGCGCGAAATTGGCGCTGGTACCGATAATCGACGAGAGTGTTGAGCGCAGGATCCGCACGAAGAGTGACGCTCCCGCCGTCGCCGCCGTCCCCGCCATCTGGGCCTCCTTTGGCGACGTACTTCTCGCGTCGAAAGCTCAGACAGCCATTGCCGCCATTACCAGCCGACACCTCTATGCGAACTTCGTCTACAAATTTCATGGTTTTCTAATTACCGCCTGTAAATAGCGCAGCCCACTGCCAGTGACCCCGCTCCAGATCCGCTAGACCCTTGCCAGGCAAAAGCTACACAAAAAAAGCCCCGTAGAGACGGGGCTTTTTTTACCTACAACGCGAAGGAACGACACTGTGACCGGGGCCAAGTTCGTACCAACTTGATCGAGCATCAGCTCAATTTTGTGTCAGCCGCTTACAACGCGAACGAATTTGCGGTTCTCACCCCCGCGCGTCAGAAACTCAACCTTTCCGTCTGAGGTAGCGAACAACGTATGATCGCGCCCGACGCGAACGTTTTCACCAGCGTGAATACGAGTGCCACGCTGGCGAACGATGATGTTTCCTGCACGTACGCTCTCGCCACCAAAGCGCTTAACGCCAAGGCGTTTACTCTCGGAATCGCGACCGTTTCGGGTACTACCACCCGCTTTTTTATGAGCCATGTGAAATTCTCCGTGCTTTGTCTGTGATTCGTGTTCGTATCGTCGATGGTGGACGCCGTTCCGAATAGCGGCTGCGGCGAATTGGCTTAATGTTGGCGTAAGTTCGGATTACGCTGCATCAAGCACTTATGCTGGTGATCCGTACCTCGGTATACCACTGGCGGTGGCCGGTTTCCTTTCGGTGGTGCTTTCGTCGATTGAATTTGACGATCTTCACTTTCTTATGGCGGCCATGATCCACGACCTCAGCGGTCACTTTGGCACCATCAACGACCGGGGTTCCGATCTGAACGCTGTCGCCACCGAGCATCAACACGCGATCGAACTCTAAGGTTGCACCGGTCTCGATATCGAGTTTTTCTAGCTTGAGTAGCTCTCCCTCGCTCACGCGGTGCTGCTTTCCGCCACTTTCGATTACTGCATACATTTTCTTGTCTCCGCTGTTCGCCAGGCTTTTGTTCCTACGGTTCAGCGCGTCATTCGATCCAAGATTCGCTGATTTATCTTTTTCTTCGCCGCTTTTTCTTCGCCGCTTTTTCTTCGCCGCTTTTTCTTCGCCGCTTTTTCTTCGCCGCTATAGCGGCACAAGCCAGTGGCACATCGAGACGACCACTACTGACTTTCTAGCACCGGCCCGACCATCCCGTGCCCGACTATTCAGTGTGAGCCGGAACAGGCTGGTTCAGCGACAGGTAATAAAGCTGGTGGAATCGTCTATGAAATTGAAACTAACGCGTGAACGGAACCTGAAGGTCCACGCGGGCGCGCGATTGTACTTAAATACCTGCTTTGACTCAATAATTCGTTCCATGCCCATAAGTACCAAAAAATGCCAACCTACACCGCTGCCGGAGCTCGGCCCTGTTGCTCAAATCCCTACAAAGATCGGCAGTGATGAGTATTGACACCCCAGACGGCGCAGACCTAGCATGCGCCACCGATAAGAAGGGCGGGTCCGACTTGTAATGCAAGACATCCGAGACGTGGTCGGCGAA
>JBCCNK010000025.1:0-21126 GCA_039025875.1 Pseudomonadota bacterium
GGCAGGTGGAGTCCGTGGGTTATTACTCCATAGCTGAACAGGTGTACAAAGCGCTTCAATCATTGTTTATGCCGGTATATCAGTCTTTATTCCCCTATATGGCTCATAGAAAGGACTTCAGAACGTACAAAAAAGTTGTAAGGCTAATGATGGCGTTGCTTTTTCTTACGGTTCCGATAGCCTACTTTTTGTATCCTTACTTCGTGACCGTCGTAAGCACACCGGAGTTTCTAAAATCCGTCGGTGTTTTCAATGTTTTCCTTTTCGTTCTTTCCGTTAACCTTTTTTCTTCGCTTTTGGGATACCCCCTGCTCGTTGCCTTAGACAAAACAGATATTGCAAACAGATCTATCTTTCTCGGAGCGGGTGTATATTTCCTTTTCGCTTTGCTTCTTTGGCTTGATGGAGGTGTAAGTGCGAACACAATAGTTATCTGCACACTCCTCGCCGAGTTTTCTATTCTCGCCTATCGATCGGCGTACCTACTAAGGGTACGGACGCTGTGATTTCTTCGGGCCTCAGCATCGATTCGCCGAAAATCTCAGTAGTTCTTTGTTCCTTTAACTGTGAAAAATACATCGCGGAGCAGCTCGAGAGCATCGGTGCGCAGTCTAGGAAGCCTTATGAAATTATAATTTCGGACGATGGTTCTAGTGATAAGACGCTAGCCGTAATTCAAGACGCGGTGAAGAATTTCGACTTCACGACTAATGTCTATGTAAACGATGTAAGGCGTGGTGTGGTGTCAAACTTCGGATCTGCATTATCTCGCTGCTCCGGAGACTACATCGCGCTTTCGGATCATGATGATATTTGGGAAGAAAACAAACTTGAGACGGTCGCAACGGCAATAGAAGAGAGAAAATCCGACGTTCCCACACTTTACCACGCGGACCCGCTCATCATAGGCTCGCACGGCAAGGTTAATTCTGGGAGTTTTATGTCAGAGTCAAGGATTACGTATCCCCAACCTGGCGAGGAGTGGGCTCGACTGGCATTTGCTAATTACATACCGGGTTGCACCATGATTTTTGATGCTAAAATGCTTCCTGCGGTTTTACCTTTTCCGGGCCAGACAATCATGCATGATTGGTGGATTGCTCTGATTTTTTCGCTTGCGGGTAATGTATCAAGGCTGCCCCACCATTTAATGCGCTATCGCCTGCACGACTCCAACACGATGGGCGTAAACACAGTCAGCCGGTCTTTCAATCTTGGCAAGTCGGTTGGTTTTTCGAGCGTCGCTGTGAGCAATTTAGCGGCGAGTCTCTCTCAAGCCCATAGTGCTAGACAAAGGCTTGACCAGCTTGGTCTAGCTTACCCGGATGCGCTGACGGATCTTCTTAGGCTTCCGGATCTTAGCTGGTGGCAAAGACCATGGCGTCTCCTTCGCTGCCATGCTAGTCGAGGTAATCCGTTTCGCTTTGCTTCTACTGTTTATGCGTCCCTTGTTTTGGATAAGGAGATCTACAACCGGGGGTCGTTCGATTATCGCTAATGATGCACCCTCAAAAGACCAGAGTTGGGATATTTGCACACTATGATCGCCACAATTCAGTTGACGATCACGTCTACTATTTTCTGCGATCGCTGGTGAGCCACGTCGAACGACTCTATATGGTAAGTACAAGTTCTATAGGTCGAATAGATCTGAATCGCCTTGAGTCGTTGGGTATAACAGTATCTACACGGTGTAATGAAGGCTTAGACTTCGCGAGCTACGCAGCAGTCATAAACAAACTTGATTTGAGCAGCATCGATGAAGTGCTAATTTGTAACGACAGCGTTTATGGACCGTTGTTCCCTTTCGCTGAAATGCTGGATTCGATGGATGAGAAAAATCTTGATTTTTGGGGCGCGAGCTCTAGTAAAGAGATTCGCTGGCATCTCCAGTCTTTTTTCATTGTTTTTAGAAAATCAGCGTTGAATGCGAGCGCCTTTCGAGAATTCTGGAGCAACGTGAAGTCACTAGGGGACAAACAACGTATTATTCGAGAGTATGAAATAGGTTTAACGCAGTCCTTGAGAAAGGCGGGGATGATCGGCGGCAGCTATGTAGGTCCGCAGCCCCATGAGAAAAGTCTTTTGGCGGGAATCGCTCACTACGGGACACGGCTGAGAAAGCGGGTTCTCGATCGGCGGTTTTATGTCAATCTGCCTACCGCACTTAAGCAGGGTGCCCTTATCTCGGAGAACCCATTGCATGACAATTGGCTGCAGCTAATCGAGTGTTACCGCTTTCCGTTCGTTAAAGTACAGCTTTTACGAGATAATCCCAAGTCTTCAAGTTCTGTTAGCAGTTACGCGCCAAGCATGCAGCGACTCACAGACTATCCTGTCGCTCTCATCCGATCTCATCTCAAGAGAACTACTAAGGCGTGACCAAGACACGTTTGGGTATCGCTTAATGAACGTTCGGGTGCGCAGTAGTCTGTGGAGTCGTATTGACCTTCGCAAGCTACAGGGGTTTGACGACTCGTAGTGCTTAAGCAGCTTAAGCAGCTTAAGCAGCTTAAGTAGCTGAATAAACTACGTGGACTGCGTCAGCCCTGCCCGTTACGAAATTCCAGATACCCTTGCGTGCCATTCATGTTTTAGTGGCTTCTATTTTCAAGCGAATTTTCTCAGCGGATAGGCCTTCGCTTACGCGGAGGATCTGCTGATCCCCGTGTTCCTGGAAGACGTCATCTAAACCAATGTGGATTATCTTCTTTGTGATACCAAGTTCATTCAAAGCGAGTTCGATCATAAACCCGGCTCCGCCCGATAAGGAGTTTTCCTCCAAGGTAACAAGCCTCGAGTGACTGGATGCGACATCGATAAGTAAATTCCGATCCAAGGGTTTTACCCAGCGCATATCAACAACCGTCGCATTGATCTGCTGCCCGACTTCCAGTGCCTCAGGTAGGAGGGCACCAAAACTGAGAATTGCCACGCCGCTTCCCCGGCGACAGGTCCTTGCGACCCCAGGGCGGATAACTTCCGATTCTGCGACCAGTGGATCGGCATCTGCTATGCCTCTGGGGTAGCGAACGAAAGCCGGACCTTGCACTCGGTATGCCGCCTCTAGAATTGATTTGCACTCCACTGCGCTGGCTGGACAACCAATAATCACGTTAGGTACACATCCCAAAAAGCTCAGATCGAAACTCCCGTGATGAGTAGGCCCGTCTTCACCTACAAGGCCAGCCCGATCGACGGCAAACGTGACATCCAGCTCTTGAAGCGCGACGTCATGAATGATCTGGTCGTAGGCTCGTTGTAGAAAGGTTGAGTAGATGGCTACGACCGGTTTCAGGCCCTCGCACGCCATCCCGGCTGCAAGTGTCACCGCATGTTGTTCCGCTATGGCCACGTCAATGAAGCGGTCGGGAAATCGACGCGCAAACTCTGCCATACCCGAGCCCTCTTTCATGGCAGGGGTAATCGCAACCAACCGCTCATCACGCTCGGCCTCCTCGCAAAGCCACTGGCCAAAAACATCCTGGAACTTAGGCCGCTTCTTTTGTAGAGCTTGCCGGTCGCGAACGACTGCTTCCCCACCAGTTGGCGACCTTGGGCTGATCTTATCGATAGAGTGAAAACCAATCGGGTCTTGTTCAGCGGGTTCGAATCCCTTTCCTTTGATAGTTCGCACGTGGAGCACGCGAGGGCCTGTTTGAGTGCACTCACTGCGCAGCCGCGCTACGAGTTCTTCTAAGTCGTGCCCGTCTACAGGTCCGGTGTAGGTCCAGCCGAGAGGTTCGAACACAGATTTAAATCCCTGACTCCGCGAATGATCGCTTGCATTACCAAGCTGCGCCAGATGACCGGCGAGACCGCCGCTCACGTTTCCAATCGACATCTGATTGTCATTGACGATCAGCAGGACGTTGGGCTGCTCCTCTCCGGCGTGAGACAGAGCTTCGAAACTCATACCGCCGCTTAGCGCACCATCGCCTACAACCGCAATAACTCTGCGACTGTGATGTTGGTATCGGCCCGCAATCGACATACCCACCGCCGCCGAAAGTGCCGTCGACGCGTGACCTACGCCAAACGTATCAAACTCGCTTTCGCTTCTTTTGGGGAAGCCTGATAGACCACCGATCTTGCGTAGCGTGCGCATTGCTTTCTTTCTACCGGTCAGGATCTTATGGGGGTAGCACTGATGGCCCACATCCCAGACCAGTCGGTCTTCTGGTAGCTCGAAAACATGGTGCAGGGCGATGGTAACTTCTACCACACCGAGCCCGGCACCGAAGTGGCCGCCGGTCTGGCCGACGGTGTAGAGCAAAAACTCTCGAAGTTCGGATGCGAGGGACTCAAGATCGGCTGTATTCAAAAGCCGTATTGCACGGTAATCGCCCTGGAGCGCATCAAGGAGGGGAGTCACGGGCTCCGTTACGGGAATTTCTTTGAACATAGTTTATTGCGTGAGCGCGTGGCCCTGGTGGAAGATGGCTTTCGATTACTGCTGCGCACAGCCCGGTTATCGAGCCAGTTGTCGGTCGCTGCTATCTAGTTAACGGTCGCTGCTATCCTGTCCGTTGCCGACTACCGATTTATTGGGCGTTGCCGATATAGTAGCAAGCTGGTCTTGCAACGGTCAGCCAGACAAGGGTGCACGCCTAGTGACCTATCCAACATCTTCCGCATCCTCATCAATAGCTCGGCTTGCAGTCGTCGGGGCGTTCAGTGAGCATGATTTCTACCAGCGCAATCGAGTTCTGGTGTCTCTGCTAAGCGAAATGAGTAGCCATACGGCCTACGTTGGACGCCGTACAAACAGGGTATCGCACGCGTTCTCATCCTGGGATTCCCGCTGGACCCGCCTGGCGAATCTGTTCCACGATGCAGTCGAGGTCTGGCGCGGTCGTGAGCGCATAAAATCAGCAGTCGTTGTTTTCGTTCCTTATCCTTCGTACCTAACGCTACTGTGGTTGCATTTTTTTCGTCAGCGACGGGGCCGGGTCGTGCTCGCCGATGCATTTCTGGAGCTGCGCAGTACGGTGGTCGAGGATCGACGACTACTCCGGCCCGGGTCTTTAGCTGATGGACTGCTGGGTTTTTTTCAGCGTTACGCGCTAAACCGAAGCTCGCACATACTGATCGATACAGATGTTCAGAAAGCCCGGCTCGAGGCCGAATTAGGACCTTCACATCCGCCGGTGACTTCGATTCCTGTTGGTATCGATGAGACGCTCTGGAAGGAACAGCCTCAACCTGCGCCTGACGCCCAGGTGAACGTTGTCTTCTGGGGTACGTTGATTCCTCTGCATGGGGTCGAATTCATTCTGGACGCAGCGGAGCTACTGGAGGCTGAGGACGTCGGTGGTGCGGACCGAGTCGCGATTCAATTTCGCTTGATCGGTGATGGGCAAGGTTCCCCCGACTTGGCGGCGCGCCTCAAGCGGCGGCCCGTCAGCTCACTTAGCTGGCATCGGGCGCTGATGCAAACCGAGCAATTGCGTGCTGAAGTTGCGAAGGCTCACATCGTCCTCGGTGTTTTCGGTGAATCACCCAAGGCCGGTTCGGTCATACCGTATAAATTGACCCAGGCGCTGGCATCAAACCGTCCCGTGATTAGCCGCGACTCCGCCGCGATCGACCATCTGAGAGACGATGAGCGAGGTCTTTTCACGTGTGCCCCGGCAGATGGGGCAGCGTTGGCGCAAGCCATTGCAGCTCTGGCCGCTAGACTACGGTCAGGTTGGATGCCCAAGACGCGATCGATCTATGACGAGCATCTGTCGAATGCGCGTGTAAAATCCAGGCTTGCTGCTGCTCTCGACCTATGATCACGTTCGCTGTTCTTCTGTGTACCTACAACGGTGAGCAGTTCCTGAAGCAGCAGCTCCAGTCCCTTGCGGAGCAATCGAAACTACCCGACGAGATACATGTTCACGATTGGGGCAGCAGCGACGATACCATCGTTATTCTTGACGAATGGGCGTTGCAGCTGGGCTCAGAAATTCAGTTATCGGTAACGCAGCACGACCGACCCCTTGGGGCCGCACGGGGTTATCTTCTGGGGTTGGTGGCTCTGCTGGATGATACCCAGGCGAGTCATATACTCTTCTGCGATCAGGATGACATGTGGTTTCCAAACAAGCTTGCGTGCTACCAAAAGCACCTGCAAAGCGCGAGCCCTAACACCGATCTTTTGTTCAGCGACTTGCAACTTATCGACGAAGACGATCAGGTGTTGGAGGACTCTTTCTATCGCCGCCGCCAGTCTCCCTATCGGCCGCTAGTGTCCATAAGCAGTCCAGACCTTGGATTGGTAAACCCGGCGGTGGGAATGAGTATGTGTCTGTCTGTCCAAGCGGCGACTCGCTTGGCTAGGTACGCCGACGCTCCCTGGCCAATGCACGATTGGGCCGCTGTTCTACTGTGCAGGATCTTCGATAAAGGGGCCACCTACATCCCCGAGCCGCTGGGGGCTTATCGTCAGCACGCAGAGAATGTGCGCGGTGCATCTTCTGTGACCAATCTAGAAGAAAGGTTCAAGCGATTGAAACACAGGCGTCAACAAGTCAAGTCTTTGGCGGCCTGGTGCGATGCTCTGCCGGAGGAAGTTCGCGCCCGAGCACGCAGCTTGTTTCCGACGGGCCGACTGAAGGCGGCGGGACTGGTGCTTCGATCCCGAAATCTTCGCGTATGGTTTCGGATTTTCTATGCAGTGGTCTTAGTCGTGTCCTGAGCCGTGTCCTGAGCCCGCCTCACGCCGGCGATGATTGAGGCTCCGCTAGTGGCGCATTGAGCAGTCAACCGCTCTCTCGTTTATCACTACCACTGAGATGCGCGTTTAAGTTGGTTTTTTCCGGGGTTTTATCAAGGCCCGATCAATCAAGATCTTTGAACCTTCGAATCTGACGACGTTCTCGTTTATCCGGGCGTTTTATCGGTCGCTCGGTCATGCCCCCAGCCAGCTTTCGAGCCTGCGCGGACTGCTGACGGCGCTCAATGCTGGCCTCACTCTCTGTGTATAACGTTTGCGCTTCGCTTGCGCCGCGTCTCTGGTCCGAGAGCTTTAGAATCTGGATCTCCCGCTCATCCCAACCTTGAAGCACACGCAGCCACTCGCCTGAGCTGACCTCTCGCGATACTTTTACTCGCTGACCATCAATGCGCACTTTGCCGCCTTCAATTGCAGCCTTTGCAAGCGAACGAGTTTTGAAGAAGCGAGCGGCCCATAGCCACTTATCGATGCGGAGCTTTTCCATCGAACTTGGGGTAACCAGGCATGATCTCGTCAAAATGATGAATGGCGGGGAATCGCGTGCTTAGTCGCTTGTCGGCCGAGCTGTCTGGCTGCAGCATGGTCAAGAGATGCTTTACGCCAAATTCCCGGGCGGCGTCCAGCACCGTTTCGGTATCGTCAATAAAGAGCGTGGTCTCAGGGTTGAACGGGTAATCCTGCTGAAATCGATGCCAGAATAGCTGGCTTTCCTTTGGGGCGTTGTACTTATGCGACACCACTATTGAGTCAAACCAGTGGGTGATATCCACCTGGGCCATCTTGATGTTCAGAGTTTCCTGATGGGCATTCGTCACCAGAAACGAAGCCTGACGACTCCCGCTTAACCAGGACAAAAACTCAAGGGTATAAGGGCGAGCCCTGATCATCGACTGTAGTTCCCGCTTGAGCGTAGGAATATCCATACCGAGGCGATCAGACCAGTACTCGAGGCAGTACCACGGCAGTGTGCCGCGCACGGCCTCAAACTCAGTGCTTAGATGTTCCTTTGCTTGAATCGAGGCTATGCCATGTTTATTCGCATATG
Source organism: Pseudomonadota bacterium (assembly GCA_039025875.1). GTDB lineage: Bacteria > Pseudomonadota > Gammaproteobacteria > Pseudomonadales > Halieaceae > Congregibacter. Next base: position 7,770 of record JBCCNK010000025.1, read on the forward strand.
CAGCGGGCAGGTATTCCATCCAGAAGTGGTTGTCGTAACGCAGATCCAGAAGGGTGCCGTCCATATCCAGCAGAACGGTGTCTATCTCGGTCCAGTCAATCACAACTCAATGCTATATTAGCTCGCATGACTTTACGAGGTATGGGGCAACTCGACACACGGCAGCTAGGCGCTCTCCTGGACCTCACGGCGCGAGCCTCCGCCGAGATAATGACCCACTACCGTGAGGCTTCATCCCGCAAAGAACTGCGCCAGAAATCTGACCGGACCCCACTCACGGAAGCCGATCTAGCATCTCACGAGTTGCTTCTGAACGGGCTGCGTGGGATTACCCCAGAAATACCGGTCCTGTCCGAGGAAAGCGAAACGCAATCCATCGAACATCGCCTGGACTGGCCGACTCTTTGGATGCTTGATCCGCTCGATGGCACCCGGGAGTTCCTCGATGGCACGGCGCAATTTACGATCAACCTAGCGCTCATCAATGCGCACGAGGTGAGATTCGGGCTTATTTTTTACCCGAACGAGGGCTGTGCTTATCTTGGGGCGCCCGGCTACGGCGCCTACCGGGCAGAGAAGCGAGTGAACGAATGGCACCTGGAGCCACTAGTGACGCGACGCCTACCTGACCAGAGCTTGACGTTACTTGCCAGTCATCGCCATCGCAACGAGACGCTGGGTCGCTGTATAAGCTGGGTTGAGCAACGCTACGCTCTTGTACGTCAGAATTTTGGCAGCGCGGTGAAGTTTTGCGAGCTGGCCAGAGGTGCGGGCGATTGGTATCCGAGATTTTCACCCTGCAGCGAGTGGGACGTTGCTGCTGGAGATGCGTTAGTGACTGCTGCCGGTGGTGCTGTGTACACACTCGACGGTTTGCGGCTTCGCTACAACGCGCGCAATACCCTCGAGAGTCCTCACTTTCTGGCCGTGGCGGATGCGCAAACCTCACTGTGGGCCGACTTGCTCGAGTTTCTCAAGGAAAGTCCCGCCCCTTGTGCCTGAGGCTCGCCAAAGCTATCTTTGCGATCCGTCAGAAACGCGTACCTATACTCCTCGAGAAATGAACTGGCCACCGGGCAAGGAGCCCGATCCCCAAGCCGAGGCTGCAAACGAGGTGCTCACGCCTGCCATGCGTCTGATGCAGCTTCAATCACGACATCGGGCACTCGATACACGAATTATCGAGATGCAGAGCTATCCCTACCAGAATCAGATCCTGCTCCAGCGTCTAAAAAAGGAGAAACTGCGTCTCAAGGACGCTATCGCGCGTCTAAAGGATGAGATGATCCCCGATCTGGACGCCTAAATCGGAGCTTGTGTTACATCGTCGGGTTGATTCGCTGCGAAAATCTATGGAGCGAACTGGGCAAACAGCCCCAAGGTATTCAGCTGGTATCTCTCCAAAACCCCTGAGCCAGAACTTCGGATGTTAAGAGCAGCCTGCAAGGAGAGTTTTATATCACCGGCGACTAGCGCGGGGTGATGGCGCTCGCCGCATGAAGGGCAAAACCTTCTCCCGCCTGCGCGTACAGGTTAAAGGCGGACACTCCTAATTTCTCCAGCTCTGCCGCTTCTTCTTCAAAGCGTACGACTGCGGCAATGTCACCTTCGTATCCCAATTCATGCAGTAGGTGTACCACCAGTAAGTTCTCGCGGTGATTGGTCAACGCGAGCATCACGAGTTTTATTTCGTTGAGCGCCACACGATGCCAGAAGTCCGGATCGCTGGCATCGGCCGCGGCGACCCGTCTATGCATCGAGCGATGAGTGGTGAGTTTGTCGTCATTGTCATCGATACCAAGCACGCGTTCTCCATAGGTTTGCGCAATCGACTCATAGGCGCCTGTGCCAATGTTGCCCATACCGAGAATCAGAACCGTTACGTTGCTTGTGTCGGGGAGTCCGGCTCGCAGACGGTGCGATTCAAAGGGAAGTAGCCGAGGACGAAGTCTTCGGTAGAGTGCGTGGGAGTAACGATTGATGGGAGCAGCGATAACAAAACTCGTGGCAATCGCGATCGAGATTGCCGCACCCCAGTCGGCGCCGATCCAGCCGTTCTTTATTGACATCGCCACGACGATGAGTCCGAATTCGCTGTGATTCGCGAGACTCGTCGATGCCAGTAGCGCGGTGCGCGTACCCACATGAAATCGAGTGAACAATAGGAAATAGCCGACAGGTTTAAACACGCTCAGCATTCCAAGTCCCATAGCGAGCAGTGCCACCTCTTTTGCCGGCCAGCCCCCCAATCCGATCGACAAAAAGAAGCCAACGAGAAATAAGTCTTTAAAGTGAAGCAGATTTTTCGCGAGTTCTTTGGCTTTCTGATCGCGGGCCAATAGTGCTCCCATGACCAGCGCACCGAGGTCACCCTTAAGTCCGACTATTTCAAAAAGTTGTGCACCAAGAAACGCGAGCGCAAAGCCTGCCAGGGTAAACAACTCCCCGTGACCACACATGCGCAGTTTGGCAAGCAGCGGATGTCGGCAGGGAATAAGCAAGACGAGGCCAATGGAGTAGAGGGTGGGCAACGTGTCGGCACTGAATACAAGAAACACCACCGCGACCAGATCCTGGATGATTAGAACAGCGATGGCGAGCCGTGCGTGTCGCGAGGCCATTTCTCCTCGCTCCTGCATGATCTGTATGACAAACACCGTGCTGGAGAAGCTCAGGGCGAATGCCAGGACGACTGCCGCGCGCGTGTCCAGACCGAGCACCGGCAGGCTTAGCGCCAACGCGTAAAGCACTATGCCAAGTAGCGCAATACTCACACCCATATGTGCAAAAGCTGCGCCCCAGACCCGCGTAGCCAGCAGATCTCTTAGATCCAGCTTGAGCCCGATTGTGAACAATAGAAGTGTGACTCCGATCTCAGCGAGAGCCTGCAACGTACTGCCGCCTTCGAAGCCGAGTTCGTACAGTAGAAAGCCCGCTGCCAGGTAACCGACTAGCGCCGGCATATTGACAGCGCGACTGAGCAGGCCGCAGACAAGCGCTGTTAGAATCAGAATAGGGTCAAGCATCAACGCCTCTATCGGCGCGTTTTTCAGAGTGGAGTCGTGAAGGAGCGCGTGCTTCGTTTATAAACTCCGGGTCCAGAGACTTCCAGAAAAGCGGCAGGCAAACGAGGGAAATCACTATGTCTGACAAGTCCCTCACCGTGTCCCACAGACCTACTTCAATGGGGAACCAACCCATCCAGCATCGGGTCGCAGGGACGGCAATCGCCAATGCTAGAGAAAAGCGCGAAACACCAAACAAGCCAAGGCCAAGAAGCACATACAGGCTTCCCGCTAGGGCCGAAAGTAGTAGCGCGGGAGTGATGGGGAGTAGCCACAGTGCGGCGCATTGAAAAAGCCCCGATACGGTGGCGAGAACCGCGGCGGTGCTTCGCAGTCTGTGGTAACCCAGAAATCGACGTTGCGTCATACGTCCGCTTAAATAGATCCGCCCGCTTGAGGCTCCCCAGGTCTGTATCGCGAGGTACGTCTAATCAGCGACGTCCTGCGCCTTTGCAATCAGTGCCCGTGCGACCATTGCATGATTTGGTTTGCCCAGAGCCTGGCAGCACTCGTGGCCGGCGTCGATTAAAGCGTCGAGCTGTAGGCCCGTAGCTATACCCATTCCTTCAAGCATGTAGACGACGTCCTCCGTCGCTACATTACCAGAAGCGCCGGCGGCATAAGGGCACCCACCCAGGCCTGCCACAGCTGAGTCGATGCGGGCGACTCCATACTCGAGCCCCACCAGGATGTTAGCGAGCGCTTGTCCGTAGGTATTGTGGCAGTGGAGCGCCAAATTCTCTGTGGGAATCGTGTTTTCTAAGAGGTGAAGCAGTTCGTGAAACGATCCCGGGGTGCCGGCGCCGGTAGTGTCTCCTAGTGCCACTTCATAGCAACCCATTTCGATCAGGCGCTCGGAGACTCGCAAAACGGCTGTAGGCGAAATAGTGCCTTCATAAGGGCAGTCTACGACGCAGGATACATAGCCGCGCACGCGAACGCCGGCGGCGGTAGCTTCGTCCAGAACTGGTTGAAACCTTTCAAAGCTCTCTTCGATGGAACACTGAATATTGCGCTGCGAAAACGTCTCGGACGCAGCCCCGAATACAGCAACTTCATCAACGCCGGCGGCCAGCGCTCTTTTCAGGCCACGCAGATTAGGTACTAAGGCCGAATAAACGATATCGGGCGATCGTGTAATCGCCGAGAACAGCTCGTCGCTATCTGCCATTGGCGGAACGCGCTGTGGGTTTACAAAGCTCCCCGCCTCGATATGCCTAAGACCTGCTTGTGCGAGGCTTTCCACAAGCTTGACTTTTCTGCCAAGTGGCAAAGCCGTGGATTCGTTCTGGAGACCGTCGCGCGGACTGACTTCGATAATGGTCACTTGTTGGGGAAGCGTCTTGGTCATCTCAGCATCATTGGTCTGCATCAGGCTCAAAGTCGACCAACTGTGTCCCGCGATCTATGAGCTGTCCTGGAGCGGCACGGAACCCTGTTACCAGTCCCGCGCAGGGTGCTCGCAGTGTTTGCTCCATTTTCATGGCTTCGAGCACGATGACGCCATCACCTGCCTCAACACGTTCACCCGGTTCTACGAGCTGCGCAACTACCGTGCCATGCATGGGCGCGCGAAAATCTTCGTCACCAGCGGCAACCTTCTCACTTGAGTGGTCGGTGGCGGATTCACTGAAGAAGAATGAGCGGTCGCGAAGTACCAGTTTGTGCGGAGCGAGCCTGCCCGCTAAAAACAGCGCGGACGATCTTTCCCCGTCGACTTCGTAGTCAAGCTTGTTGCCATGCAATCGCCCGCCGACTGCAATGGATACGTTATCGCTTTCGACCAGCAGAGTGTCGCCATCGCGTGTGATCTGAACGCCCTGCTCACCACCGGCGTATTCAATGCGGAGGTGCTCGATCGCTGGCAAGTTCATTCGCCAGCCGTCGAGAGTCGACCAGGGATTCGCCACCGCCGGGGCGGTGTACGAACGTTCTTGCTCGCGTAACCTGAGCAATGCAAGGCAAGCGAGTGCTAGATCCAGCGACTTGAACTTGTCGGATTCTGGAAATAGCTCCGGCTGATAATTGCTGATAAATGACGTGTCGACGTTTGCCAGGCGGAACGCCTCACTTGCGCAGACGCGTTTTAGAAAATCGATGTTGTCAGCTGGTCCGTTGATTGTGAAGTCTGTCAAAGCCTGCATAAGCTTGCACCGTGCAGCCTCGCGGTCGCGCCCGTGGACAATCAGCTTGGCTATCATGGGATCGTAAAACGGTGCGATGTGAGAACCTGCTTCCACGCCCGTGTCGACTCGAACCCCGGGACTTTCCGCCGGTGTTTTCAAGTGTTCGATGGTCCCCGTGGAAGGCAAAAAGTTCTGCGTGGTGTCTTCTGCATAAATACGAACCTCCATCGCATGACCGTTCACCGCCACCTCGGTCTGGGTCAGCGGCAGGGGCTCGCCGGCGGCAATTCTGAACTGCCACTCCACCAGGTCGAGCCCGGTGATCATTTCGGTCACTGGGTGTTCGACCTGCAAGCGAGTATTCATCTCCATAAAATAGAACGCGCCGTCTTCGTCGAGCAGGAATTCAACCGTCCCCGCTCCCACGTAGTCGATTGCACGCGCCGCGCTAATCGCGGCCTCGCCCATCTGCGCACGCAATTGAGCTGTGAGACCGGGTGCCGGCGCCTCTTCCAGAACCTTCTGGTGCCTGCGCTGAATAGAGCAATCTCGTTCAGCGAGATGAATGCCCTTCCCTTGCTTGTCAAAAAACACCTGTACTTCCACGTGCCTCGGCTTAGCCAGGCGACGTTCGACAAGCATTCGGTCATCACCGAAGCTTGCTCTGGCCTCGCGACAGGCTGATTCCAGCGCACCGTCGAACTCTTCGACGTTGGCTACCTCCCGCATACCTTTGCCGCCACCGCCGGCGGCCGCTTTAAGCAGAACAGGAAATCCAATCTGCTCTGCCTGTTCGCGAAGGGTTGAAAGGGATTGCGATTCGCCGTGATAACCTGGAATGAGTGGCACGCCTGCATCGTTCATGATCGCTTTGGCTCGGGCTTTAGAGCCCATCGACTCTATAGCGGAGGCGGGCGGGCCGATAAATTCCAATCGGTGGTGGCTGCAGGCGCTGGCAAATTCAGCGTTTTCTGATAGAAATCCGTAGCCTGGGTGTATCGCATCGACCCCGGCGCGCTTCGCTGCTGCCAGTACTTTTTCAGCGTCCAGGTAGGAGTCTCTCGGTGGCGAGGCGCCGATGTAGATTGCACTGTCGGCCGCTCGTGTGTGCATAGCGTGCCGGTCCGCGTCTGAAAAAACAGTGACTGTCCTTAACCCAAGACGTCTAGCTGTGCGCGCGATACGACAGGCGATCTCGCCTCGGTTGGCAATAAGAACACTCTCAATCACGTTTCGCCTGCTTCGGTAAGGGGCGGCCAGCTTGGGCGTCGCTTTTCGAGGAATGCTTTCAGTCCCTCTTGCCCCTCAGGGCTAACCCGCAGTTCTGCGATGCGTCGACTTGTGTGCTCCATGAGGGTTTCGTTGATGGGCAGGCCGGCGACTTCTCGGACAATTGCCTTCGCGTGTACTACCGCTCGCGGGCCGTTTTTACAGATCTTGTCGAGTAAGTCGGAGACAGCGATATCAAGCGCCTCGCCTTCGAAGCATTCGTGCACGAGTCCAATCTCAAGGGCACGCTGGGCGCTGAACCGTTCACCGGTCACGAAAAAGCGCGAAGCCCAGCGTCGGCCAATTGTTTCGATGACGTACGGGCCAATCGTTGCGGGTATCAGTCCAATGCGAACTTCGGTGAGGCCAAACTGTGCGTCGACGGACGCGAGCGCAATGTCGCAGCAGCTCACCAGGCCAACGGCTCCGCCGAAGGCCATACCTTGTACGCGCACGATGGTAGGAATCGGGAGGTTCCGCAGGGTATGGAGCATCTGCGCCAGAGCTTGCGCATCTTGGTGATTCTCCTCGTAGGTGGAGTCCGCCATACGCCGCATCCATGCCAGATCAGCGCCAGCGCAGAAGTTCGCCCCCTCAGATCTGAGCAATAGCGTCCGCGCCTCGGGGGTTTGCTCCACACGCCGAAATGCTCGGGTGAGTAGCGCAATCATCTGATCGTCGAACGCGTTATGCTTTTCTGGGCGGCAAAGCGTCACGGTTGCAACGCCTGGCGATTCAAATGCGAGATTGACTCGCTGGTCCAGAGTGGATTCGCTCATACTCACTTCACATCCGGAACACGCCAAAGCGCGATTCCTCAATAGGCGCATTAAGAGCCGCAGCCAGAGCAAGAGACAGCACTCTTCGACTGTCCCGGGGGTCTATGATTCCATCGTCCCAAAGGCGCGCTGATGCGTAATACGGGTGCCCCTGGGCGTCGTAGCGGGCAATGATCGGGTTCTTAAACGCCTGTTCCCGCTCGCCGTTCATCAGTGGCTCGCCCGCTTTTTCGAGTTGCTCCTGTTTTACTGTCGCAAGCACACTCGCAGCCTGCTCGCCCCCCATGACTGAAATGCGGGCGTTCGGCCACATGAACAAAAAGCGCGGGTCGTACGATCGACCGCACATGGCATAGTTCCCAGCGCCGAATGAGCCGCCGATGACCAGCGTCAACTTCGGCACGTTAGCGCAGGCGACTGCATGCACCATCTTCGCGCCATGGCGTGCGATTCCCTCCGCTTCGTATTCGCGGCCCACCATAAAGCCCGTGATGTTCTGGAGAAACAGCAGCGGTATTCGGCGCTGCGCGCACAGCTCAACAAAATGAGCACCTTTAACTGCGGATTCAGAAAACAAGATGCCGTTGTTCGCTACGATACCGATCGGGTAGCCGCACAGGTGCGCAAATCCGCAAACCAGGGTCTCGCCATAAAGGGCTTTAAATTCATCGAACTTTGATGCGTCTACTAGGCGGGCGATCACCTCGCGTACTTCAAACGGCTGCCGTCGGTCTGCTGGGACTATCCCGTACAACTCCGCTGCATCGTAAGCAGGTTCTTCCGCAGGCTTTAGCGCAAGCTGGGTTCGGGCTGGCCGGTTCAGTTTGGATACTGAACGCCGTAGCAGCTGGATCGCGTGCTCCTCGTTCTCGGCATAGTGATCGGTCACACCCGATTGCCGGCAGTGGACATCGGCGCCACCGAGCTCTTCGGCGGTAACAGATTCACCGGTTGCGGCCTTAACCAACGGTGGACCGCCGAGAAAGATCGTGCCCTGACGTTTGACGATGATCGATTCATCCGCCATCGCTGGAAGGTAGGCTCCGCCAGCGGTGCAGCTTCCAAGTACAGCAGCAAGCTGCGGAATCCCCTGGGATGACATGCGCGCCTGGTTGTAAAAAGCTCGCCCGAAATGCTCCCGGTCAGGAAATACCTCATCCTGCAGCGGTAAAAACGCACCGCCGGAGTCCACAAGATACAGACAAGGGAGCTGATTCTGCTCGGCGATGGTCTGGGCGCGAGCTTGTTTCTTTACCGTAAGGGGGTAGTAGGTGCCTCCCTTAACGGTAGCGTCATTGATAAAAACCATGCACTCGATACCACTGACCCGCCCTATGCCAGTGATGATCCCGGCACCGGGCACGTAGTCTTCGTACACGTTGTGAGCCGCAAGTTGTGAAAGCTCCAGGAATGCGGTTCCAGAATCGAGCAAATGATCCAGGCGTTCACGCGGGAGGAGCTTTCCCCGCTTCACGTGGCGTGCCCGAGCTTTATCATCACCGCCCACACTCACCTTTGCCACGAGCTGTCTCAATGCTGCTACTTGCTCACGCATAGCCGCATCGTTGGCACGGCTTGTATCGCTAATGGGGTCGTGGCGGGTTGTTAAAGTGCTCATGGAGCTGGATCCGACTGATTCACGCGCTGGCGCTAAACAGCTCGCGCCCAATCAGCATGCGACGTATCTCTGACGTGCCGGCGCCAATTTCGTAGAGCTTTGCGTCCCGCAGGAGACGCCCCGCGGCAGCCTCGTTGGTATAGCCATAGCCGCCCAGGGCCTGGATGGATTGCAATGCAACCTGCGTTGCGCGCTCGGCTGTGTAGAGAATCACAGCAGCGCAGTCCTGGCGGGTCTCCTCGCCGCGGTCGCAGGCCGCGTTTACGGCGTACAAATAGGCCCGGCTGGCATTCAGCTCGGCATACATGTCGGCGAGCTTGCCCTGCATTAGCTGGAATTCGCCGATGGCTTTTCCGAACTGCTTGCGGTCGTGCAGGTAGGGTAGTACCTCATCGATGCAGGCCTGCATGATGCCTACAGGACCTCCGGCGAGCACGGCGCGTTCGTAGTCGAGCCCCGACATCAGAATCTCGACGCCCTTGCCCTCGTCGCGCAGCCGGTTCTCGGCCGGGATTTCGCAGTCTTCGAATACCAGTTCGCAAGTGTTGGATCCGCGCATACCCAGCTTGTCGAGCTTGGGCGAACGTGAGAATCCGGGAAAGTCTCGCTCGACTAGAAAGGCGGTTATCCCACGAGACCCAGCATCCGGGTCGGTCTTAGCGTAGATCACATACACATCAGCATCCGGACCGTTTGTGATCCACATCTTGGTTCCGGTCAAGACATAGAGATCGCCTTCTCGACGCGCCTGCAACGACATGCTGACCACATCAGAACCCGAGTTCGCCTCCGACATTGCGAGAGCTCCCACGTGCTCACCACGGCAAAGGCGCGGAAGGTAACGCTGCTTCTGTTCGTCGCTGCCATGCCGATTGATCTGGTTGAGGCAAAGGTTGGACATAGCGCCATAGGACAGACCCACCGACGCTGAGGCCCGACTTATTTCTTCCATCACTATGGCGTGAGCAAGATAGCCGAGGCCGCTCCCTCCATAAGCTTCGTCCACGGTAATACCGAGCAGCCCCATATCACCGAACTTACGCCATAGATCGGAGGGGAACTCGTTACTGCGGTCGATCTCTTGAGCTCTGGGGTAAATCTCGTTGCTGGCCATCTGGTTGACCGAATCGCGCAGCATCTCAATCTCTTCGGGAAGCCCAAATCGCAGCTGGGGATAGGCGGCTTTCATTGCTTACACCTTTTTATCAATTTGGTTGTTTTCTTTTGCACCTAGGCAGAGGGACTCGACCTCGTCCAGTGCCTCAAGCATTACCTGCAAGTCGTTTTGCTGTTGCAACAACGTTGAGCGTCGCTCCCGGATTCGAATGAGCAGCGTATCCAGCTGTTTGCTATCGGCGCTTGACGGCTCGTACATCTCGATGATTTCCATGCTCTCAGCGAGAGACAAACCTATGCGTTTACCGCGAAGCAGCAGGCGAATGCGAGCGCGATCTGCTGGCGAGTAAACGCGTTGCTGACCCCGGCGGCCTGGTGAGACGAAGCCTTTCTCCTCGTAGAAGCGAATGGTCCGAGTCGACACGTTAAATTCGCGAGCCAACTCCGAGATAGAAAATACAGGCGCGTCCATGTGCTAACTGTAGAGCAACTTTACGTTTACGTAAACGTCAAAGTGCGAGCATTGAACATCGCCGGCCAAGTTTCGTTCTATTGCTTGCGCGAAGGGCCTCCGGTAGCTCGGGATATCTGCGGCAACTGTGGGGGCTTGGCGCATCCGTTCGGCTGCTTGCTGTACGTCAAAGCCACATCGCACCTCAGGCTTTCGAAATTCTGTTGCCGATCCCCTGTGATCCGAACCTGAACCCCAATTCCTAGCGCCCGCTAGGTTATATTCGCAGACGCGTTAGACGAATTGGTCAACCAATGGAAGCAAAGCGCATCCTGCAAATTCTGGCTGATGGCGAGGTTCGGGCGACAGCGGACATAGCTGATCAACTGGGGATGAGTAACGTCCAAGTGCTTCGGTACCTCGATGAGCTCGAACACTACGGACTCAGTGTCGAGCGTTCTCCTGGCGGGGACTTACATATTCCGTCGGGTGTTGAGTTGTTGGATCCTGAGCAGGTGATAGAGGGATTGACGGAGGATTCCAGAGCGTTGTTGGGCGAATTGCGCGTTTTATGGTCCACACCTTCCACGAATGCGGACATCGTAAAACTGCCTCCTATAAAGGAACGTGCCCGCGTGATCGTCGCTGAGCACCAGAGCGCGGGAAAGGGGCGACGAGGGAAGGCCTGGGTTAGTCCGATAGCCTGCAACATTTATCTATCTGTCGGCTGGCAGTTTGAACGGGGAGTAGAAGTTCTTGAGGGCCTGTCCCTAGCGGTGGGTGTGGTGATTTGTGACACGCTGGCGCAATTCGGAGTCAGCGATCTTAGTCTCAAGTGGCCAAATGACGTTTTGCGCGACAAACGTAAGCTTGCGGGCGTGCTAATTGAAGTAACCGGAGATCCGGCCGGCCAGTGCGTGGCGGTGATTGGACTCGGCGTTAATGTTTGGGTCCCGGAGAGCGCGCAGGCCAGAATCGAGCAGGCTTGGGCTGATCTTCGTACTGAGCAGGGAGTTTCTCCCTCCCGCAATACTCTGATCGCAGCGTTTCTAAGCCGCTTGCTGCCAGCACTCTCGCGCTATCCGAACGAGGGATTTAAGCACTGGCGAGAACGATGGATCAGACTGGACGCAAACGCCGGTGCAAAGGTTTGCGTCTCCTCTCAAACGGACCAGGCCCGCTATGGCATTGCACGAGGGGTGGATGAGCATGGCGCACTTGTGCTCGAAACCGAGAACGGCATAGAGAAGGTGCATGGCGGCGAGGTATCTTTACGATCCGCCGATTAAGGAGTCGTTCTGATCTTTCATGCATCATCCATCGAGTTCATACGCGCAGTACCACCGGCCGATCAGCCTGCTCGTCTTCGCACTTGCAGTGACCGACCCTTTTTCTTTCGGAGCGCTAAGTGCCGATGCTGCTGCTAATTGATGCGGGCAACACGTTATGCAAATGGTTTAGCGTAAGTGCAGATGGATGCGTTGAGCGAGGCTCTGATTCCTACCTGGATCTGGTGCAAAGATGGAGTGGCGCATGCGGGCTCTCCGGGATTGTTTGCTCAAGCGTTCTACCGCCGGAGCAAGACCAGGAGCTTAACCGCTTGGCGGATAAGCTGAGGGTGCCGATTTGGTTTGCTCAGTCCCAATCCAGTCTTGGCGGTCTGCAGAATTCCTACGCAGAGCCTAGTCGACTCGGAGTGGATCGGTGGCTTGCCATGCTCGCGGCTTGGCACCGATGTGGTCGTGCGTTGTGTGTGGTTGACGCAGGTACAACTATGACGATCGATATCGTCGACCGACGCGGATGTCACCGCGGTGGCTATATCATTCCCGGTATTCAGATGATGCGAGATAGCTTGTTTGCGAATACTGGCCGCGTCCGCGACAGCCAGGAACTCGCGGAAAACCTGAGTCCCGGGGTGAGCACCAAAGAAGCCGTGAGTCGCGGACTGCAGCTCGCGCACGTCGGCGCGCTGATGCACGTTCTGTCCCGCGAGGCGCCGGGCGGCGATCTGTCGCTTTTTGCGAGCGGAGGTACGGTAGCCGAAACCATCGCCCTGTGTGGAGTCGATGCGTGCTACGCGGCCGATCTGGTCCTTGAAGGGTTAGTTGTAAGTGCCGGACTCAATGGAGTAATTAGCGACTACGAACCTATGCTGGAAATGGTCAGGCCTAGTCCATGATTCCAGTAAATCCTTGGACCGCGTGCGTGGCCGGGCCCTCGTGTTCTCAGATGCTACTGGCTAAACGAAACGTGTTTTGCTCCGGGGCAAAACTTCGTAGCGATGGCGGGCGTTGAAAGCAACAGTAGCTTTGTCTATGCTTCGCCGCCGAGAGCGCTGGCGTAGCTCAGTAGGTAGAGCAGCTGATTTGTAATCAGCCGGTCGGGGGTTCGATTCCTCTCGCCAGCTCCATTCGACGCGAACTAGATCGTACAAACCATTTGCGCGTCTCAACTAACTTCCCTATCAGCTTCCTTTGAGTTTCCGCGAGTGATGCGAACTGCATCGTCTGTCAGCGCACACAGGGCTGCCGACGTGCTTCGCTGGTCACAAACCTCGTACGGCAGCTGCTTCTTCGGCTCACCGCAGTCTGGGTGGTCACAATCGCAGCTCCGAGCCGGTGAAGCGAGAGCCACTTCCTCCGTTCGCTGAAGTGGGTGACGCGGGATCATGGCTGACCGCATCATGGCCAAATGGCCAAACCTATGTCCGCTTTTGGTTTTCCGAAACGGAATTGCTGCCGAAGCGGTTCTCCCGGCGCTGAATTGCCTCGTGCGGCGTACATGTCTGGTCGACTAATTCTGTTGACATGGGGGTTGCCCATCAGCAGAATATGCCGCCTTTCGGAGGGGTTCCCGAGTGGCCAAAGGGATCAGACTGTAAATCTGACGCGCGAGCTTCGGTGGTTCGAATCCACCCCCCTCCACCATAA
>JBCCNK010000026.1:0-21067 GCA_039025875.1 Pseudomonadota bacterium
CACGTCTGCCTGACGCAGCTTCTCGATGATCTGCTCCGTCGTGTGCCTCGTCTTCTTCATCGAAAGAACCTCCTGTCCGGGGTACCGCCCGGGCGGGATTCTCTCATTCACGCTGGCTCAGTTTGAGGGGGGAAGGCCACACGGCTTTGCTGATGTACTCAGCGTATGTCCACAGCCCAACGCTCAACGAGCCTGGACATCTAGTGGCGGGATTGAGCCACTGGAAGTTTGGGCGGTTTGAGCTGTATCGCGTCAATCCACCGCTGGTGCGGATGGTCGCCGCGCTGCCGGTAATCGCAGTTGGTTACGAAGAGGATTGGTCTGGTTTCTACGAAGGTCCGGGGGCACGTCCCGTCTTCAGCATGGGCGAAGACTTCGTGGCAGCTAATGGCGAGCGGACCTTTCTTCTTACCATGATCGCCCGTTGGGCCTGCATGCCGTTCAGTTGGCTCGGCGCCATCGTCTGCTACCTCTGGGGACGAGACCTCTACGGCCAACAAGCAGGCCTTGTCGCCTGTTTTGTCTGGTGTTTCGAGCCGAACATCCTCGCGAACGCCTCACTCTATACGGCTGACGCCCACTCCGCCGCTCTCGGCCTGGCCGCCTGCTACACCTTCTGGAAGTGGCTCAGGCAACCGACCTGGACCCAGGCCGTCATCACCGGTGTCGTGCTTGGGGTCGCCGAGCTAGCTAAGACGACCCTCATTCTCTTCTACCCCCTCTGGCCCCTAATTTGGCTAGCTTACCGCTGGGCCGAATGGGCCCAGATGACCACTAAGCGATGGCTCAGCGAGGCGGCCATGCTTGCTCTGCGAATCGCCATCGGCCTGTACGTGGTGAACCTCGGCTACGGCTTCGAGGGCAGCTTTAAGCCGCTTGGTGAGTTCCATTTCGTCAGCAATCTCTTCACAGGCAAAGCCGCCGAACATCAGCAATCCGACACCCCGAACCCGCAATCAATCAACCGTTTCCAAGGCACGTCCCTCGAACACCTGCCCGTCCCCTTCCCCAAGAACTACCTCCTCGGGATGGACATCCAGCAAAATGACTTCGAGAACTACGGCCGCCCCTTTTACTTAAGGGGCGAGTGGAGTCAGGCCGGCTGGTGGTACTACTACCTGTACGCGGGCGCGGTCAAAGTCCCGCTGGGACTGCTTCTCTTGGGCGCAGTTGGGTGTTTTTGCCCAATTGCGTTACGGACGTTCGGATGCAAAGAAACAAGCTCTCCAGTGGCACGAGCACAAGACACGCTCACTCTTCTAACCCCAGCGGTGGTCGTGCTTTGCGTTGTTAGCTTGAAGACTGGTATCAATGAGCATTTTCGTTACGTCTTACCGGCCTTCCCATTTCTTTTCGTGTGGGTTGGGGGGGGCTTCCAGTCGTTTTGCAAACTCGCAGAAAAAAAGGCTGACTACCAGGCACCGTTTGCTGCAAGAAGCATGGCACATCTGTTCAGTAATATCCGGCTGTTATGCTCGCTCCTATTGATGTGGTTGGCTGCAAGTAGTCTTTGGGTCTATCCGCACAGCCTGAGCTATTTCAACGAATCCATTGGTGGGCCGATTCATGGAACGAAGCATTTGCTTGGAAGCAATATGGATTGGGGACAGGATTTGCGATACGTCAAATCGTATATAGACCAGGCGAGATTGAATGTAGGGCCGCCGTTCCGATTTTTTTTTCACAACAATAGCGGTGGCGCTAAGCCTGCACATCTCGGTCTAGAGCAAACCGCTCTTGCTTCGGACTCAAGACTCGTTGAGTCCGTTGAAGGCGACGTGGGTGCTGCATATCGCTTTGCGGTAAGTACCGATGTTTTATTTGGTGTGCCTAAGATGGATTCTTCCACGCAACTTGTTTGGTACCCGCTCGCTTCTCTCACGCAGGGGGAGAGGGGTGAGCAAGTAGAGAGAATCGCATACACGGCGAAAGTATTTACAAAAAATAGCGGAGCGCGGCCAAAACGCAGCTTAAACGAAGCAGCGAAATAGCAGCGATAGCCTTCTGCCTTATAGTTCACTGAATCGATAGCGGTTCGTTTTTCTCTTTGTTAACCAAAGGATTTTGAGTCCATCCGGTTTCTCCGTGGGTCGTCTAGACTGGCCGCGGGAGGGTTTGTTGGATGCAAGCCCACGAGCTTTACCTGCATTTGCTTGGTTTGAAGGTGCCTTGGCGGGTTGAAGGTGTTGAACTGGATACGGCGAACGAACGGATCTTGGTGCGGGTGACGCACGGCGAAGGGGAGCGGTTCAGCTGCCCGGAGTGCGACCTGCAGTTGGCGTGCTACGACCACTCGGAAGAACGCCGCTGCCAGGGATCTTTCCAGCGTCAATCAGCTGCTTACAGCGGATCGTGAGTTGCTGTAGCCGCCCTTCGAGCGGCCTTGAAGTACCCGCGACAGTCGCTTGAGGAGATGGCTTTGAGAGATCGCCCCACCGAGTTGACGAGCCTTCGGAAGGTGGGCGGTGAGTTTGATCGGATCAACGCCTTCATCTTCGACCAAGCTATCTCGATCGGGTTGAGGTCGGGCGAATAAGGCGGCAGGTAGAGCGGCCTCGCCCCGGCGGAGCGGATCGCCTCCTCGACGCCTTTCACCTTGTGGACGGCGAGGTTGTCCATCACTACGACGTCGCCCGGCGCAGTAGCGTCCGGGATATTCTTAATGAGAACTTACCTGCGCTGGGTTGGTGGGATGTGTTAAAGCGGTGTCATGTCGCCCGACGCCGCGGAGTTGCCGAGTTGGCCTGAGCCATTGATGGGCGGGAAGTACGTCCGCTTGTTGCAGAAGCAGCTTGACGGGCTCCGCGGCGAATGCGGGCACGGCAACCGCAAGCTGTTCCTGGACGACGTGTTCGTCGTGTACTTGCTGGCGTTCTTCAACCCGGCGGTCCGTTCGCTGCGGACCATCGAGGACCTGAGCCAGACGCGTCAGGCGCAGAAGCACCTTACCCTGCCGAAGATCTGCAAGAGCACGCTCTCGGACTTCAATGCCTTGAGCGATCCGGAGCGTCTAACACCGATCGTCGAGGCGCTCGGCAAGCAACTCGCCCGCAAGCAGGCGAAGCAGCCCGCCAGCGGATCGAGCGATTTGCACGCCTTGCTCCAGAAGACGATCGCCGTGGACGGCACCTTCCTCCCCGCCGCGGCGGGCGTCGCCTGGGCGTACAAGCACCGGAACAACCACCGCGGTGTGCGGAGCCGCGCACGGATCGACGCCCAGATCAACGTGACCACCTGGCTGCCGGAGGTGGTTGTTGTCTCCGAGCGAGGCCACAGCGAGGCCGACTCGGCAATGGAGCACCTCCAAGAAGACCGACTCTACCTGTACGACCGCGGCTATATGCGGCTGGAACTGTTACGGACGCATCACGAGACGCCCGGCGCGAACTTCATCGTGCGATTCAAGGCCGAGGGGCCCAACGCGTCGCCGATGGAAGTGGCGCAGGAGAACGAACTGAGCGAAGAAGACCTCGCCGCGGGCGTGGTGGGCGATTGGGTCGGGCGGTTCGACACGGTGAAGGCGGAGAGAGTTGGCGCTGAGAACTTGGTGTTCCGCGAGGTGGTCATCCGCTACGAGTCGGACGGCCAGGCGAAGACGCTCCGCCTTGTCACCGACCTGATGGACCTGCCCGCTTCGGCGATCGCAACGCTCTACCGCTGGCGTTGGCAGGTCGAGCTGTTCTTCCGCTGGCTGAAGACCTTGGCCAACTTCGACCACCTGATCAGCCACACTCGCGAGGACGTCCAGACGCACCTCTACGTGACGGTGATCGCGGTGATGCTGATGTACCTGCACACCGGCTACCGCCCGAGCAAGTACCTGTTCACGCTCTTGAGTCAGGTCGCGGCCGGCGGGCGACGCTCGACGAGGTGCTCCCTATCCTGCGCGAACGCGAGCGACGCAGCGAGCTCGACCGGCAGAGCCGTGCGCGGCGGGCAGCGAAAAAGAAAGCCGGGAACGCCTGAGGGCGTGACACGCCCGTCACGATCCCGGCGCCGCCGCCTGCGCGGAAATCGAACGCCAAGAAGCCCGATGCGTTCATGCGAACTACGCTCCCCTCGCGTCGACTACCCGAATCAAACGCCGCGAGGCTAACCTACCAAAAGTTTCGGACGCTAATAACCGTTGTCACTTCGGATGTACTCAGGCGTGCCGCGGACGGCGAACGGGTAGCCCAGCACCTCGACGACCTGGCGAGCAGTGAATGACCAGGCAACCTCGATCGCTAGACACTCCCGAGTGAACTCGTCGATTACCACCAGCATCCGAAACGGTCGACCCTTCTCGGTGCGGTCGGCGACGAAGTCGTAGCTCCACACGTGGTTGGGCCGCAACGCCCGCTTGCGGACGCAGCTGTTCTCGCTGCCGCCCAGGCAGAGACGCTTGCGTTTCCGCTGCTTTCGAGGCACTTGCATGCGTTCCTCGCGCCACAGGCGTTCGACCCGCTTGTGGTTCACGGTCCAGCCACGTGATCGCAGCGTCTCGTGAATCCGAGGGCTGCCGAAACGCGGACGCCTTCGTGCGATGCGACGCATCTCCGCCAGCAGCTTCGGCTCATCCGCACGCCGACGCCTGGCGTAACGCTGCGTCCCACGCGGTTGGCCAAGCACACGGCAGGCACGACGCTCCGAGATCCGATCCGGCCCCAAGCAACGGCGGACGGCTTCGACCGCCTCCCGCCGACGCTCGGGGCTCACCAGTTTCCCTTCGCCGCTTCCTTCAGGATCTCCATGTCCAACGCCTGGTCCGCCACTAGCTTCTTCAGCCGGGCGTTCTCCTTCTCAAGGCTCTTCAATTGCTTGGCCATCTCGGGGGCCATGCCCCCATACTTCTGACGCCAGCGGTAGTACGTCTGCGAAGTGATCTCCAACGCCTTACAGACATCCGGGACCTGCTGCCCCTTGCCCAGCAGAACATCCGCCTGACGAAGCTTCTCGATCACCTGCTCCGGTGTGTGTCGCGGCTTCTTCATCTCAAGGATCCTCCAAGTTCCCGGGAACCGCCCGGAACGGGATCCTCTCAACTCAGCTGGTACAAATCAAAGAGGGATGGCCACTACGACAACGCGTTCATGGAATCGTGCTTCGGGACGATGAAAACCGAACTCCAACTAGAGGACTACGCCTCCGATGCCGAAGCCAAGAGAGAGATCGGCCAGTACGTCGACTACTACAACCACCGGCGGCTCCACTCATCGCTCGGCTACCTGACGCCCAGCGAATTCGAACGCCAGCCGCCCCAGCCAGAGACCGGCCAAAATAAGACCTGAGCGCGCCCGCGCTACTCCTATGAAGCCGGGTGCGTCAACTGCTTCCGGATGATTGGCTCCAAACTCCTATTCAGGCTCTCGCGACGTTTGGACGGTTTCACGGGCCTATTCAGCTGTGCAGCGGCTCCCATTCTTGACGTCGGAACTCGCACGTTCCACATGCGCAACGGGATGACGCTGACCAATCATGCTGGATTCAAGGGATTCGTCTTGTGAGGAGGATCAGGCAGGCGCAGCATGGGCCGTGGGGGCTCGCCAATCCGTGCCGTCACGCAGCATCGCCCAACAGCAGATCAGCAAACGCCTGGCGACCGCCACCACAGCGATCTTCTTTCGTGTCTTGGCCCCGCGACAGACCCGATCGAAAATCTCGGCGAACCAGGTGTTGTAGCGGCGCATCATCCATCCGACTTCAGCAAGCACAGCTCGCAGCAGGGCGTTGCCGCGGCAAGTGATCCTTCCCTGGCGGGACATCGTTCCCGATTCGTACTGCTTTGGGACAAGGCCCGCGTAAGCGCCGACCTGCTTCGCGTTCTTGAATCGATGGGGATCGTCGATAACGGCGACAACGAGTTCCGCTAAACGAGGCCCAACGCCCGGGATGGTCCGCAGCCGACGCACGCGTTCATCCGCCTTCGCGAGCGAGTCGAGCTTGCTTTCAATGAGGGCGACTTGCCGCTCGGCGTGCTCGAGCGCGTCACGCTCCCAAGCCAATTGAAGACGCCAGAGATCTCTGTCAGTCGGTTCGCCTTCTTTGGGGAGATATGCCGCGAGAGACCGAAGTGTCTTCTGGGTCCAGCCTGCACGACCGGCGGGCCAAGCGATGCCTTGTTGATCAAGGATCGAACGAATGCTGTTCTTGATCGCGGTGCGACGAGACACCAGCGTGTGGCGATATGCGATCAGATTCCGCCACTGCCGAGTCGCCTTGTTGGGCAGGTGGACCGTTGGCAAGAGCCCTTGCTCCGACATCTGGGCGAGCCGAAGAGCGTCGTCTCGATCGGTCTTGCGACGCACGTTCTTCCACCGCCAAGCGTCGTGGTATGGATTAGCGACTTCGATCGGCAACCCCATCGATTCCGCCATGTCCGCAATCCATCCCGCCTGCGATCCGATCTCGATCCGATCTCGATCACGACGCGGTCAGGCTTTATCGATTCGAAGAGGTCATGGAACTCCCCGGGGCTCGTCGGCACGGTCCGAAACGAGTATTCGCCGTCAGCCGTGCTGAACAAGCAAGCCACACTTTTGAACTTGCCCAGGTCGATCGCCAAGATCTTTGCCATGATTGAGCTCCGGTGGTTCGGTGCAGGAACGCTTTCGCGTCATTCGATGCGACACGATCAGGTTTACCAAACCCGGCTTACATAGCTTCTTGACGGGCGCTACTCTGATTCAAGGCAATTCTCGATATTCGACTTCACGTCGATCCAACTAACCAAATGACGCTTGTCCGCTTGCGCGAAATGCTGCTGAAAGGTGTCGATACGCAAGCGCAACGGCTCCAGGATACTTGTTTTGAGATCAGAGGGGTGAATGTGCCCGAGGCGGTAGTCGTTTGCCAATTCATCAAGAGTCGACACTTCAATTGGACGGCTTTTTTTGCGACAAATAATCAGCGGTTCTTTAATCCACGGCAACACGGAATACCGGCAGATCTCGATGAGCGGATTGCAGTCCACGATAAACTCTGGTGCGACAATGCGATTAATTTTATGCCTCAACGTCTCTGGCGTTTCGTGAAAGGTGATGCGGTCGGCCTGTTTACTTTTCACCATCGGCTTTCCAAGAATATCCGAAGAGTTTTCAAGGAACAGCAGTACCGGTACGCTTTGATTCTCATCGAAGGCGAGTAGTTGTCGGAGTTTATTGTCACGACCAATATTCGCGTAAATCTGCTTTTGGCCAAAATCTCCCAATACGATGTCAGCTCTTTGGTGATAGGCGTCCAATGCCTGCATAACCGGGTAGACCAAGCTGGCAAGGTCACGGTCAGAAATATCCGCAGGAAACTCTTGATATTTTGGCACCGCTGCAGTCCCTTTGCTTTGCCACATTACTAGGTGCGCGGAATCGGTAGCGCCTCCAGGAGTAGCTCGGTATGCGCGAAGTACTCGCACATCCGAAAGTGTTCGCATTAGGTGACTGATGTAGTCACGGTCAAACTGGAACGACGACCGTGGGCAGAACTCAGCCTCGCTCAGCCCAAAGACCGCCGACATTGCTTCTTGATAGTAGGCCGAACGGAGGCTGAGATCGGCTTCATCCAGGTGTGGCGAGGTTAGACCAACCTCTAGATCGGCAAGCAAGACGGTGTGCAAACAACCGCTCCGAATCAAATCCAATTGCTTTAGGATAAAGCGGTCGTAGCCGAGGTGCATGGGAGCTCTAGGTGCAAGCCCCCAGATAGATCGAGGTGTGCTCTGTCTTTTGAATGCTTGAGCGAGTTCATGGGGATTGATCACTTCCTTTAGCGGAAACAGCCCATTGATAATCGTCGCACATTTATCGTACGACCCTTGGGTCGAATTTATGCGACCACTTCCTGGTACAGTTAAGTGATACTCGGCAACATCGTGATCCAGCATTTGGTCGAGCACACGGGAAAGCCTACCCAGTTCCGTTTTTGGCAAAAGCGCTAAGCGATTCGTCGGCCGGCGTCCTTCAGGCTTGTCTGACATTGATACTACTGGGACCGACCGCTTGGAAAGTTCAAATGCGAGTTACTCTCCAAGTGCCCTCATACCTCCAGCCCGCGAACGAAACATGACATCTAGAAGCAGCGCTGTGGGGCGATCCTCAGCATTTGTTTCCAATCGGTCCCAAATCTTCGACAATTGCTCTTCCGAGGGAACTTCTTTGGACCACTCAAAGAAAACCAGCCGTACCTCATTTCGTACAATCTTTTGGATTTCCTGCTGCACACTGGGATGTGTCTATTCGGCGACAACAACCAATACAATGTGTATGCCCTGCTACCATCGGTGACCAAGTCACTGCTCCGACTGCACATTAAAAAGAAGCTTGAACCACTTGAGCTTGCCGATGTTTAGGATAACTTCTTGCCCAGAATCTTCAAGAATCATCTTTTCATCCGTGACAGTGGCATCATTGAGGCGGACGCCGTTTCCCCTTATCAAGCGTCGCGCTCGACTTCTGCTGCCGACGCTAGCGTCGGCCTTGCACACCGCGTCAATAACGGAAACACCACTCGGAATAATCACCTCCGGCATTTCCATCGGAACTTGTCGTTTGGAAAATACGCTAGTGAATTTCGTCTGCTCCAATTCAGCGACGTCTCCACCGTGGTACCTCTCGACGACCGCCTTTGCCATTTCCATCTTCACCTTCATTGGTTCGGTCGCAACCGAATCCAAAAGAGCTTTGATTTCCTCAGCTGAACGAGTGCTGTACACCTCCAGATAGTCGCGGATTTGGCTGTCGGGCAGACTCATTAGCTTTCCAAATTTGTCTTTTGGCGAATCCGCCAAGGCAATGTAGTTATTCAAGCTCTTGCTTTGCTTATTTTTTCCATCAGTACCCATCGTTATTCGCGTCGTTAGGATGATTTGCGGTCGCAGATTCTTCTTCTCTTGGTACAAACGCCCCATCATCTCGTTGAAGAGCTGATCCGATCCTACGATGGTTAGGTCAGACTCCAGCATCACAGAGTCGTACCCTTGCAGAACAGGGTACAGTAATTCATGGACATAGATCTCGTTTTCAGACTTAATGCGAGCCTGGAACATGTCGCGTTGGATGAGCCGGCCATGGGTTACTTGGCTGAGAAGACCAAGAAAGAAGTCCAGCCCCATATCCCCGTACCATTCCGAATTTCGACGAATCTCAAAGACCGCTGATTCAGTTCGCAAGATCGTCGATACCTGTTCGATGAAGTGCTTTGCGTTCTGTTCAATCTCTTCTAGCGGAATCACTGGCCGCGTTTTTGACTTTCCGGTCGGATCGCCGATTCTCGTTGTAAAATCGCCAATCAAGAACACCACCTTGTGACCTAAGTCTTGCATCTGTCGCATGCACCACAAGTTTACCGCGTGTCCGATGTGCAGAAATGGTGCCGTTACATCAACTCCATATTTAATCCGGAGCGGACGCTCTTCGGTCAACCGGATTTTCAGTTCTTCAAACGAAAACGCCTGATCGATCACTCGCGTAAATAACTCGTTATTCAAGATATTATTCATAGATCGATTTTACTATTCCTCGGCGGAAAGCGCAGGGTACCCGTGTCTTGCAAGGGTCGCGTTTCCTTGTTCGATAAACTCTTGTTTTTTTGCTCTACTCCAATTCGGAGGCCATCTGCCTCCTACGATACGTGACTTCACGTGTACAGCTCCATTTTCATCGATAGTTGCAAGGGCACTTTTGGGTCGTGATGGGCTTGCGTGTTGCTCCGACAGCGGGATGAGCACACGCTCATCCCACTCAAGCCCGATCCACTGCAAGATTGCCCCGAGCGTCTCACGAGGCATTCTACACAAATCTTCGTAGCGAAATTCCCTATACCGCTCGGATTTCAAGTGTCGTGAACCTTTCCAGCTAGCCTCGACGAGTCCGGCCCAGAATGTAGTCCGTGTTCGAGTTGACGCACCGGCCCACTGGAAACCTCGTTCGTAAGAGTTACTCAGGGATTCAACAACATCACGCCCATCACGAATCAGATGCAAGACATAGCAGTCTGGGAACAGGCTACCTAAAAGTGGCTCTAGCCCAGCATACCAAGGCGTGTGCTCAACAAGCCGCACATTCTTGGCACCCGCCAGAAGCCCTGAGAAAATCCTATCCGCGAACTCGCCGCTGACATCTACCAAAGATGGGAGCGTAACATAGTTGGACAGTGGTGCCCACCTTCGACGATTAATACCCTGATGAAGGTCAAGGATGATTCGCCACAGGTCAAGCAGGAAAAGCGACTCCTCAGACCCAGCTAGGTTGGGGTGGGCGGCAAGGCTTTTTCCTAGTACAGTTGTCCCCGATCGCGGGCAGCCAACTACAAAAACCGGAGCCTGCAACGCCTTGGACAACGCCCGTGCTGGCAATACCACATCCTGGGCATCACGCAGACACTCCAGAATGTATTCTAAAGAGATATCCGAACTTAACCCGGTTGATGAAATGCTATCGCTCAACAAATTGCCCTCTGCTTTCAGGATCAGAAAGCCTTGCGAGTAATGGCTCGGGAGAACCGAGGCCACGCCCATATTGTACTGACGCGTCATCGATTGGCCAGCATGTAGGCTCAGCCGAGATCCCACGTTGCCCTCGGCATGCCTCTCAATCTGGATTTAGGCAGCAAGGCCGCTGGATAACGCCGGTCGTCCTTGCGTGACAACTCTGTTGAACAGTACGGTGAATTCATTCTTGGCACTCGATTACGACCTTTCTTCGAGACGCCGAAAAAGCTTGAGCAACTGCGTCTGACAACGCAACTCGTTTGATCGCTAGGCGAGCGTATGCTCTTGGGTTTTCTCCTATCACTTGAACAGCTTCCGCAAACTGCCGCGAAGAATAGCCAAGTACACCGCGAATCGATATCTCTCCTTTTGTAAGCTTACCACTTTCAAAAGGCAGTGTTCGAGGCGCGAGCCCGCCCGCTAGGAAGATCGTTGCACCTGCATTCGCAGCATGGAGGCAAGCGTCGATGGAATCTTTTGAGCATATCGTGTCCACTACGAAATCTGGCCTAAGGCCGTTTTCAAGGAGCTTAGAGCTTGTGAGCGCGTCCTCGCGGCTGATGACAATTGCCCGCTCGCTACAGATCGTTTCGAGCATCTCTAACTGTTCCATATTCCCAGCTGCCCATACGTTTCCTGCATTCAAACAATGAAGCGTCACGGCGATTGTGCTTCCAAGTGCCCCAGCTCCAACAACGAGCCAGTCCCCTTTGGTTTTCCCCGCCAATCCGTAACAACGAATGCCCGTTGCTGTTGGATCGGCAAAAATGCCGAGTTCTGGGGTGTCGAATTTGTTAAGCTTGTGAACTCGAGCCTCAGGAGGCACGATTGCGAATCGACTCCAACCACCAAGTAAATGAGGAGAGACTTCGGACGTCATCCCCAATCCGAACACCCGAAGATGCGGACACAGGTTATCTGAACCTTCGAGGCACACTTTGCACTTCCCGCACGGTATGAGGGGATTCCATGCAACAACATCTCCTGCGTTGATTGCAATACCATCAGCACAGAGCCGATTTGTTGGAGCAGAGCGAACTTTACCGACATTCTCATGGCCGGGGATAAACGGGAATGCCGCTTCAAGGTTGCCGCGATACACTTCGCGATCTGTCCCACAGACGCCGGAGTACAGATTCTCAACCACCAAATCCAAGCCTGATATTGAGACGTTATAAGTGGAATTTCGAACCTTCCCGATTGCCGTCATTTCCACGCATGACGATCTAAGCACCTCTCCATCCCGTTCACTCGACTCAATTGCCACCGGCAGCATGCACTTCTCGAAGAACGTCTTTGATTCACTCATGCCGCTTTTTCCATAGTTGCCCCAGGGATGATTGAGAGATTGAATGGTAGGATCGCAATTGATGCAAATCCTTGCGAACCTTGCGCGCGACGAGACCAAATCAACAATTTTATCTGCAGTACGTCCAAACACTGAGATAGTCAAGCCCGACCCAATGTCATCTAATAGCTCTACGGCATCTTCAAGGGCAGAAAGTTTGCGTATCCAAGCAACTGGACCAAAGTTTTCCGATGTAGCGAACTGCCATTGCGTCTCATCAATTTCGACTAGCGTAGCTGGCATGAGTCGCTTTTTTCCTTTGCCCCCTACCAAAATCGTAGCGCCCATATTTGCGGCGAGATCAAGGCTTTCGTTAAGCTCGTCGACTGGCCCCAGCAATGGCCCTAAATCCCCGTCCTCAAGAGATAAGCTAGGAACAACTTCAGAAAACAACTCGGTTAGCTTCTCTCGGAGTGCGTCGTAACATGAATCGGTACAGAGCACTCCAGATACCGTTGAGCACAACTGCCCATTACATCGAGTCGCCGCAGTAAATAGCGTCCTGGCGATTATGTCCACGTCGGCTTCAGGTGCATCCACGATTGCTACGCAATTCCCCTCGCCTTCGTAGGTCAGGCTTAGTCCATTTCGGGCACAGTCCGACGCGATATCCGCATACCACTTGCTTGACCCAACAAAATGAACAGCATCGAAGCATCTCTTCGAATAACCAGCGGCAAGAGCTTCACGCGTGATCGCATTCAGTATGGAAATGCCGCTTCCTTCTCCCAGCGCCTGAATGCACCTTGCTGCTGAAAGAGCCGAGAGCGGCGTGCGGGACGACGGCAGAATTAATACGGGGCAACGCATTTGGTTTGCTGCGAGCGCGTAAACCACTGCTAGTGGCCAAGGCGAATTTGCCGCAAGAACAACAGCAAGCCGACCGCGCGGCAAGTTTCTGAGTGTTGCACTACGATTATATGCCGAATTATATGAAGAAAACGGCATGGCAATGTGCGGACCTCTGTCGGTGGCACCCCGACAGAGGTCCGAGCAAAAGACTTTCGCCGCTCCGACCATCGCCATAGCATCTTTTAGTAGATATCCCGTCTCGTACGAGAACCACTTCGACAAAGTGAGGAAGTTCCTGTCGATCTCCAATAGTACGCGTTCGATTTGAGCACTCGAGGCCACATCTACAGGCTGGCCTGTCCTGATGACGTCTAGAGCAAGGTCAAGTTCTTCCGAAGTCGTAACTTGAAATTCTACGTGGGTACCGTCGGCTAGTGTCGCCGCTTTCATGTTTCTGGATGGGGCGACGGTGCCGTCAATCAGGCAGTTCAATCGTGGCTTCAATGTTTTGTCTTTCGGTTGGCCTTGCTGCCTAAATCCACAACGACAATGGCATGCCGATCGTCACGAAGGCGTTGAGGATTTAGACTCGGATGGCGGCTTCGGTTTTTTGGTTGGGTGTTTTTCGGTTCTTGAGGCGGTCGCCGAAGGCGGTCTTCATACGGCTCATGGCGGTCTCGGCGAGGCTGCGGCGGTGGTAGCCGGATTCTTCTTCCCACGCCTCGCGGCCATCGGAACGGATCTTCCGCAGCGCCTCATCCCGCGGCAGCCGCGGTTCGTTTGAATTCCCGTGGCGTTTGATCTTGGCGTTCTTGCGGGGCGGGATCACCGGCCTCGCCGCCTCGCATTCGAGCCGCTCGTACACCTTCCACTGGTCGTACGCCCCGTCGCCGTAGAATGCTTCGACCGGCTCGTCGATTTGGTCCAAGAGGGGATCAACGGCGTCGCCGTCGTGCGTGACGGAGCCAGTCAGCAGCTCGGCGAGGATGGTGTGCGAGTTGGGATCGACCGCCAAGTAGACCTTCCGCCAGTCGCGACGCTTGCCCACACCGTGATGACGCACCTTCCACTCCCCCTCGCCGTAGACCTTCAGGCCGGTGCTATCGACGACCATGTCGATCGGCCCCTTCACGTCGGCCAGTTGGGTGTCAATGTCGAGCTTGGCCGCTCGCTTTACGAGGCTCGTATGATGCGGGATCGTCACTTCCACGCCAATCAGCTTCGCGAGCGCCCGGCCCAGCCCTTCGGTCTGGCGGTAGGGCAAGCGGAACAGCTCGCGCAGGGTCAGTAGCGTCTCGATCGCCAGGTCCGAATAGACAAACGGGTGGCCACGACGGGCCTCAGCGTTGTCGTGCTCCCAAGCATCGAGCACCTCGCCACTGAACCAGAAAGTGATGTCGCCCCGGCGGACCAACGACTCGTTGTACTCCTGCCAGTTCGTCACCGTGTAAGACTTCTTCTTCGACTTCTTCTCGCGCGTGCTAGCGGCCATCGTTCGCTCCATCCGAAGAAAGGGACTCCATGAAGCGATCTGCGCACGATTCTGCGGGTTAGTTCAGCAAGGCCCTTTCGGTCAATAGCTGAATCGCAGAGAAGACAGGTGTTGCCCCAGCTCCTCACATGCCCTTTCCACCCAGGTTGCAACTTGCAATTCCCCCCATTGCTCACGGAGTTCGGCGGAAAAGAGTTCTGGCAAGTCTTTCAGATACGACAACGGATTCGCATTGGAGTTCATTGCGGTCCAATCAGCAGTACGGATGTTTTTAAATGCATGTTCTATTTCATCCGAGCTCGCGTCCAGTCGGAGAATGTTACTTGCGGGGCTGCTGGCATGCATTTCTTGTCCCTCGAGGCCAGCCATCATTGGCAAAAACAACCCGGCCGGACATTGGCTACCGCTGGACTGCAGCAGCGTCAGACAAAGTTCGTACACCTGGGCTTCATCTTCGCCGCACAGGACTAAGTCTAGGTCTAAGTGAACGACGTCAAACATCATCATGTAGACGTAGAGCAGATCAGCAAACTTCGCTTCGTCCGAACGCAACATTTGTGCCCCCGACTCAAGGAGGCCGTGCGCAGGAAGACGTGTCGCATGACGCATTAGATTCAGGAAGTACTTCCCGTTTAGATAGAGTTCGCTACCACTCATGATCGTAACGCCTTCGACAGATGAGAAGTAACGCCCAAAGACTGCGCGATACAGACTGTATTTTTCTTGCAACCTATACCAGGGCGTCTTTCGGTCATCTAGATAGGCGTGAAACTCCGAGATGAGCACTACTACATCCCAGCCTTGATTTGCGAGCTTTTTGAGCAGGGCAAGATACGGTAAGTAACCTAAGTGCGAGATTCCAGTTGAAGCCACTCCCCAGAGAATACGTGGTTTTCGTGCCTCTCGGGCAGGAGTCTCGGATGCAAGGTAGCGGCCGCCAAATTCCGCCGCGATACTTTCCACATATGTTTCCATGCCGAATTCCTTAGAGCGTGTTCGCAGAAGTGATACTGGTGGATTCTGACCGCAGGGGACAACAGCGGTTTTTGGAACCCACGTAGGGATTCACGTGGTCAGACGTCTTATCCCCGATGCGTTGTGGCGGAGATCGAGCCGCTTTCCTGATTCACGAGCAATCGCCGGACGGACACTGGTCTTCCTCCAAATCATGTACCAGGCTGAATGAGAGGATCGGGTTAGTGAGAGTTTAGACCGCTGGCCCTCCGCAGCGGAGGGTCCTGCTGAGGCGTAGCCGAAGCAGGACCCGGAGCGGATCGCCGTTTGCGGTGTGTTGGTGGGCTGCGAAGGGCCACGGCCGCGTGGAGCATCGCTACTACTACCAGGCCCCGCTGCAGGAACAGTTGGGGCAACTGGCCGAAGGCTGGAAAGGCCTCGTCACGATCGGCCAGGTCGTGTCGATCACCGAGCGGGACGGCAAGCAGTGTTCGGAGGTGCGTTACTACCTCAGCAGCCTGCCGCCTCGCCGAAAACCTGGTAGCCCTCCGCCGCCTTGCCATCGGCCTCCTCAAGCAGCACCTCTCAAAGCACAGCCTCAAGAGCAAGCAACGCATCGCCGGGTGGAGCAACGACTTCCTCGCCGAAGTCCTACCCTGCAAACAACTTAATGGGCGCTGGCCCTGGGGGGAAGACCACGTCGTGTGCCTTGCCTTCCTCCTCTGAGAACCCTCCAAGATCCGGGCTCCGTCCGGGAGAAGTCCCAACTCTCATCCTGGATAAGTTTCGGGGGGCAGGCACAAAAAATTTGACACGATCAATCTTCAGTGATAGGTTAGCGAGCGATATTGAACAATAAAAAAATGTATCAATTAAGCAGTGTGCGATACTAGTTCGCGGCAGCAAGCGTCAACAGGCACTTGTACTAAACAAATCGGAATACGACCGATCCATTAGATCCACCTTTGGGTATGCCGTTTCATGATTTACTGCAATTGCGAGTTGATTAAGCAGCTCTACCTTGCATTTTGCCTTTGCTTTCTTTTTGCGCCTCCACCTGCCGTCCTCGCTAACAACAGCTACGGCGACGATTTTTTGCTCCGATTCGAATCCGAGTACCCGGAGGCAGCAAAACGCTTGGCTGAGGCAGTGTCTGATGTAACGATATCCGGCTATTTTACAGCGCCATTTGAAATTCGCGCTAGAGACGCTGATGGCGAACCAATACGCTGTGCGTTCGAGCTCATCAAGAAGGGATCTCATTTTCGCTGGCGCGACCAACCCGGCACTCCTTACGAATCTGTTATTCTTTCCAATGGCCAGGGTTTTTATCACTTAAAGCCGGATGAGCCAGGAGGCAATAAATACGACGTTGTTATCGCAGCTGACATGCCAAATAGATTTATTCGCCAGCGAATGAATTCGCGAATGAAACGTTTCGTATTCTCGACATCATTGCTCTGGAATTACAGGACTCTTTTCGATGCCTGGACGCAAAAAGACTTAGTCATCCAGTCAGCTAAACCCCACGACACCGTGCCGCGGTGGGTTGAAGTTAGCTATCTTTACAGCGATGCATACGTCGAATCAAGCCATGGGACTATAGTGCTGTCGCCAGACGAAGACTGGGCCATACGCGCATATGAGCATTTTTGGCCGGGGGCTGATAGTTTTAAGATGAATGCTACAGTGGGGGTCCGATATGCTCCGGATGTTGGCTTTTTCCCCGAAAGCTACCAGTTTAGTAATGCCTTGTTGCCGAGAGAGGGAAGTCGTGATGCGGCGAAGCTGGTCGGCGGCTACGACTGCATGATCGTTAACGCTGAAAAAGAAATTCATCCTCAAGAAGCACTCAGCTTAGCAGCTCTCGGAGCAAAAGATCCGAGGTCGTCCGGAAGCTTTTTTCTGTTTGTAAATCTGATTGCGGTTGCCGCACTTCTCGTGGCAATGGTGTGGAAGAATCGTATTAATGATTGGTGGTGTGGAAAATGAAAGAAGGCGCTGCGAAGGTTGTGTTGTGCTTTGCCGGATGCGCCGTCATTCTCGGTGGTTTGTACGTCGCGCGCCAGCAAGCATATATCGCCGCAGTTCCCCTGAAGGTGATCGATCAGAGGGTAGAAGAAAGCTTCCCTGGCGCTATCGCGGTTCGAGCTGCTCTTGTAAATCGTTCTAATCGTCCCGTCGAGGTGGTTGAAATAAAGCCGCGTTGTTCATGCGTGAAATGTGATATGCTGCCCTTGAGGATAATGCCTGAGGAGTCCGAGCAACTCACTCTCACGCTCGAGTCCCCCCCGATGCCGGAGGGATACTTCTTGGTCGAAGCCTTGTTGTTTGAAGCAGAGGCGACAGGTCCTATCGCGAAAATTGAATTACTAGTTGACGAATCGGATATAAGTGAGCATATCCGTAACTAAGCGGTGTGTTTTTTACCTATCTAAGGAGATTGAATGTGAATCGTCAAAAAGAAGTGCTGCTTGCATGCGCATCCGCGGCGACGATCGCGGTTGGTAGCGTGGGTATTATCGCATCAACTGCAGCTCCAGCTCTAGCTAACAGTGAGACGGGGTGCTCGAGCTCATGCAGTTCATGTGGTGACGGCTGCAGTTGTCAGGTAGATGCTACTGCGACTTTTTGCGGGAATACTGATCAATTTTGGTGTTAGTGTTTTGGCCATGCGTGTCTACGCGATCGCCGGCCGGGCAAAATCCGGCCGGCGATTTTTTTAATGGATTAGTGCAGCGGGGTATGTGGCTTACTTCAGTTCTTGCCGCGATTTTTGGTAATGCTGGATGATATTTGCCTGGCCGTTCTGCTTTGCAAGTGGTGCAGCACGCCGACGCTACTGTAGAAAAAGGGTGACCACTAGGGTGTAGGATGCTTGCCAAAAAACAAGTACCCGTACTGTCGGGCTGGGGATACGAACAATTGTTCTGTGAAAACGGCGATCCGATATGGCCACTGGCCAATAATCAAGAAAAGCGGGCAGTAAGAAATGTTGCGAAGCTATTTGGAGCCGACATAAGCTTTGTTAGCTCATCACCCAACGCGGAAAGCCAAAGTCAAAACGGTTTGGTTGTCGCTCTCGGAGAAGAGGCTTCTAGGTTTGCCGCACTGTATTCTCACTTAACTTGCCGTGATCATTGCTGTGTTTCTGAGTTTGAAGAGTTGCTGCTATTGCAAGAAAAGCCATCGGTTGTGGTAGTGGAGTTTTCCAGGGTAACCGTTGATTTAATAAATCAACTACACAATTTAGGCGGGGGTGGCATCGGCATTATTAGTGGTAGAGGCGAGGCAGGTTTGCGAGTTAATATTCTCACCAGATCGGCTTCTTTGTATTTATGCGGTGTCGACAGTGGGTATGAAAAGATAGAATTGTCTCCGGAAGACGCAGCCGTAGGTGGCGATCGTGACCACTTGCTCGATTTGCTCGGGGGGCAGGCCGGTGTGTTGGCGTTAACAACGCACTCGGGTGTTGTGGATGCTTTGCTGCCTGGTAATTTATCCCTGTGCGTGCGAGAGGGAGGCTTGGACGCAGACAGCACCGGCAACGCGCCCAGATGCTTCTTGACAGATTATTGCCATCGCCAGGAGATGGGTGTTGATGAAGCTAAAGCGGAAGGTTTATTGATTGGGGTGGATAGCATTCGTTCGCAGGTTTTCATTTGGAATACCTGCTGGGGTGTGCCGCCATCTTCCCCGATGTTGATGGATACCTCTTGGTCATTGCTTCGTGCAATGCTATCGCACGATGGTTTGGGTGTGTTAGTTACTACTTGGGAGATTTCCATTACGGGCCCTGGAATCATCCAACCGCTTCTTAGTTCATTGTGCGCGGGTATTTCAGTGGGGGATGCTCTAAGTGAGGCGAATCGATCGGCACGCTGGACTGAGGTGGGGTTGAGAATGTGCGTGTTTGGCGATCCGCAATTAAAGCTGGCGCCTCAGCATGAGCAATCCCGTAGTCTGCCCAACAAATTCGCTGATGCTAGGCGTGCGTTTAATGATGATCCACGCACTACGGAAATGCATGAAAGGCGAGCCAAGGGGGCTGCTTTTATGCGGTCGCATTTGTTGACCGCGATGGCCTCACTTTCTGGTGAAAATGCAGCAGTCGACGACGGTCGCAATGCGGAAAGAATCCGTGGAATTTCTGATGCAACCAACTCTGCGCTCGAGGCCGTGATGGCTTATGAGTATGCGATCAGCCATGGAATTGATACTGAATCGATTGCGAATCCATTTGGGGATCGAATGAGGCAGGCGTATCTTCGGTTTCTTGCTGTAAATAAACCACATCGATTTCGCGGCTGGAGTGAACTTGGAAGCTATGTCGACCAATGCATGCGTACTTGCCGTGTGTGCGGCAGGCAGGCACAATCAAGATTGTACAGCACCTTTTCTTTGGGTTACGGTCGTCGACGTGTAGTCCGCTGCATGTGTTGCGGATACGTTGAAGATACACCAGCAGACGCGTGCATACAGCAATCCTCTTTTAGCGATCGACAAGTTGTCAGCATAGAAGGCGATCTGCCAGTCACCAGCTGGAGCGCGTGTTTAATTTTTAGTTCGCAGCTGAGGTCAGAGATGATATCCGTCGAATGGCCGGCGGATGATGCAGGAAGTATGGCGAAATCCTATCGGGTTGCATCTCCGCTACCAGTTGGCCCAACAGATGTTTTGCTGGCAGTAGTTAAGGAAGCAGAACCGGCAGTCTTCTTTGTCGCGAACGTGTATACCGAATAGGTATCCCTTGGAGTGAGCAGTATACGACCTCGAGGCTATGAGCCTCGGAGAGCCACCCTGCGCCGTGAACCCTCTGAGGGATTTCGCCGACGACCTCAAGGTTATGAGCCTCGCAGCTTACAGCGGTTCCTGGATATCTGTAGCCACTTTCCGGCAGGCTTTGAGGTAGTTGCGGCAATCGCTTGATGAGATAGCGTTGAGGGCCTTGCCGACCTGGTTGACGAGCCTGCGGAACGTTGGTGGCGCCTTGGCCCAGATGAGCGTCTTCATCTTCGACCAGGCCATCTCGATGGGGTTAAGGTCGGGCGAGTAAGGCGGCAGGTAGAGCGGCTTCGCCCCGGCGGCGCGGATCGCCTCCTCAACGCCCTTCACCTTGTGGACGGCCAGGTTGTCCATGACGACCACGTCGCCCGGCGAGAGCGTCGGGCAGAGGAACTCCTCGATGAATCCGAGGAAGGTGACGGCGTTGATCGCCTTGCGGGTGACCATCGCCGCGGCGACGCCGCTGACGCGGATCGCGGCGGTGACGGTGTGCGTCTCCCACCGGCCCGCCGAGGCGTGGTCGACGATGCGGAAGCCGGGGGCGCTGCGGCCGTAGAGCCTCTTCATCCCGACGCGCACCCCACTCTCGTCCAGGAACACCAGCCGCCGGGCGGCGGTCCGCTTCAGCCGCCGGGCGAAGCACGAACGCTTGCGGCGGACGTCTCCGCGCTCCTGCTCGGTGGCGACGAAGGACTTTTTTACGGGTGAACCCCGCCTCCAGCAGGATCGCGCTCAGACGCGAGATGCTCAGCGGCAGCCGCAGCCGGCGGCGGATCTCTTCGAGCGTCAGGTCCGGCTCCTCGGCCACCAGCAGGCACAGCCGGTCGAACTGCTTGTCGCTCAGCTTCCGCTTCGGACCGCGGCGGTGCACCACCGGGGCGATCGAACCCCGCTCACGACGAAGACGCAGCAGCTTGCGGACCCACGCGCTGCTCACCCCGAACACCTCCGCAAGCTCGCGGCTGCTCCCGTCCCCACGGTCGTAGGCCGCGATCACCCGCTCCCGCAGGTCCATCGAATAGGCCGTCATGGCAAGGTCTCCTTTCGGAGACCCCTATGAAGAAACCTCACAACATCGGTTACAGCAGTTCAGGAGCCGCTGTAGTATTGGCCTTCCCCCCTCAAACTGAGCCAGCGTGAATGAGAGAATCCCGCCCGGGCGGTACCCCGGACAGGAGGTTCTTTCGATGAAGAAGACGAGGCACACGACGGAGCAGATCATCGAGAAGCTGCG
>JBCCNK010000027.1:0-20850 GCA_039025875.1 Pseudomonadota bacterium
CCAGACGTTTGTCAGCTTGAGCATCATTCCAGTTAGCAGCCTGGATACCGACAAAGACACCGACAAAGACGATTACGAAATCGATCCAAACGTCGAACCAATTTTGGTGATGAACATGTTCCGTAACTCGGCGCAAAAGCATCAATGCCCCCCCAGTTTCGGCCGTCAGCATACACGGTTTCGCGCAGACCCAATTATCTCCTCCGGATCGAAAGCACGCGTTTAGTAGATTGCCTCTGGGCGTCTGCTTTCTCAGAAGCGGTCGCTCAGGCGCGGAGCCAGAATCGGCAGCAGTCGGCCACTTGCTGCCGTTCCTCGGGATAGTGTTCCTTCATTGCATTCGCCGTAGCTCGGCTAGTATTTTGGTGTTTGCGGTCTCCATTGCCTCCAGCGCGTCGAGGAGGTTTAGCTGAACAACCCGTGAGCTTTCAAAGCCTGCGTAAATAGCCGGATTTTTAACAAACTCCATCAACTCTCGCATAGTCATTTCAAACTCCTCAGGGAATATGCATATACGCGCAGTACAACTTTCTTCTCCGTGCAACAGAACCCCCCAGCTCCCAGCCTGGTGCCTGATTTCGTTTAGCGACCCCAGGTAGTAGATCTCGGTGAAGACCCGCAAGTGATAGTCGAAAGTCTCGAGGTTCTCATGAAATTCGGCGAGTGACCGGGACAGCGCCGGACTATGAACTGAAGTCAAACCAGCCCGACCGACCGCCTCATACGTGTCTAACGCCGGCTCGAATGTCTGGACGGCTACGAAACTGTATGCTAACTCACTAAACCTATCGCGGCTCACAGTTTCGCCGTTGCTTATGATTTCTAAAAAGCGTGTGTTATGTTAGGGGTGGGACCGTGCAGCACCGATGCTCTCTCGTAAGCGTTCCCCAGTGACTTCGAAGTCCGCTATGAGTTGCTCGATCAAGTCCGATCTGGCTTTGAATTCCAGATAACTGCCCCATCACTCGTCGATCGCAAACGCGAGCAGGATGCTGACTACTATCGTAACGCCCTCGATGAGGCGTTGCCGGGACAAAAAGTTGCTCATGCTCTGAACCTAAGCTGACGACGCTTCGGCAAGCATGGCGCTTTGATGACTGATTTTCTAAGTAATTTTGTTCTGGGGCGGGCGATCACAATGGGTCGAAAGCCGAAGCGCAGAGCAGCAGCCAGGAATGACTGCTTCTCGGAAGCGGACGCTGGGAGGTCAGGCCACTACGGACAGCAGTCGGCCAATACCAGTCGTTTAACATGAGAAGACCGCCTATAAATTCTCATGTGCTATCTGCCATTGGGCTTGCAACCGTGCAGATTGGTGCTTAATAACGTTTGGAAGTATCTTTGATACGTGGTCGGCGGCGTCGCAGGAGCAAGCAGCTGTGTCAGCGGGCCACAAAGGACCGCAAATGTGCTTAAGCTGCAACGCGGGAACGGCAACCTAAACGGCCGCCATCGACGAGGAGCATCAGTGTCCCTGTACAACGAGCTCAAGCGCAGACACGTTTTCAAGGTCGCGGCCACGTATCTCGTCGTCGCCTGGATGTTGCTGCAGATCGCAGACGTTATCAGCGAGCCGATGTCATTGCCTGACTGGTTCTCTCGGGTCTTGCTAGCCTTTCTGATCCTCGGCTTCCCTGCAGCGCTCGTGCTGGCATGGGCTTTCGACCTCAAACCGACACCGGATGTTCCGGACAGTGATGTTGCGTCCGATGGCAGTGCGAAGACAAGCAATCGTGCGTCGCTGATCGCTCTCGGGCTTGTCGCCGGAGTTACTGTCGGTTTTATCGGTTCCGCCGGTTGGTGGACTGCAGGTGCCGACGAACGCAGGGCTGAAATCCAAGGAATCGAGCAACTCGACAGTCTCATAGCCTCTAGCGAATGGGAAGAGGCCTATAGAGTTGCTACGGAGCTAGAAAAGACAATTCCCGACAACGGCAAACTCGCAGAGCGCTGGGCGAAATTCACCTACCGAACAACACTAGACTCGGACCCCGGCGGGGCCAACGTCTACCGTCGTCCCTATCGAGGAACAGAGAATGAATGGGAATTAGTCGGCCAGACGCCGCTTGCCAATATCAGACTTCCATTCGGTCTGTCCGTCCTGCGAGCGGAACGTGAGGGCTACACCGCGGTCCACCAAGTGGTAGGCAGCAACCTACGCCTAACCGAGCGACTGACCTCTGATCTCTTCGAGAGCAAGCTGGTTGACCTTGCACCGAACGTGATGCGCCTAGACCGACTTGGTACCTTGCCCAGCGGTATGCTTCGCGTCCCCGGCTGGAGCACGGTGATCGACGGAGTAAGCCTACAATTCAGTGACTTCTTTCTCGACAGAGTCGAGGTGACGAACAACGACTATAAAGAATTCGTCGACGCCGGTGGCTATGAGAAGCGGGAACTCTGGACCCAATCAATCATCGTCGAATCCGGGGAATTGTCCTGGGAGGATGCGATGGAGCGCTTCGTTGATTCGACGGGCCGACCGGGCCCCAGTACCTGGGTCGCGGGCGACTATCCGAACGGTCAGGATTCACATCCCGTGAGTGGTATCAGCTGGTACGAAGCGGAGGCGTACGCTCGATTTAGGGGCCGCCAGCTGCCGACTTTGCATCATTGGCGAAGGGCCTACTCAGCCGGATTGTTCATGGACATGCTTCCACTGAGCAACCTCTCCACGGAATCAACCGTACCAGTGGGCACAAGCAATAGCATCAGCTGGTCTGGCCATCGTGACATGGCCGGCAACGCTCGCGAGTGGGTATTTAACTCTGTCGGTCTCCGTCGATATGCGTTGGGCGGCGCATACGTCGACAACGCTTACCGCGCGGCCGATATGGGATTCGCCACGTTTCCGTGGAATCGAGAGGCAGGCAATGGCCTCAGGCTCGCCGTAGTGCGCGATGATGCCGACTCCTTAGCTACTGCAAAATCCTCCCGAAGAGAACGAGAATTGCGCGATATCGCATCGGAGGCAAGAGTATCGGATGACGTCTTCGAAGCCTACCGGATCAACTTTGAGCGGAGTAACCCTCCTTTCGATGCTGAAGTCCAGCCCGTCGGATCGGACAGGCTCATGAGACACGAGCAAATTAGCATCGAAGCGTCTGACGCTTCGCGTCGATTCTCTATGCATGTGTACTTACCGAAGAATGCCGTGCCACCGTATCACGCTGTCGTGTACTGGCCGGGGACCATTGTCGAAGACTTGACAAGCTACGGCGATTTCAATTTTCAGCTCGACTTCGTCATTAAGAGCGGTCGAGCTGTCGTTTTCCCAGAGTATTACGGTACTTTCGCGCCATCGGAACCGACGGCGACGAAGGAAGAGGCCAGTATTCGGAGACGTGATGCTGCGATTCGTGGGGTCAAGGATTTCCTTCGCACTGTCGACTACCTTGAGACCCGGCCCGACATTGATGCCGGGAAAATTGCGTTGTTCGGTCAGAGCGGCGGCGCAAGATACGGCGGCATCCTTCTCGCACTGGATGACCGGTATCGCGCTGCTGTCCTTTACACGCCTCCGACCAGCCCCGGCCCATCGCCAGACACTGATACAGCGCACTACCTTGCTCGAGTGCGCACTCCGGTCGTGATGATCGCTGGAGAGTACGACCCGATCGTCCCGCTACCAGAGGCGCGCGCTATGTACGAGGCCATTGGCACTCCGGAGTCGAAGAAGCGTTTTATTATTACTAAAGGCGGGCATTTCGTCCCGATAGAAGTGCTCATAAGAGAATCACTGGCGTGGTTCGACGATCACTTAGGGGTGCCGCTAAAACGCTGACTGAGTCTTTTCGAGACCCAATTGGTGACGAGTGCGCAGTTTCGGTTCGATCACGTAACGGATCGGGGACACTCTGGGACTTGTTTGCACAGCGATGCCGTACAGGACAGCTTGAGGGCATATTTCGCGGTCGATGGAAAACTAGCCTCACCTCATTGTTTTTCCGTCAAAGTTCCTGATGGGCGCTGACGGCCGGAAGGCTGGAATGGGTCGACAGTAAGCCTTTAATGATTAGTTCCAACAGTGCCCGCTCCTGCGCTCTTATCACTGTGCAAGGTGGCGGATGTTACAAATGGGAGGTCTGGTCCGGGAGTATTGAGATCACGAGTCTGCAAGGCCCTACGCATCCTAGTTTTCAAGACTACCGCAGATGATACTTGGGGAATCAGCACATCCGCTCACACAAGGATCCAAAGCATTGAATGAAAATCGTGGCAAAGTGCTTGGGCCAAAGCCTGTGCTAGCTATGCTGTTCAGTTGTCAAATTGTGCACTCGCTGGTGACTGGTCGAATTGGCGTAAGTAGGCACCTCGAATTCTCGCGAGACAGTGAGCCGATGGCTTTCTATCTGAGCGAACT
This sequence comes from Pseudomonadota bacterium, assembly GCA_039025875.1. Taxonomy (GTDB): domain Bacteria; phylum Pseudomonadota; class Gammaproteobacteria; order Pseudomonadales; family Halieaceae; genus Congregibacter. The sequence continues at coordinate 4,364 of JBCCNK010000027.1, forward strand.
TGTCTACTTCGTCCTGTTGCTGATTACATTGTTTGTAAAATTTCGCTTATCCAAAGCCTAATGAATTTTGCTGCCAATTTACTCAATAAGCGCTGAGGTGAACGTCTGACTAGGGTCGATACCGACGCTGACCGGTGTCAGGGTAGGGTGTGCGCTTTGAACTGACGGCCGCCGGCGGCGCAATTCGAACACCAATCCTGGCGTCAGAAGGGCAAAAATCGCCAAAACCAACTCATTAACTTTTGTATAGAAGTTAGTGAGCTCGGACTCTGCTTGGAGTGGGGTAGGGGAGAGAAGGACGTAGGGCCGCCATAAAGCAGTCATTCGGGACAGCTCAACGCCGTCTCACTGATCGTCAGTCATCGGCCAATACCGGACTTTTGAGGTGTACAATAACGCGGATATTTGGTTCAACACTGCGAGCCTCAGACTCAGAAACTCGCGGGATCGACAATCTAGGGGCGCAATAAAATTTAGATTCTCTTGACGTACTAGATATTTTTTTGACAGGAGCCTGTGAGACACATGGATATCTCGATTCTTGATGGTATTAACTTCGCTCCGGATTTTAATACAAGCTTAGACACTAGATTCGATATAGACGCTAACATTTTTGTTAGGGGAGCCGCAGACATTGCGATCGAGAACGTCAATATAAACTTCAAGAATCTTTTTGAGGCGACGTTCGAGAGCATTTCGCTCCCCTCAATGCTTTTCTCAATCGGTACCAGGATATGGAGCGCTCAAGTCGAACGGGAAAGGCATCGAGAGTTAACTCGACTACTTACGGAGATCGTGAACCAACTCCGACAGCTAAATAGGACAGTCAGTCAGATTCAAGATACGCTGCGCCTTCTTCCTGACGAAATCGCCCAACGAGTTCGGGCAGAGTATGACGATGCCGATATGCATAGAAGGTGTATTCGGTTAGAGAACGTCTCTCGACAGTTGTACATCGACGACTACGTTATCTCCCGACAAGGATTCGAAGACTATCTAGAAGACTTTGCCATTGTTGCCCAATCGTCGACGCGACTCGACCAACTAATGAGACTTCCATTGGCCGCTGAGACCATAAACTACCTTTCTGCTGGCAGCTACGCTAATTATGTTAGAGACACTTTGGCCTATCCAATCGAGGCTGTAAGTAGCCGGCAGGCATCTCATTCACAAAATGCTCATAAAATATTCAGCACTTACATTTCGCCTGATCCAGCGCTTTCTCGTGATCCAAATCATATGGACGAAGAAGCAGCTACAGAGTATTTTCACCGAACAATGCGACTCCGTAGAGGAGAATTTACACATGAAAACGAAACTTATTACGGCGATATTTTTTCTATTTACAATCTAAAATCAGCTGGCGAGCCATATACTTATGCAAAAGTGGATATTCATGTTCCGAATCCTCTTACAAGCCTGCGCGATATCACGTTTACGTTTACGGACACCGGTCTTCGTCGGCCAGCCCATCGGTTAGAAAAACTTCAATCACCCACACCTTTCTGGAAGGATCGACGGGGAGTGCCAGCAAACAGTTTCAACGAGCGTCGACACGTTGTTCAGACCTGTCATGAGGAGATGTGTAGTCGATTTGAAGAGTCAATAAGACGGTCAAAAGCATGTAACGAGGTGCGCCTAACACTGCTTGGCGTAGGGGCGACAGATTACGAAGAGAAGTACCGAGGTCGTAATGCTCGAATCGCGTGATGCAGAACTTCGGACCCCGCGTTATTCCGAATATCGCTTGTAAATTGATCGCTGACCACAGTACGGCAGCAGGCCCTTTCCGTGACAAGTCCCTGCCGATGCGCTGCGCCAAGATGCAGGCACGTCGGTGAAGCGCTTAGCACGGCAGCCGATTATGGAGCCTGGGTACGATCGATGGATCGTTGAGTGAGACATATTGGTCCTTTTGACCGCGTCCAACAAGACGGCAACCTCACCAATATCGTAGGAATAAAACAACGTAGAACGCCGTGAACTACGATACAACCACGGCCTAGGGCGCTTAGTTCTTTGATGACCTGATCGATTGGTAATCCGCTACGAAAAGTAGGAAGTTTGTGCATAAGCCTTACCAAAAATATGTTCTACTTTTCATCTACACAATTGGACTTTCCGGTTGCTTCGGAGAGACCCTAAAGGAGATGGTCGATAAAAAATTTCCGCCAGTCGACGCCGCACAGTATCGAGAGGAAGCTATTGCAACAAGCGCCGCATCTTTAGAGGTGATGCTGTCTCCAGATATTGCCGCAGCCCTGCGTATTGATGACGTTCGCAGGGCCATTGCCGCTATGGAAATTCTCAAGAAATCAAATGTGAGTGATGTTCGACTTAAGGGCCACAGTCAGCTCCTGATAGCTGATATTTATCTCAAAGGCTTTTTTACATCTTCGATGTTCCCCGGCATGGACGCTGGTAGCTCGGCCATGCTTGATTCCCTCAAACCCAACCTCGTTGCCGTGCTTAAGATAGGCGCTTCTATCACTGGCGCGGTCGTAGCAGGGAGCGGGCCAGATCTTTCTCTTGAATTTAAGGCTCTTCCACTCTTTCGAGAGCTTCGGATTGAAGAGCTAACGGTAGCAGAGGACGCTGAGCTCGCCACACCAGCGGACTTCATCGCTAGGATCATTAACAAGTTCGCCGATAACATCTCTGGTGAATTGAGCCGGGCCAAGTTCGCAGCGATTACAGTGCCCTCGTCTCCGGTCAAGTCGCTGAAAACGTCCATCAACTACACCATATCCCTAGATGACGGCAACAAGGTTGACATGTCTCTGGCCGGTCAGACGGTGTCGTCTCCGTTCTTTGCGAAGGCTTTTGCGTTCAATATCAATGCTAGCGATGTCTCTGTGCTTGTCGATCTCGCTCTCACTGGAGAGACGGTACCGACTCCGTTGAAACCCTACCCGACCCCGGAATTTTCGGATTTTGATAGCGCGTTCGATGGCCAAATGGGAGAGCTGGTAGCGACGAACGAACGTCCCGATGCGACTTGGGTAGCTCTATCGAAGTCTAGTCTTTCGCATCTTCTCAACTCTGGTTTTCAGCAGGCCAATCTATGCGTAAACGCTGAGGCGAAGGTTCCGAGGCAGGAGTTTTCGGAAAAAATTGAAATCCCGGACGAGAATACGGTCGACTGTACGCCGACGCGCAATTGTACGCCCACACGTAGCTGCACCCTTGACCATATTAGTTGCACGCCGACGCGTAATTGTTCCTTTAGCAATATCAACTGTCGGCAAAATAGAGACTGTTCCGGGAGACACATAAACTGCGGTGGGTACGAATGGTATCAGGCTCCAGACAAGCTGAGATGCGAGGCTGAGAAGGCAGCATGGAAAGCAGACTGCGAGCGAATAAAGATTACAAACAAAGGGCTGTGTGAGGCCGACAAGAGCGCGAAAAAGCTCGACTGCGAGCGCATAAAGAGTGCCAACAAGGTTGCATGTGAGGCTAAAAAGAGCGCAAGAAAGCTTGATTGTGAGCGCCTAAAGTCTCAGGAAAAAGGCCAGTGCGAGATTGAAAAGACCGGAGAAAAAGCCATTTGCGAAACAGGCAAGGAAGCCCTGAAGCGGCTGTCGAGAACAGGCAACCTGGCAAATGTTGAAGGTTTTGCCCAAGCAGCCGGGCGTTTGCAAGTCTGTGCGCCGAAGGTGGTGTTTGACTCGAAGCTTGAAAGCGCCGTAATGACGCTTGTCATCGAGGGGCAGGCAGATGCACGAGTCGGAGTGAAATGGGTTCCGCTCGATATCCTTGGACACGCGACATGTCCATTCCAATGGACAGAACACAAGGACCTGAGGATGAATGTTCCTCCCCAAAACGTTGATATCCGAAGTGGGGTCCAGTATGTCGGCGAGGAAGAAAGTCTACTGATTATCGCTGAGGTAGAAACATCTGAGTTGAAAGTGGAGTTGAAGCCCAAGCCGCGAGACCTTATTTTGCAGAACTATAATATGCGACTGGCATGCCCTCTTGTTGGGGGACTTCTTGTGAGCAATGCGTCAGTAGTGGTAGTGGCGTCAGAGTCGGTGCCTGAGCTTCAAGGCAAGTTCACGTTTCCTGGAGAGAAGCGTAAGTTTGAGTTCGAGGTCGAGCCGATCATGTTTAAAGTGCCTAGCTTAACAGAACGAGGGAAGGCTGCAGTTAGTAGCACAGAGAGCGCAATTCTAGTTGACTTCCAGTACGCACAGTAGCTGAAAACGATAATACAACGGGCGGGATTTATTCATTTTCAAGTTCATCGCCATCGCCACTGCTTTCGAAATATCGCCAGATTACGTTGGTGAGTCTGTCGAGCTGAAAGGACGCTTGAACGGCCGTCGTGGGTCGATACCGGCGCCCATGGCCTTCCGGGGTAGGACGTCAGCTTACCGCAGACGACTGATCGCGGAGAGATCCAGAGACCCAAGTCAGCGTCGGAAGGGCAAAAATCGGCAAAACCAACTCATTAACTTTTGGATAAAAGTTAATGAGTGCCTCAAATCGCTGAAACCCGCGTGGTTGCTGGCTTTCAGGCGATTTTCGCCCCCTTTTTCGGAAGCGCTTGATTTTTTACTCATTAAGTATTTTGCCTGATACTGTCAAAACTTAATGAGTAGGGTGCGCCGAAGGGCAGGGAGGCTGAAGGATGAAAAACCGCACGAAAATCGCTATCGGGTTCGTCGCGGCGAATTCCGTCTTGATGCTAATGGGCCTCTGGGGCTTCCTTGGAGTGATCGCCTTCATGAACATCATGGGCACCGAAGCGAATGTCTTCGGGGCACTGATTATCGTGCGGGATCTCTGCTTCAAGGATAAGGCCGGAGCGCAAGTCGCCATGACGCGGACCGCGGCCGAAAAATTTTAGGCGCATGGTCATAGCTAAGGGCGAGAATCCGCACCGGCCTGAGCCAGGTTCGGCGACCAAGGTCGAGCCGATCCGTGAGCTGCGAGCGATCAAACGCATCAAGAGGCTGCTGGCGGACCAGCCTCGAAACCTGTGTTTGTTCACCTTGGGCATCAACACGGCCTTTCGAGCGAACGAGATCTTGTCGATCACCGTACCGCAGGTGGCTTTTCTGAAAGCCGGTGACGTGCTCGAGCTCAAATAGAGCAAGCAAAAGAAATACAGAAGCACGCCGCTGAACACCGCCGTGGTCGAGTCGATTAGGGACTGGCTGGTAGTGCGTGGAGGCGACCACGATGGCTTTCTTTTCATAAGCCAACGTCGTGATGTGCTGACCGTCCCGACTCTCAACAACCTGGTGAAATCCTGGTGTCGCGATGCCGGGTTTCGAGGCAATTTCGGCAGCCATACCCTCCGCAAGACATGGGGATGTCATCAGAGGGTTCAGAATAACGCTCCTGTTCCGTTACTCATGGAAGCTTTTGGGCACTCAACACAGAAGCGAACGCTGCAATATCTCGGTGTGCGGGAAGCAGAGATCAGCGATCTCTACTCTATGAATCTCTAGCCTAACCCCGGGAACACTTGAATGGCCCCTTCGATTTTTACGCGTGAGGGTTGAAACTACACCGACAGACCCCATTGAGATTGTATCCCCCCGGGATAGGGGCGGAGTAGTACGTTGAACCTGTAATGATGTATTGTCAATCTCACGACCAGGAATAGGTAACACTCAATTCCTACGACTCGGAATGTCAGTGCAGCGGCGACCAGATCGTCGACTACAGTATAACGTTTCATGTTGAAACTAAGCACAAATAGGGTCCGTAGGTACCCGTAGACTATAGCGTAGGGCCGGAGGTTAATCGTATGTGCACGATTCTCCGGCCCTCACTCACTTCGGTCAGCCGATGGCTTTTCAACTCTCTGACAAGCATTTCAAAACTTACCCGCATTTCGATCAAATAATTTCGAGCGACGAGTTGCACGCGATCGTGGACAGCCCCGAACGGGTCGCGAGCAATGCATTCTTCCCATTTATTCAATACGCAAAAAGCTATCAGCCTTTCCGCGATGGAAAGGTCAAAGTTGAAAAGAAAGAACGGCTAATTCGATATGCCAGCCGGCGTGATTCGGCGATTTTTGCCCGATACCGTGCTGATCTCAGTACACGCTACGAGGCCCGACTTTCAGCACTCGGAATCGCCGACGTGCCCATTGCATACCGCAAGATACCTGACACATCAGGGTCAGGTGGTGGCAAATGCAACATCGATTTTGCCCACGACTTGTTTAGAGCCATCCAAACACACGATGCGTGTGTCGTGATTGCCTTGGATATCCGCAAGTACTTTGAGAGCATCGATCATCGTCGTTTGTATACCGTGTGGTGCTCTCTTCTTGAGACCGACTCACTACCGAGAGATCACCTGGCACTTTTCAAGGCGATAACCAGCTACCGCTACGTCGACCGCACGGCCGCGTACGAAAGACTTGGATTCATCGCACCAGTAAGGCAAAAGGACGGATCGGTACGGGCTGACTATACCGTTCCTTTTAAACAGATGCCGAAACAGCTTTGCTCCCCCAAGGACTTCCGCGAGAAGATTGCTGGAAAGGGAGGCGCGTACTCCTCGCTAATACAGCGCAATAACAACCCCTATGGGATCCCTCAGGGCGCGCCCTTGTCCGACTTACTCGCGAATGCTTACCTTATGGATTTCGATGTGGAATTGGCACGGTACGCCAGAGAGCGGGGTGGTCAGTACTGGCGATACTCGGACGATCTGGCCTTGGTACTACCAGGAGATGGTTCTGTTGGGAAAGAAGCTGAAAAATGGGTGACAAATCGTATCCATGACTACGGTGATGCGATGCAAATTAAGGCCGCAAAGACGTCGATCGGGACGTTCACCAGGACGGGAAGTGGAGTCCATCACTACCAATATGTTGCGGGTGATGGCGGACGCGATGGCATCCAGTATTTGGGTTTTCGATTCGACGGTCGACAAGCGTATTTGCGCAACAGCACCCTTTCCAACCTGTACCGCAAAATCACGAAGCGGGCGCGGCGCCAGGCTCGCAATCATTTTGCGCGCTATCAAGGCCATAACAAAGAGTCGTTGATGCAGAAGTTTGACTTTCATGGTTTTGAACAACGCTTTGGTCGTGTTCGGGATTTTGAGAATGTGGCAGACTCTAAAGGTTGGACCTTCTGGACGTATGCTCGGCGCGCATCGGAGCGCTTTGGCGATTTGGGCCAACCGATCCTGGCGCAAGTTTCCGGGTATCGTGGCTACGTTCGTCGCTCGGTTTCGGAGGAACTGGACCGGCTATTCTCATACCGCGCGGCGCACAAAAACCCGTTTATCACGCGCTCTCCCGAAAAAGGCTGCGACAGCAATTAACCGCAGGGGGCGCGCCGGCCCCTGATCAGCTTCTATTAAGTCGCGATAACATATTTTATCAATACTGAATATCGTGGCTTAGCATGGGACGTAATAAGGTTGAGTTCGCCCAAATGCTCGGAAGGGTGCAGTTGCCGAAGCATACAATTCGCGGTTGCTCAAATCGCTCACTATCGATCCACTGGTCGGCTGGATAGGGTGGGATCCCATGTTTTTTCGGCAGCATACAATACGAGCAGGAATGCAATCCCCGCCTTACTAGAGGGATTGATGCGCTGTCAGTACCAGCAGACACGAGCAAGGAAAGTGGCCGGTCTATCAATTCGTACCAGAAAATATTCAATCGATTCATTAGCCTGCGTGCATCCGCTAGTATGAGGGTAGCGTGGTACCGCACCTTTCCTGGTATATGGGCGAACTTAACCAAAACGGAAACTCAGTCGGGCTAAGCTCACACCTCTTCAGTTTACAACCACAGTCTGTCCGGCTCTGTTCAAAAACCGCTCCGGGGCATCGGGAATCTCGCTACCTGCTGATCACAGATCGCGGCCGGATGAACCTACTGTGTCTTTCAGTACGTTGATTCGCCGGAGGCTTCGCTTACTGGGTGTCTAATGCGAAGTAAGAGCTTAGTTAGTTGCTAGCACCATACGCGTAGCGCGGCTCATTCGACTGCGTTGATGACATCTAAGAGCAAAAATGCGGTTCTCCCCATGGAAGACGAAAAACTCAGAGAGATAGCCACAACGGCCGAGGCTGCCTATGAATCCGTCGACGCATTTGGCGGGACGATCTGGTGGTCTCAGCGTCAGGTAGGTGCTGCGGTGAACACTCGCTCCTTTGTACCCGGCGGCCTGCATATGATTGCGGGTGTTTCTGGTATGTCGTTCTATTCGTCAGAGACCGGCGCCCAAAAGCTCAGCGGTCCTTACCTTACGGCAATGCTGATACCGGAAGGCGGTGTTCTCATGCGGACAAAGCTGAGCGCGGGATTCGCTTCTTCGTTTGGCGCCCACGTGCCCCACGAAGCGTTAGCTGAAAGCAGACTTGTTCCATCAGGCCTTTTAAGCGCAGTCACGCGCAGTCCGATTATCTCAGTGAGTGGTACCGCGGCTAGATGTACCTCTTCCCTAGCACTGAAACTCCGCGACTTTCACTCACCGGCCGCCCGGCACCTTCTGTTGGAGGCTCGCGCCCTTGAACTCGTGGCCACTCTCACCGAGGTGGTAGGCAGCGGCAATTGCGCGAAGTGCAATGCGCGACAGAGACAGAACGCGCGTTCCACGCGCGACTACATCGAGGCAAATCTGGGAGAAGGACTCACCCTAAGCGATGTGAGTAAAGCAATAGGCATAAGCCTTCGCACCATGACCGATCACTTTAAGATCGTGTTCGATGAGTCCGTAGGCTCCTACCTAACCCGTCGTCGTTTGGAATCGGCGATGCTTTCGATCAGTCGAGGCTCATCGATTGCGCAAGCTGCTTACGAGTTCGGCTACCAACCCAGTGGCTTTACACATGCGTTCAAGCGGCAGTACGGGTTCACGCCTTCGAAGTTGGTGCAGAAAAATCGTTAAAACTCGCCTGTAGGGCCAAATTTCTCGCCGTTTTACGCAATTAGCATCAATGCTAACGATCTAAAATGCGAATCCTTCTCATTGTGACCGGTGCGTTTCGTGCGACGTTCTCATCCCCCTGTTTTAGGCCTGGTTGCTCTGCTGCTTCCCCCGCTGACGGCGCTTGCACAAACAGAGCCAGCGGAACGCAGCGACCCTGCTAGGGATCAGGCGCAACGGCCTATTCCCATCTTGGAAGACATTCTGGTTACAGCGACGAAAACTGACACATCGCTACAGGACCTGGATGTAGCAGCTACCGTTATTGATCGAAAGACCTTACTAGACGCGCGTGTAACAGACATCCGCCGGATCGATGATTTGGTTCCGAATGTGCAATTCAATGACCGCGGCCCGTTGGGCGCCGTTTACATTTCGATTCGCGGCGTTGAGTCCAACCCTTTTATCGTCAATCGCGCTGCGGTTTACATCGATGGAATCCCATTCCGTGAACTCAATAACTCGGTTCTAACGCAGCTGGAACACGTTGAAGTTCTGAGGGGGCCGCAATCAACACTGTATGGGGCGAACACTGAGACGGGCTTGATCGTCATCAACACGAAAGCCCCCAGCACCGAGTTCGAGGCATCGACCACGCTTACCGCGAGTTCCTATCCAACGGGTAATGCATACCAGTTAGATGGGTTGCTGAGCGGTGCTCTTGTGAACGATACGCTCCTCGGCTCGGTGTCCTTCCGCTATTCAGACCGGGATCTATTCCTTAAGAACATCGGCGACTCGCCCCAGGGACAGGGCCAGATTGAGGAGGCATTCTTGCAGGCCCGATTGCGTTGGGAGCCAACGGACCAGCTGACCGTAAATGCGACGGCCTATGTAATAGACACTTCAGCTCCCGGCGTGTATCCCTTTGACGGAGCACCTGTTGATATCAATCGTTACAATCAGGTCTACAGTGATGGGGTACTTTTTGACCCGACAAACCCCTTTAACCCGCCACCCTTCAATGGTGACCTGCGAGCCTCGAGTTTTAAGTTTGTCAGCGATGCCTCAAAGCAGTCCGATCTACGGGACTACACAGCCGGATTGAGCATCAAATACACGACGAGCGTCGGCGATATTGACTTTGCTTCCAGCTACCGAAGCGAGAACGCGGAAGAGTTTGGGTTCGATGCAGACCTCACCAATGGTCCGCTGGTCGGTGGCGGCGAGCTCGACGAAACCGATTTATGGAGCGCGGAACTACGCTTTTCCTCCTTACCGGGAGTACCCTTCAGTTATTCCTTGGGAGCTTCTTTCTACTCGGATCGGGTTGCTGATACCTTCGCGACGCTGAACGGGCCGGGAGGAATAGAAGACTACGTGTTCGCGCCAGCGCAGGAAGTGCGCAGTGACGACTTCGGCTTGTTTGGTTCGGTCAGTTACTCGCCGCTAACACTCTCCCAACTCACCGCAACACTAGGGCTACGTTATGACGTCGCGCGGAGAGAAACAATCCAGACAGCCGGGGTGCTGGATCTGGGTTTTGCGGAGTTCGTTTTTGATCAGCTATCGCTAGAAGACACGTTTGAGGAGCTGTTGCCGCGATTGGGTTTGCGCTATGAAGCAAACGACTACTTGACGGTTTACAGCAACATTGCAAAAGGTTACCTACCCGGTGGGTTTAACATCACCGCGGCTTTGGATGGTCTACAGGACGATGTAATCCGGTTTGCCTCCGAAGAAATGTGGAGTTACGAAGTCGGTGCAAAGTGGAGCGCGCCCGAGGCAAACCTTTATCTTGCTGCAGCGACCTTCTTTATCGACATCGATGATTACCAGGAGTTTTCGTTCTTCACCGATGAGACCGGTCAGCTGCAATCTACTGGATTTATAACCTCACTGGCGGCAATAGAAAGCTACGGATTCGAAATTGAGGGCTTTTGGGAGCCTCTATCCGGGCTGACGATTACCGCAAATCTAGGTGTGGTGAATTCGGAGTACACAGATTTTGGCGGCGCAAGTGCTGCCAACGTTATCGGCAATCCGGTGAAGCTGATTCCGTCCTATGACGGCAACGTGGCTCTGCGCTACGAGTCGTCAGCCGGTTGGTTTGTGCGTGGGGAAGTGAACTTTCTTGGCGATACGCCGCTCGACGAGGGCAATCGCACTGGCTTCAACGTTAATGCAGTAGATACACAACCCAAGATCGAAATCTTCGGCTTACAGCTCGGCTACGCGACGGAGAGGCTTTCAACGCGATTGTTTGTTGAAAACGCGACCAACGAAAGGAGAATCAGCGGAGCGTCTTTCCCGAGCGCATTTTTCCCGATTGATGGAATTTTTTACGCCTCTGTGGATGCGCCACGAACAGTGGGCATCGAGCTGATGCTTAGCTATTGAAGTTCGTTAAATGCGAAGTCACCTGTACAGATCACCTCTGAAGTTGTTTGATGGGTGTGACCAGACCAGCTATGGATAAGTTCGTGGACTGAAGGTGGTGTGAGTAAAAGTAAGAAGGACCCGAAGGAGTTCAGGCCGGACACGGTCAGCGTGGTACTGGAGCAGGGCTACGATCGAAAAGAGGCGGTCTGGAGCTTTGGTATCGGCGCTCAGATGCTTTCGCTGTGGATCAGGTAGTGCAAAGCCGATAACGGCAGGGCGTTCCATGGGAATGGGATGCTCAAGGCCGAGCGCGCTGAAATACATTAGCTCCGAGATGAAAACCGGCACGTCATAATGCAGAACGGCGTAGCATCGCAGCCAGCGGATTAGAATCCACTAGAGGCGGAAAGATCCAGAAATACAAGTTAGCATCGGAAGGGCAAAAATCATCAGAACCAACTCAGACGCTTTTGGATAAAAGTTAGTGAGTTGATTCTCTGCTTGAAGCGGGCCGAGAAAGGAAGGGTGCGTGGGTGCCCTGTACGATGTGGTCGTGCTAGGCAAAACTCTTAGCAGTAAATCGAGCACAGTCGTTGAGACGCAACCTAATGCCGCTCGTTTGCAATCCCGTTGGTACTTCGCGATTCAGCGATAAAAGCAAGGAGTCGAGTAGCGACCTCTTCTCCGATATCGTCTTGAACGAAGTGACTCGCGGCTCTAAAGCGGTGGTGTGGCTGATCCCTCGCGCCCGGGATCGAACTCATCATCCACGGTTGACCATCTCCTTCACCCGCGAGACCTGGATCATTTCCACCAAAAATTGTTAGGAATGGTTTCTCGAATCGCTCAAGGGCGGCTCGTTTTTCTGCTGTCGTACCGATGAGTTGATTGCGCAAACTTGGGAACGTTCTCGGAGCTGCCATTGCGATCTCGTCGGGAAAAGGTGCGTCGTATGCAGCTCTTTCCTCCGCGGTAAGCGAGTAATACGTCAGGGCTTCTATAATCCTAGACGGTTGGAAAGACTTTGCGGTTTGAGCGTACGTCATCCAGTCTGCGAAAGCGTCCAAGTCATCGGCACCAGAATCGGAAACTGGTAGTAGGGGCTTGCCTGATTCATCAAAGAGGAAAGGTTGTTCTTCAGGCATCATCGATAGCATCCGATCAAATCTCGCTCGGCTTCTCGCAGGGTGTGTGGATGGGGCGATTTCTACAATGTCTCCGGGTATCCCACCGTTAGCGATTGTGACCGATGCAAAACGATTTGGATCTGTTGCTACCAGCGTTAACCCTATGATCGATCCCCAGTCCTGGGCGAACAGATGGATATCATCAAGCTCCTTTATCGAGACGAATTCAGCAAGGCGTTCCACATGCTTTTCGAAGGTGAAGAATCCCGGGTCGATAGGCTTGTCTGATAAGCCAAACCCAAGGTGGTCCATCGCGATCACGCGATAACCCTCATTCGCAAGCACGGGAATCATGAAACGATAGAGGTACGACCAGGATGGTTGGCCATGAAGAAGAAGGATTGTTTCGCTTTGAGCCCTGTCTACTTCAATAAAACCTTGTCGGAGGCCATCGATGACAACATGTTGAGGCCGATAGTCCCAATCGGGTAAGGATTTAAAGCACGCCATCGGAGTGCGCACGTAGTTGACGCCGGCCTCTGTTGTGCGCCGTACCATAGGTTCAAAGCAGCGAGAATCAAGGTGCTCTTTCATTCCGCCACGGTCCCAGTCCGGAGTTTCGCCGAAGTAGGACCGAAAGAGGATTGGAGCTGAAACACCTGAGAGAACGAGCATGACGCTCAAGGCAATCAACTTCACGGAAGAGCGAAGAGATTGCTTGCGACCTCTCAGGGGAACGATCTGGCTCATTTCGTGTCTCCGGCGACGGAAGTAGCTTCTACTGCTGAACTGTCTGGGCGCGCGATCTCGGATGCGAAACAGCGAGTGCGAAAGCGCCAGCAATCGCAAGGAGAGTTACTGCGAAGGGGATTCGCTGATCGACGTCATACAAGTACCCCGACAGCAAAGGTCCAATAATCAGAGCTAAAGACCCAGACGCTTGAAGCTGCCCGAGAACGGCTCCTTGAGCGCTGGGGCCCACCTCAGCGGCGGCAAGAGCAGTGAGGTTAGGGTGCGCAAAAGCATGGCCCAGGGCGTAGACAGCGAGTGAAATGAGGCCGATGCCAATAAACCAAGGGGCTGGTATGTACGGTAATGCGCCAATCCCCGTACCGATTGCAAGAAGTCCAGTTGCGAGTACTGGTTTTTCACCAAATCGGTCGGTCAGCGGTCCAATCAGTGCTTGACCCACAGCCGTTATGATGCCGATCAGTGCGAAAACGTAGCCTATTTCGGTGGCCGAAAGGGAAAAGCGCTGTGCAAAAATCAGCACTCCGACAACGGGCATCACGGAATAAGCCGCTGTGAAAAGGAACATGATGGCGTAAAGACGCCGTAGAGACCCCGCCATAAATAGAGGCCGACCCTTACCTTTGACATTACGATCAAGCCTTTCGATCTTTGTTTCGGGGAGAAATAGAGTTGCAAATGCCAGGTTTAGAACACACAAACCAGATACCGAAAGGCCAACAGCCGTCATCCCAAACAACTGGTTGATCAACGCACCTATTGGTGGTCCCAAGACAAACCCTATGCCAAAGGCGGCCCCGATGAAGCCGAAAACCTTCGCGCGCTCCTCGGGCTTTGAGAGATCAGATAAAGCGGCCTGGATTACTGAGAGATTGGCGGTCGCCGCACCAGAGATCAGCCTGCCAACGAACACCAAAGCTAACGTGGAGGCAATCCCTAAAACCAGAAAACCGAGCGCGTTGAGACCTAACGTCACCAGGATAATGGGTCTACGTCCAAGAGCGTCGGACAACTTCCCAAGCAACGGCCCGAAGATGAACTGCATGAAGCTGTAGGAGGCGACCAAGACTCCGACCAGACCTGCACTCGCCCCCATGTAGGTCGCGTACTCTGGGAGTAGCGGAACTACGACTCCGAAGCCCAGCAGATCAAGGAACACCATGAACATCAGAATCGCAGTAGCTCGCCTCGGGTTCGAGCCTGCGTCTGATTTGTAGGGCAACATGGAAGGATCCAGTTGGTTCAGACGGTACCAGGCATCGATATCTCGAATGGATTCGGCCTAGGCGAATCCAGATCAACGGTTTCACCATCGTTAGCGATGTGCGGCGGTTCTGAGAACGCTTTTAGGCCAGTAAGATCTTTCAGGTGCATGCTACGGGTCCACTTACTAAGGCCTGCGAACTTCCAGATCGCGTTAAACGGAGGTGGTACCCGGTTAACGAAATGCAGTTCAACCCGTGTTTCCGAAGCCCCGATCGGTGTCAATGTAAAATCCATCGTCGGGAAGTGAGGAGGGCCGCCGCCTTCGAGTGTGAAAGAGACGAGCTCATTCTGCACTAGCTTTGTAACTTCTTGGTGTCCAAACCGCTTCCCCTTTGTAAAGAAAACAGTCTGCACTCCAAGCGCGCCATCTTCCTTACTACTGCTCAAGGTAGTATCGACCGAGCACTGTGACTTGGTTTCTTTTGGCCATGCAGACCAACGCATAAGCCGTTCTTGCATGCGAATATCGTCGAACACCCGACGAATCGGAGCGGCGATGGTAATTTCCTCGGTGTATTCAACGCGCGTCGGCGCTATTGCTGAAAGTACGATTACGACTAGTGCGATGCATCCAAGTACAGCAGCGGTATTGATGAATATGCTTGCCATGTGACAGTGCCCTGTAAACGTGAGGACACAACTATAGCAGATATATCTTAACTATCAAGTTACTTAATAATAAAGTAATATGCGATGAAGTTCGCTTTAGGTCGGCCGCTTGTCTTTCTTCCGAGCGTTGTTCAGGTCACGGAGACTTATGCCTAGCCCGATAGCCTCTAACGACTCGGAGACCCGCCGAGCTCTTGTGGGCGCGGTCTTTGCGGCTGCTATATGATGCGCGAACATACGCTGCTTACCTGGTGTCAGCGTAGTCCACAGTTCCATGATCGATGGCGTTCGAGATAGAGCTTTTTCTAGTTCCGAGGGGATGTCGACATAGTCCTGATCGTCTATCCGAAACCTCATTTCGACGCGATCGCCTACCCCGAATCCAGTCTGCTTTTTAATTTCTGGAGACACGATGAAGTATCTGCGACCATCACCCACTGGCATCCAAGCACCACGAACTGATACTTCCGCGATTTCGCCTTCTATTCGTAGCCGCGGGTACTCGTCGAACGGCAACCGTGTTTCGAACGCTTCCGGCATGAAGAGTACCTTGTAGGTAAGAACTTTCTTCTTACCTACATCATGTAAGGAAATGTCTCCCTCAAATGAGAACGGATAGAAGACCATATTTGTGGGCTCCAACGGGCGCTGGCGTCTGACAGAATGTAACCCAGGGTGCGACTGATGATAACCAGGACCAGATCATGTGCTCGAATAAGCAGCAAGACCATACACCTGAGGATCTAATCGTCCTCTGTCGTAGGCTCTACTCGGCCATAGACAAGATGGATCATCGCGCGGCGACTTTAGTGAAGGTGTCTCGAAATGATCTGCGGTGTCTAAACCTAGTGTCGGAAGGCCCTGTAAAACCCAGCGTAATCGCTGGTGAACTCGGTCTTACATCGGGAGCCGTGACTACGCTTTTGGACCGCCTTGAACGCCTTGATTTGGTTCAGAGAGAGCCTGACCCTGATGATCGGCGAGGTGTGATTGTACGTGCAACTGATAACCTGTTTCGAACTTTGGGACCTC
The DNA here is from genome assembly GCA_039025875.1 of Pseudomonadota bacterium. Lineage (GTDB taxonomy): Bacteria > Pseudomonadota > Gammaproteobacteria > Pseudomonadales > Halieaceae > Congregibacter. The sequence continues at coordinate 20,388 of JBCCNK010000027.1, forward strand.
TGTATCGCAGTGTTGCTGACGAGTTAGTTCGCATCGGAAAAACGTACACCAAATCTGAGCTTCGGGATTCGATCCGATACTTGTCAGATGCGGTCGGTGCTTACGAAACCACGGCCGATCGTTCCTCGTGACGCCAAAAAGCAATCAATCGGGATTTAGACCGGTTGGACTCTCAGGGAGCAAATGGCATTGCGATATGCGTTTGCTGGGTGGTGTTCTCGATCATCCGATCGATAGCGGTCAACCCCCTTTCTCTACGTTGAGGTTTCCGAGAGACCATTTTTTTAGTGTCTCCGGATTCAGCGTCGTTTTCAGTCACACCACACTTCCGCAGATAGACCACCAGTTCGGGGATTGGCTCCGCCAGCGGCGACGATGGGGTTGTGGAGACTGACAGAGGTCTGTAGACCGCAACCACAGCTATTATGATCGTGCAGCTACAATCATGGGTCGACACTAAAAA
>JBCCNK010000028.1:0-20681 GCA_039025875.1 Pseudomonadota bacterium
ACCGTTGGCACAGTTCAGCCTGCGTGAGAAACTCTTTCTCTCCGGCCTTGAGGCTGATCGAGTTGACGATGGCTTTTCCCTGGATACAGCGCAGGCCTGCTTCTATGACCTGCCAGCGAGAGGAGTCGACCATGATCGGAACACGAGAGATTTCAGGTTCCGATGCTATGAGGTTCAGGAAGGTGACCATGGCGTGCTCGGCATCGAGCATGCCTTCGTCCATGTTGATGTCTATGATCTGCGCGCCGTCTTCGACCTGGACACGTGCGACCTCGAGCGCGGTCTCGTAGTCGCCGGCCAGAATCAGCTTCTTGAATCGAGCTGACCCAGTTACATTGCAACGTTCGCCGACGTTGACAAAAAGCGAATCCTCACCAAAGGAGTAGGGCTCAAGTCCACTTAGGCGGCACGCAGGTTCGTGGACCGGCAAAGGCCGAGGATGGCAGTGCTCAAGTGCGTCGTGAATAGCGCTGATGTGCGCCGGAGTGGTTCCGCAGCAGCCTCCGGCAATGTTTAGGAACCCGCGCTCGGCGAACTCCCTAAACTCTTGTGCCATGACTTCTGGCGTTTCGTCGTAGTCGCCGAATGCATTCGGTAGACCAGCGTTGAGATGGGCGCTGAAGTAACAGTCGCCCGCCTGGGAGAGTTCTTCTAAAAACGGACGCACTTCGGCGAAACGGCGACCGCAATTGCTCCCAATAACCAGGGGGCGAGCATGCGCGACCGAATGCCAAAAGGCTGTAGGGTTTTGCCCTGAAAGAATTCGACCTGAAATATCTGGAAAGGTCACAGATATCATCAGCGGAACGCGGCGGCCGATTTCGGCAAATACGGTTTCGATCGCATAGATCGCCGCTTTTGCGTTCAAAGTGTCGAATATCGTCTCAATCAGTAGCAGATCAACGCCGCCATCGAGCAGACCGCGGGTTGCATCGGCATAATCATGACTGAGGCGCTCGAAGTCGATGTTACGTGCTCCGGGGTCGTTCACATCGGGCGAGATCGAAGCAGTACGGGGTGTGGGGCCCAGCACACCCGCTACGAACTTCGGGTCACCGGGATGGGGTGGATAGTCACTGACAACACCTTTTGCGAGTCGCGCTGCCGCAAGATTGAGCTCAGCGGCTATATGCCCCAGCTTATAGTCGTCCTGGGCAATCGACGTGGAGTTGAACGTATTGGTGGTGATTATGTCAGCACCTGCATCGAGATAAGCCCGATGAATACCCGCGATCACGTCTGGACGTGTCAGAGTTAGTAGATCATTGTTGCCCTTGAGATCACCTGCATGGTCTTTAAAGCGTTCGCCACGATAGTCCGATTCTTCAAGGCCCTCGCCTTGAATCATTGTGCCCATGGCCCCATCAACAATGAGGAGGCGCTCACGAAGAGCCTCTTCTAGTTTGCTGCTGGCTTGGGAGATCGCGTTCATTTTGTATCGGGCGGTTCTCGGTAAAGTTGTTCGTTTTCGTTGTGCGTGTATGTTGTGAGTTTGCGTCTTTCGTCTGTGCGGTTCGTTCGCAATTTTCGCTTGTGTAGATACACGTTGATGCTCGTTCGTTTAAACACCAAAATTTCCTACGAGCGCTAGCCTCGACTCGTAATTCGATATTTTGGTTTTTACGTGCGAGCGAAATCCGTCGCTTCTAGTCCGAGCTCCAGCGCATTTGCTCCGAGTAAACCGCCGCTGACGGCGCGCGCTGTTTCTCGTGGGTGCTCGTATTGGTTCGTACGTGGTCGTAGGTGTTCGCATGTATCCGAACTCGAGGCTTAACACGGAGACCTGCCGACAAGTAGCGACTATTTTACCGGAATACGCGTGTTAAAGGCCGGGAGATTAATCGTTAGGTTGTGCACGTCAATCGCATGCCCAGACCACCCGGTTAGTCTAGTCAACGGTGGACCGTGAAGCCGCTCCTAATCCGATGTTAGCTGGCGTTGCATATTCCGTTGCTCATTACAGTGCGTGGCGGCGTTATAATTCGTGTCTTTAGTCAGGGAGCGGCACTCTAATGCTGAAAATCACAGAAAGCGCGCAGGAATACCTTGCCGAACTTTTGTCGAAGCAGGAAGACGCTCTCGGAGTCCGGGTCTTCATAAACCAACCGGGTACACCCAGGGCAGAAACCTGCATCGCTTACTGCCGCGATGGTGATATTCAAGAGTCCGACGTCGCGCAGGAATTTGGGCAGTTGAAGGCTTGGTTCGATGGAAGATCGGTTCCGTTTCTTGAAGATGCCCTGGTCGACTACGCCACTGACCGAATGGGTGGGCAGCTCACGATAAAAGCCCCGAACGCGAAGATGCCGCGTGTTGATGAAAATTCTCCGATAGAAGACCGAATTAATTATGTGCTGTTCAATGACGTGAACCCGTCGCTGGCAGCTCATGGAGGCGAAGTATCGTTGGTTGAAGTGACTGAAGATTCGTTCGCCGTACTACGATTTGGTGGTGGCTGTCAGGGATGCAGCGCAGTCGACGTCACTCTAAAAGACGGTGTCGAGCGAACGCTTTTGGAGCAGTTGCCACAGCTTAAAGGCGTCCGCGATATGACCGACCATTCGGATAGAACCAACGCGTACTACTAGCGGTTGATAGCGGTAGCGCGGATCACTGCAGACTCTTAGCGTTTGTCATGAGTTTCGAGCTTTAAGTGCGAGTGAGGTCTTCCCTGCCAGAGCCCGCAGGCAGTCCTCGGTGTCAGACCACCCAATACAGCCATCGGTGACGGAAACTCCGTATTGGAGAGATGACAGATCGCTGCTAAGCGACTGTTTACCCGCACTTAAGTTGCTCTCGATCATAAGACCCATCAACGATCGGTTTCCGCCCACAATCTGGTCTGCAACGCCGTCCGCAACAATAGGTTGCAGCGACGGGTCTTTATTGGAGTTTGCGTGGCTGCAATCAACCATGATGTTGGCTGGCAATCCCGCGGCGTCCAGAGCTGTCTCGCACAACGATACGCTGACTGGGTCGTAGTTCGGACCGGCGGTGCCACCGCGGAGCACCACGTGTCCGTAGCGATTCCCGCGAGTGGAGAACACGGATACCTGCCCCTGGCTGTTGATTCCAAGGAATCGATGAGGTCTGGCCGCGGACTCAAGCGCATTGACGGCTACATCGAGACTGCCATCCGTCCCATTCTTAAATCCGACTGCTGATGACAATCCACTGGCCATTTCGCGGTGTGTTTGAGACTCGGTTGTACGGGCGCCTATAGCTGACCATGCAATCAGGTCCTGAAGATACTGGGGCGAGATCGGATCCAAGGCTTCGGTCGCAGTGGGCAGCCCCATCTCGACAACATCGATCAACAGCTTACGCGCAATGCGCAGGCCTTTCTCGATATGGAAGGAGTCATCGAGGTCGGGGTCGTTGATGAGTCCCTTCCATCCTACGGTGGTGCGCGGTTTTTCGAAGTACACGCGCATCACCAGGAATAAGTCTTCCCGCAGTTCCTGCGCCAGGGAATTCAGGCGGGCCGCGTACTCAACCGCCGCCGAGGGATCGTGAATCGAGCACGGTCCTACCACAACGAGGAGCCTAGAATCCTTGCGATCAAGGATATTCCAGACAGTTTGACGATGGTCAGAAATGGTTGCTTGCAGCTCATCCGTGAGCGGGAGCTCTGCCTTCAGCATTGTGGGCGTTGCCAGGATGTCCTGAGCGGCGACGTTTACGTTGTGAACACTAGTACTCATGACATACATTGCCGTTTTTCGATGGGTGCGGTTTGTTTCTGGTCGATGATTACTGGGCCTTAGTCAACTGTTAGCGGTCAGCGGCCGGCAATTGCGAGTAAGCGGTCAGCGGTCAGCGGTCAGCGGTGAGAAGGTAACTTAACTTGCGAGTGAACCGGTGAACTTGATCTCTGCCTCCGCATTGTCAGAACAGCGTGCGGCAACGACATCTAGCGACTCGATTTTACGGCAAACAGGTGTTTAGAACATCCAGTGGATTTAAATCCTTTATTTACCCGAACTGAGCAGTTGCAGAATGCACTTGAGCGAGGCGCGTGTGTCGTAACTCCAACCCAGCGGCTCGCGCGCCAGGTTCGTCTCTACTTGCGTGATCAGATGCTGGCCGAAAACCGCGTCGCCAACGATGTCTGCGTCCTGCCGGTACGTCAGTTCTGGAACATGCAACTGGGCCGGGCGGTAACTCGAGGGCACGTGGCACCGGTGAGTGTGCTCGATGGTTTTGCGCAGAAAAAAGTTTGGCAGGGAATCATCGAGCAAGACGAAGCGGCAGGCTTAACGCTGTTGCACTCATTCAAGGCAGCGGAGCTTTGCCAACAAGCGTTTGAGAACCTGTTGCTTTGGCGACTGGAGCCGTCGGATCGAAAGGTTTCGCCCTGGTTTGAACTCGGCGACGGCTCGTCGACGTTCCTGCGCTGGCGCAGTCGGTTTTTAGAGTATCTGAACGCGAGAGGCCTAAGTACCCTCGAAGTTCAGTTAACAGCGCTACTCCGGTATCGGCAATTGAGAGACTCGGGGTCCGATCTGCGCATCGTCGAGCTTTATCTCGAAGATCTTCCTCCGTTATATCGGGCGCTGCACTCGACGGCTGAGAATTGTCGCGAGGTGACCGAGGTGTCAAGTGAGTACGGTCCAACTGGTGCATTCGATTCGACGCAGCTGGAACCTGGTGCAGGCACAGCACCTGTGGGCAATACTAGAACCGAGGATGATCACGGCGCCGTTGGATCGGCCGCAAGCGGGACTATGAAAGTCGCCGCTTTCGTTGATAGGCGATCCGAGCTTGAGGCTGTGGCGCGGTGGTGCCGTGCCAGGAGTCAAGCAAACCCGAAAGGCCGCTATGCCGTGGTTCTGAGTGATATGCATCGGGATCGTTATGAGCTTGAGCGGCTCCTGCGTCGTGAATTCGGTACGCTAGCCCAATCCTACGAGAGGCTGCCGGTTAACTTCGCAACTGGATTTCCACTCGGGCAAGCAGCCCTGATTCGCGATGCAGTACGTGTGTTGGCCTGTTTTGCGAGCGAGGTTCCGCTCAACACTCTTATTGCCGTTTTGCATTCCCGGTTTCTCCCCTGGTCCACGCAGCGATCGATGGCTCTGCTTGGTGAGGGTATTGTCGGCAGCCTCCGCGCGCTGCGCTCCGATAGAATTCCCCAGTTCTCTTTGCGACGCATATTGGGGAAGTTCTGGGACGACAGTGGACAGAGCGCCCCGTGGGAACGAATCACCCGTCTCGACAGCCAGGAGGGGGTCTTTCGTAAAGCACTGTTGCCATCAAAATGGAGTCAAGTGTTTCCAGAACTGCTTGAATCCTGGGATTGGGCGCGGGGTCGAGCGTTGGACTCTCTTGAGTTCCAACAACTGGATCGATGGACCGGCGCTTTAGAACGCTATGCACAGCTAGATGACACGCTTGGGCCGCTCCCTTTCGAAGAGTCGCTCGAAGTTCTGCGCAATCTCGTGGCTGCTGAGCAGTTTCAGCCGGAAACGCCCGATCGGGGAATACAGATACTAGGGCCTTTAGAACCCACTGGGCTTTCTTTCGATGCGATCTGGGTGACGGGACTCGAGGCACAGAGATGGCCGCAAAAGCCGCAACCAAACCCTTATCTGCCGTACCGTATGCAGGTGGCACATAAGATGCCTCGGTGCGACGCCGATTGGGAATCTCGTCGAGCTTCTCGTCGTTGGGCGAGCTGGTGCGCAACTTCCAAAGACATACGTGCAAGTTACGTGACCTCGGACGATGGCGTAGAACGCGAACCTAGCGCGCTGATTAAGGACCGGCGGGAGTTTGCATCTCGCGAGACGGGAGGGACTTGCGCTTCCGATCAGCGCTGGGTTCGGCAGCTCGAATCGGCGGGGCGTGAGTTCGTGCAACTTGAACCCCTGCCCCTACAGCAGCGCGAACCCGTCGCAGCTAGGGCAAGGGCGCAGGTATTAGCTTATCAAGCCGAATCGCCTTTTAGAGCATTCGCTGAGTTCCGGCTTCGAACATCAGAGCCCGAGGTAGCCAGCGTAGGCCTGCATCCCGCTGAGAGAGGCACCATGCTCCATGACGCTCTCTACAGGTTGTTTGCTGAAGTCACGGGCAGCGAAGCAATACGCAACGCAAGTGACGGCCAGCTCGACGAACTGTGCGGCGTCACTTCACAAATCGCCGTACAGAGTCTGCCGGTTGAACGTCGCCATGTCATTGGTTCGAGCGTTCTCGCTATCGAACAGCAACGATTGCATGGGCTACTTCGCAACTGGCTGCGGACTGAGGCCGAGCGAGTGGGGGAGTTTTTGGTGACAGAACGTGAGCGAGAGGGCGAGTTGGCGCTTGGCGCGCTTTGTTTTTATGTACGCCTTGATCGAATCGATACGCTCGAATCTGGAGCCCGCCTCGTGATTGACTATAAGTCGGGCCGTAAGGAGTCTCCTCTAAACTGGTTCGCTGACCCGATCAAGAGTCCCCAAATGCCCCTCTACGCACTGATAGAACCTGCGTCAGACGGTATTTCCTTTGCGAGCCTGAAAGCGGGAGAAATGGGTTTTGCAGGCGTTTCGCTGGACGCGCATGCCAGAGGAATAAAGCCCTACTCGGCTTTCTACAAGAAAGACTCGATGCTTGCTGACACACCGGAGCAAGAGCTCGCTAGCCATGCGCGCAGAAAGTGGCGAGAGCACCTCTTGGATTTGGCCAATGCATTTTGTGACGGTGCGATTGACGATCAGGATGACGGTAGCCAATTCTGGAGCGAAAGCGCGCTGATACGTCGACTCGACCCGTGATGAGCGCGGTAGCCGATCAAGAGATCCGATCCAGGGCGATTGAGTGCGGCGCCTCGTTTTGTGTTACTGCACCTGCCGGATCGGGGAAAACCAGCTTATTGGTGCAGCGATACCTCGCGCTCTTGGGGCAGGTTGAGCGGCCAGAGTCCGTTGTAGCAATCACCTTCACGCGCAAAGCCGCCGCAGAAATGCGCTTGCGCGTGATGAACGAACTGGAAAGGGCCGAAGTGCTCGCATCCTCTTTCCAAGACCAAGACCAAGACCAAGACCAAGACCAAGGCGAAGGCGAAGGCGAAGGTAACGCGATTGATCAGCTCGGCTCGTCGAGCGATTTTGAAGCCATTGGCCGAAGGCTGGCGACCACCGTTCTGGATCAGGACAGAGCGAAAAACTGGCAGATATTGCGCAATTCAAGTCGGTTGCGCATCCAAACTATCGACAGCCTGTGTCAGGAACTGATGCAGCAAATGCCTCTTGAGAGCGCCAGTGGAGGTTTAGCCGAAACAGTGGACGATACCCGCGATCTGACTCGTCAAGCGATCGTGAGCTTTCTGCGGCGTGAGATCTCAACCGCAGAGTCTGGTGCCAGTGGTAGTGAAGTCGTGCGTCTTCTGTTGAAGCTAGACAATAACTGGGATCAGTGTGTCGAGCTTCTTCAGCGATTGCTTGAACGTCGCGAGCAATGGTCACTTCTGTTCCAGTCAGCCTCAGGACAGTCTCCTCAGGTCAAAATGACGCGTGCTCTTCGCGACCTCAGCGAACAACGTATTCAGGATCTGCGCAGTCGCCTGGGCACCAGACTTTCTGCACTGGAAGAGCTTCAAAATTATCGTTGTACGCACAGCGGTGATGCCGTCCATTGGTCGAGTGCTGATTATGATGTCGAAGAATGGCGTGATGTGTCGTCGCTCTTGCTCACAAAAGATGGGGCGGGCTGGCGCAAAACCGTAGACAAACGTCAGGGGTTCCCCGTAAGTAGTGACGTCGCCAGAGAGCAGAAGAAACTCATGCTCGACATGCTAGAGCATTTCGCATCTCGGCAAGATGATGAGCTCTTGCAATGCGTTCAGCATGTGCTGTTGCTACCAGATTCCCACTTGATTGGCGGCGACAATGAATTCTTAGCGTCGCTGCTGTACTTACTCCCACGCCTCGCCGCTCAGTTGCTGGTGACTTTCGGTAGGGCCGGTGTGAATGATCACACTCAGGTGGCGCTGGCCGCGCTGCAGGCGCTCGGGAGCGATGAATCGCCGACCGATTTAGCGCTCCGTCTTGACTACAGTATCGAACACCTGTTGGTCGATGAGTTTCAAGACACTTCCACACTTCAGTTTGAGCTTGTGCGCCGACTCACCCGAGGCTGGTCCGATCACAACGCCATGAACCCCGGGGCGCCGCGTACGTTATTTCTGGTCGGTGACGCTCAACAGTCAATCTACCGGTTTCGTCAGGCGAATGTAGGCCTGTTTCTCCGAGCCCGAGATCATGGTGTCGGTGACCTGATGCTTGAGCGCTTGGATCTCTCAGTAAACTTCCGCAGCGCCCCCGAGCTTGTTTCCTGGGCGAACCTGGCTTTTCAGGATGCCTTTCCCGAACAGGATGATCCCCAGCTTGGCGGGGTAGCGTTTCGGCCGGCTATTGCGGCACATGATGCGGTAGGGTCCATCGAGCCGAAATTTTTTGCAGGTCCTGGCGCAGTTCAGGCTGAGTTGTCGGCTCTCTGTGATCGGGTTGAGCAAGGGATGGCGGATGATGCTGTAAAGACTATTGCAGTTCTTGGGCGGTCTCGCGCGGTCCTGCGGCCGATAGTACGAGAGCTAAGTCGCCGTGGTCTCGAGCCGCAGGCTGCCGAACTCGATGCACTAAAGGACCGACAACTAATAAAGGATCTGGTCACTCTATGTAGCGTGCTTACCGACCGCTATGATCGGCACGCATGGCTTGCCTTGCTTCGAACCCCAGCTGTGGCGCTCAACCATGCAGACCTTCTGGAAATGTCATTCTGTGCGCCGGTGCCGGCTTTGTTAATGAGCTCGGCCAGCGAAGCAACCGAGATGTTGGCAAAGCTGACCGCGGCGGCCCAGGGTCGCGTGTTGCATGTCATCAGCGTGCTTCATTGGGCTGACCAGTACAAGGATCGAGTGGCTCTTCGAGTCTGGGTTGAAGAAGTCTGGCTCCGACTTGGTGGGGCGGCGTGGTCTCGAGAGGCTCAGAGCGCAGCGGACGCCGAGCGGTTCTTTGACCTTCTTTCCCAGTTTGAGCGTACTCAAACGCCTCTATGTTGGACTGAGCTGAAGAATGCGATTCGTACACTTTATGGCTCGTCCAACGTACTCAATGACAAGCTGCAGGTGATGACCATTCATAAGTCCAAGGGCCTGGAGTTTGACTGGGTGTTGATGCCCGGTCTCGCGATGGCAACCGCACCCGACAAGCAGGAATTACTGCTTTGGGATGAGTTGACCTCATCGGATGGCGAACCGGTTGCTCTTTTTGACTTTCTTCCGGACAACAACGATGAAAAGCCTGGAATTTATCGTTATCTGCGCTGGACAGCGAAGCAAAAGGGACGCTTGGAAGAAACCCGGTTGTTCTATGTCGGTGCGACCCGTGCCGCGCGGTATCTTTGGCTAAGCGGGTGTCTAGGATGGGACGAGGACAAGCAGACCGCAAAGGATCCAGGGCCCAATACGTTGCTTGCATCGCTCTGGCCAGGGATGAACACCCAGACAATCAGTTTCTGTGCCGAGGAACAGACATCGCCTGGCGTAGGTCAATCGAAGGGCTCCTACTGGCGCTTGAATCACCTTGAACCTGCCGAGCATCTTCCGAACGCTGGCTTCTCAAAATTAACGGTGCCCACATCGAGCATTAATGCGCGGGCATACGGAACTGCGCTGCATCGGTGTTTAGAGTCACTATTCTATCGGTCTATCCTTCCCAGAGAGTGCGACTCTCAATTGATCTCGCTACTCTCATTCAGTCTGCGTGATGCAGGTGCCACAAGTGATCAGCTAGAATGTCTGACGGGCCAGGGCCGCGCCGCGCTTGATCGTTCACTTCGCGATCCATGGTTGCGCTGGGCATTGCATTCGGGTCATGAAAATCGCAGTGCGGAGTTCGAATTGATTCGACGCAGCGACGATGGGGTCGATGCGCTCGTGGTCGATCTTACCTTTGAAGACTCAGAAACTGGTGTGACTTGGATCGTCGACTATAAAACTTCGCAGCCAATGCCAGGAGAATCCCAGGAGGTGTTCTTTTTGGCGCAGGAAAAGGCATACAAAGACCAACTCGCGAAGTATCGGTCTGCGCTGGCTGAGATGAGGGGCACGGCTGTGCGATGTGCTCTCTACTTTCCCCAGCTGGCGATCAAACACGAAGTGAGCTAGGAAGATCGCGAGAGCTCCGTCTTTGCTTCACCAGTCCCGGCGGTTTTCGATGAGTCCCGACGGTTTTCGATGAGTCCCGACGGTTTTCGATGAGTCCCGACCGTTTTCGATGAGTCCCGACCGTTTTCGATGAGTCCCGACGGTCTACCGCTAGCCCTCTCTTAGGTACAAAGTAAGAGACTGGCCTGGCTGCAGGTATCTACCGGGGTCCAATTTATTCCAGCTGATGAGATCCGCCATGTCGAGATTGAATCGGCGTGCGATGGTATAGAGAGAATCCCCATTTCGAACTCTATATCGTCTCTCGATGCCCCGCCTCTCTTCGCGGCTAAGCGAGAGGCTTTCCCGCCAGGCCTCATTGTTTGGGATCATTAGCGTATCGCCGGCGCGGATCAAGTTGCCGCGTAGGTTGTTTACCTCACGCAGCAGGCCGACTTGTGTATCAAACTTCCGAGCGATGCGAATCAACGAGTCGCCACTACGAATGCGGTAGTGCTCCCAGGTCACCCGCTCTTCTTGCGGGAGCTGCTCTAGCGCTTTGCGTGTTCTCGCCGCGTACTCTATTGGAACGAGTATTTCTCCCGAGCCTCGAGGAGCGGTTGCCCAGCGGAGTTGACCTGGATTGTACGAACGCAGTTCGTTCAGCGACATACCGCCGATGTCAGCAATGCGCAGCAGTTCGATTTGCCCTCCGGTAGAGACGGCACTGAACGCGGGCTGATTCGGTATCGGAGGCAGATCAAATGCAGAATCCCCTTCGCTTAGCAGGCTTGCAATCGCGAGAAGTCGTGGAACATAGCGGCGCGTCTCTCGCGGTAGACTCAGCGCCCAATAGGTCGTCGGTTCTCCGCGTTCCTTGTTGCGCGCAATTGCGCGCCGCACCCGATACTTGCCGCCGTTGTATGCAGCCAGCGCCAAGTACCAGTCTCCACCGAACTCCGAATGATAGTCGCTGAGCAGGTCCAACGCGTAGCGCGTGGACTCACGCACATCGAGACGTGCATCGAACCACCAGTCTCTGCGCATGCCCAGTTCATCTGCTGTTGCGGGCATGAACTGCCAAAGGCCTGCAGCGCGTTGATAAGAGTAGGCGAAAGGATCAAGGGAACTCTCAACCAGCGGAAGCAACGCCAGGTCCATGGGCAGGCCGCGACGCTCCACCTCGGTGACTAGGTAGTAGAGATAGCGCTTTGCCCGAGGGGTAATGAGTTCAGCGAAGCGCCGTTGCTTCCGCAGCTGAGCGACAGCTCTTTGCACTTCTGGATGGTCGGGAACTTCGAACCTGAGCTGACGCCGAACCCTCAACCATAAGTCTTGATCAGGTCTTACGAGCGGGAGCTTCGACGGATCGATGCGCACGTCGTAGGGGTCAGCTTTGACAACCGCCTCGGGTCTTTCCAGTGGTTCAGGATCAGCCGGCCCAGTTCCTGGCGGTGATACCGTAGTACAGGCTGACACCGCAAGCACTACCTTTAAAAGTGCAAGTTTCTCTAGGAAGCGGCGGACTCGCTTGATTCTTGGAGCCAAGCACACCATTCGATCGACGGTCCCTGTGTATCGTCGAAAATGTATCAGCCCTGGTGAATCGTAGCGGAGGCGATCCTTACTCATTTTGTTGCTCAGCGGTATTTGTCCTGGCAGGCAACAAGTGTGTACGTAGGCGTCGACCGATGGCGCGAGGAGCTTTGCAGTAGCGTTCTCACATTGAAAAGCCACATTAGAAACTGTCCTTCCACGAGCGGAGCGCCGCGAAGGTTTCCTCGGCTGAAGCTCCATGTCCGCGTTGCGCGGCTGCCAACCCCTCGCGTATTGCGGGGTCCTCGCAGCGCAGAAAAGGATTCGTGGCTAGCTCCACTTCCAGCGTGGAGGGCAGCGTTGGCAGATCCTGCATCCGCTGCCGCTTGGCGTGCTGCTCTCGTTGCATCAATTGCACGTTATTGCCATCGACCGCTCGGGCAAAGCAAAGATTAGACAGCGTATACTCGTGTGCGCAACATATCAGCGTCTCTTTGGGGAGTGCCGCGAGCTTCTGCATAGACGAATGCATCATCGAAGCGTCGCCCTCAAATAGCCGGCCGCAACCCGCAGCAAACATAGTATCACCGCAGAACACCAGCGGCCTTTCGCCTGGTTTGAAGAACGCGATGTGATCGAGCGTGTGGCCTGGCACTTCCATCACCTCAAAGCTCAGAGGACCGATCTCCACTCGATCACCCGCTTGACAGGGAACATCGACGAATTTGAGGCCTGGATTAACCGGGCCGTACACGGTGCAGCCGTAGGCCTCCTTTAACGCCGCGACGCCGTTCACGTGATCGTGATGATGGTGGGTAACCAGAATCGCATCTGGTGTTACCGAGCGTGAGTGCAGAAACTCAAAAACGGGGTCGGCGTGACCTGGGTCAACTATGACCACTCGAGAATGTTCGATTCCCAAAACCCAGATGTAGTTATCGCTCAGAGCCGGTATCGGGAAGGGGTCTTCATCTACCATGGACACAAAAAAATCTCCTAAAAATCTCTTATTAGTGGGTCGCTTAACACTAGCCAAGCCGACTGCTGAGCTCCGACGTGTGCCTCTTTATGTACACGGTTCTCGAGATGTGAACGTTCCGCGAGCGCCTCGAACGCTCCGACATTGTAGCCCGGCAGTATTGATGTCGGCGGCGGCGTCACAGCGCCTGATTTTTTAGAGATCGATTGACTGGCAGGCTATGAGGCAACTCGAGGTTACGTACCAGCCCGCCGTTCGCTCGAGCTTCTGGCCGGCTGGTCCAGCTTCTTGCCGGCTTCCGTTAATCTGCAAGCGTTGCGTCTTGTGGAATCGCTAGCTACTCTGTTCCTATGAAGAGCGAAGCGAAACCTCAGTCTATCGATATTTTACTGGCTCTGGAATCCTGGTACTCCCGGTTCTCTTCTGATGAGCTGTATAGCGGGATTAAGGATCGGATTCAGCCCTTAGCAGAGCGAGCATTTGGCTACCACGCGCTTCAAATCGGCCCGCTTCCGCAGCGCGACCTTGTGAGCACTAGTCGCATTAATCATCGAATATACGCGAGTACTTCTCGTGGTGCTTCCGAGCCTTCACTCCACTGTCATGGCGATGAGCTTCCTTTCGCCAGCGATAGTATGGACATGGTGGTCGCGTTTCATGCTCTCGAGTTTGATGAGCACCCGCATGGGACGCTTCGCGAGGCTCAGCGCGTTTTACGACCACACGGTCACCTTGTAGTCGTCGGCTTCAATCCCATAAGCATTCTGGGCTTGGGCCTTGCCCTGCGACGCCGCTTGCGGTCGGGGAATCGCCAGCAGCCGTGGAGCGAACATCGGCCCGTGCGCGTTGGCCGGTTGACCGACTGGTTAAACTTACTGGATTGTAAATTGGAGTCGGTGGATTACCTGTTCCCTATACCCCTGCGCCAGTCGCGCGCCGGGAGTCGATGGATAAGTGCCTTCGATACCTGGGCCGCGCGCCGCCATCTTCCTGGGGGCGGTGTGTATGTAGCGCATGCGATCAAGCAGATTGGCGGTGTGCGGCGTCCGCGACCGCTTCCAGTGCGCGCTCGGGAAAAACTCGTTGGACTTGCTGTTGCCGGTAGTCCGGCGCCGACTCCCCGCCAGCCTCAGCCCGGCAGCCCTGACCTGGCAGCGCGCGAAAACCCCAGTAAATCGTGAAAGAGGTAACCCTTTATACCGATGGTGCCTGTCGGGGAAATCCCGGGCCTGGCGGTTGGGGTGTACTGTTGGAGTTTGCCGGGCGTGAGAAGGAGCTCTACGGAGCTGAGAACCCAACCACAAACAACCGCATGGAGCTCAGAGCCGCGATCGAAGGCCTCTCCGCGTTGTCAGAGCCCTGCGCAGTGAAGCTCCTCACTGACTCAACCTACGTGATGAAAGGTATCACCCAGTGGATCGGAGCCTGGAAAAAACGTGGATGGAAAACGGCGGGGCGTAAGCCGGTAGCAAACGCGGATCTTTGGCAACAGTTGGACAAACAGAATCAACGGCATAAGGTTAGTTGGCACTGGGTGAAGGGACACAGTGGAGACCCCGGCAATGAGCGAGCAGACGGTCTCGCCAACCGCGGCATTGATGAGCAACAGCACAGCTGACTGTTAGCCAACTGGCTTATACAAGCACCGCTAAAAGTATCTACAGCAAGGTCCGTTTAACGTTCGGACACCCCGTCGTCATACACGTTTTCTGACAAAGAGGAGAGGCATTTTCCAATGAGACAAGTCGTTCTGGATACGGAGACGACCGGTTTGGAAGTCTCCCAGGGTCACCGAATCATTGAGATCGGTTGCGTAGAAGTTCAGAACCGCCGATTGACCGGTCGGCACTTCCACCGTTACATCGATCCCGAGCGAGATGTGGATCCTGGTGCCATCGAGGTTCATGGAATCACTAACGAATTCCTGGCTGATAAACCGCTGTTTTCAGCGGTGTCGCCGGACTTCCTGGAGTTCGTCGAAGGCGCTGAGCTAATTATTCACAACGCGCCGTTCGATATTGGGTTCCTGGATCATGAGCTGCGATCGCTGGACTCAAAATTTTCTGGTCTTGCGCAACTCTGTGAAGTGACAGACACCTTACTGATGGCCCGCAACAAGCATCCCGGGCAGAGAAACAGTCTGGATGCGCTCTGTCAGCGCTACGACGTAGACAACTCAAACCGCGAGCTACATGGCGCCTTACTCGATGCCGAGATTCTCGCTGAGGTGTATCTGGTGATGACTGGCGGCCAGACAATGCTGGCGCTGGGCAGCGAGGATCAGGCAGCGAGCACCGGAAAACGCAGATCATCGCAACGACAAGCAATTCAGCGCAGCGGTCGCCTCAAGGTTATTAAGGCGAGCGAGGCTGAGCAGCAAGCGCATCAAAACCTCCTTGCGGAGATGGAAAAGTCTGGTACGCAGCCGCTGTATCAGCAAAAGTAGTCGGCTTGGCGACAGACTCAGTTGAAAGTGCCGCGCAAGCTTAGAACGAACGGAGAATGGCGAACGACGAATGGCGACCGTTCGCTTTCAAGGCAAAGTCACCCTGGGTACCAGAACCCAGAGGGGCTTATACGAAGCCTTATATGAAGGCCTAATACGAAGGGCTTATATGAGTAGCTTGTATGGGTGGCTTAATTAGTGGCTAGTGTGAGTGGCCAAGTGAAGCGCTTAGATAAACAGAATCACACAAACGAGGCCAACGCCGCCCAACACAACCGTGTAGGGTAGTGCCATGATCACCATCCGACCGTAACTCAGACGAATGAGTGGAGCCAGTGCCGAGGTGAGCAGGAACAAAAACGCGGCCTGACCGTTGGGTGTCGCAACACTCGGAAGGTTGGTACCTGTGTTGATTGCAACTGCCAGCTGATCGAATTCCTTACGCGTAATCGTGCCGCTATCGAGCGCGGCTTTGACTTCATTGATGTACACGGTGGCGACGAAAACGTTGTCGCTGATCATTGACAAAACGCCGTTGGCGATAAAGAACATAGCGGGACGCACAGAACTTTCCATCGCAAGAACTGCATCGATGACTGGGGTGAAGAGATGCTGGTCATGGATGACGGCGACAATCGCAAAAAACACGACAAGAAGCGCAGTAAATGGGAGAGCTTCTTCGAATGCGTGCCCGAGCTGATGTTCCTCGACGATGCCGTTGAAGGCGGTTAGCAGCACAATCACCATCAATCCAATCAGACCAACCGCCGCCCAGTGCATCGCTAAAGCAACGACAAGGATGAGAGCCGTGACAGCCTGAACTATCAGGCGAGCCACGGTTCGCGCATCGCGACGCTCATCGGCGGCTTGCTGGTACTCCTCCAGCACTGCGCGAACATTCGAGGGTAGGGTGGCGCCGTATCCACAGATCTTCGTTACCTCGAGCAGTGCGCAAGTCGCGAGGCCGCAAACGAGCACGGGCATCGTCACCGGTGCCATGATGGTTAGGAATTTACCGAAGTCCCAATCAGCTACCGTCGCTATGAGCAGATTTTGAGGTTCGCCTACTAGAGTGCAGACGCCACCTAAGGCAGTTCCGACCGCGCCGTGCATCAGTAGCGATCGCAGGAACGAGCGGAAGCGTTCAAGATCCTCACGATGGGAGTCTTTTACGCCATCGTCGTCGCCATGATCATGTCCGTCCTGGTGTACACCCTTGCCGGACGCGACTTTGTGGTAGACAGCATAGAACCCTACGCCCACGCTAATGAGAACCGCAGTGACCGTGAGCGCATCGAGGAAGGCTGATAAAAAAGCTGCGACGAAAGAGAATAGCAGCGACAACAGGATCTTTGACCGGATCTGTAGAAGGATTTTCGTAAATACAAATAACAGCAGCTCTTTCATGAAGTAGATCCCGGCCACCATAAACATCAGCAGCAGGATTACCTCAAAGTTGGCCTCGGCCTCATGAAAGACCGTTTCCGGGCTCGTCATCCCCAGAATCACGGCCTCAATGGCGAGCAGGCCACCAGGTTGGAGTGGGTAGCAGCGCAACGCTAGTGCAAGCGTGAATATAAACTCGCCAATGAGGAGCCAGCCAGTTGCAAAGGGACCCAACAGGACGAGAAAAATAGGATTCAGCAATAGAAAACCGATGATGACCTGCTTGTACCAGGTGGGGGACGAGCCCAAAAAGTTCTGCCATAGGGCCTGACCTGGAGAAACGCTCATGTTGTATCCTTATTTTGCCGCCATATGCGGTTGTCCATCCAATCGCTTACGCGCGGCGCTGACTCAGCGGATCAAAGAAAATCGGCGATGAAGTATGCCTTGCAAGACGAGGGCACGCCATGGGTCCTCCCCATGGAACTGGTAGGGCATCAAAAACTACGGTTAGACTTCGGTGGAATACGGTAAAACTCGGTAAGAGTTTGGCGATAGTTTGGCGATAGTTTGGCGATAGCTTGGCGAGAGTTCGGCGAGGCAGGGCCAGCGACTGGAGGCCTCGCGGAAGCCCACCCAATGGTTCTTCCGGGTGGTCAGGAACAACTGTACGGCAGCGGCCAAGAATAGAGTGGTAGATCCTGACTAGAAACTGATCGAAGAAGTAAGCGTTGCTCATGAATCACCCTGATCCACTTAAAGACGGTTGGAAAAGTAAACAAAGATGCTTGATTTAGGTCTACCAGCGCCAGCAGATCGCACACAGGCACTACACGTCGTCTTTGCGAGCGGTAAACTCGTGATGGATCTGCGCAATTCTGACCCGTGCTTTTTAGGGTCGACCGACATCATGGAGGAGGGCTGGTCGGCCGTAAGCGAGCAGTTTGTGGGCCACTGGAATGGCCAGCCATGCTTTGCAATTGAGGTGTCGGAGGTGGGGCCCCTAGACCCGATGCGGTATCAGATGGGTAGTCTATACACCTTGTTAGGCCGCGTTGACGATCGACTGTTCGCGGTAGTTGGTCGAGCCTATCAACTCCTGCGCTGGGAGGACGATCATCGTTTCTGCGGTCGTTGCGCGGACCCGTTGGAAAAATCTGTCATGGATAACTCCATGAGCTGCGCGAGCTGTGACTTGATCGTCTATCCTCGTATTTCACCCTGCGCGATTTGTCTGGTTCGTCGTGGGGATCAGATTCTTCTTGCGCGGAATGCGAACTTTCCGCGTCCAATGTACAGCACACTGGCGGGTTTCGTAGAGGCAGGCGAGTCTGTTGAAGAAACGGTGCGCAGGGAAGTGGAAGAAGAGGTTGGTGTGATCGTGGGACACACAGAGTATTTTGGGTCCCAGCCTTGGCCTTTTCCGAGTCAGCTTATGCTGGGATTCTTTGCGGATTATGTGGAAGGAGACATTCAGCCGGATCAGGAAGAAATCGTGGATGCCGGCTGGTATAACGTCGACAGCCTGCCTATGGTTCCTCCCACAACTTCTATCGCTGGCCAATTGATACAAGAACACTGTCGGCGTGTAAGACAGCGCTGACGAGTAAAGCGGCAGCGAATACCCGTGTCCTGTGTTTGAGTGTTTGGTGCAGCGCGCTCAAGATTTTGGCACGTGATCGACGCCGCAGCAGGCCTTTCTTGCGCATGGGGAGGGGCCGACGTCTGTGTCTGTCTAGCCGCGCACAGTCCCATAATTAGTCATAAAAAGAACGTATTAAATGCTCTAAATGAAGTTGTTTAGAGATTTCGAAACTACGAAATTCAAGATGGAAGCTAGATGGAATTTTTAAGTGAGTACGGGTTATTTCTCGCCCAGGCAGTCACAGTGGTGGCGGCGGTCGGCGCTATCGTCCTCCTGATCGCTGCAGTAAGCCAGCGCCAGCGCGGTGAGGGTGAAGGCCACATCGAAATCAAGCGCCTGAATGATCGCTATGACGACCTCAAGGATGCGCTGCGCGATGCGACGATGGAGCCAGAGATGCTCAAGGAGAAGCGTAAGGCCGACAAGAAGAGCGACAAGAAAGCGCACAAGGAGAAAACCAAAGCCGCGAAAAAGCAGGTAAAGCAGGTAAAGGAGGGCGATGAGTCCAACGAAGAGAAGCCAAAACTGTTTGTATTGGACTTTATCGGAGACATTAGGGCGTCGGAGGTCGAGCGTCTGCGGGAGGAGGTGTCTGTCCTCCTGAGCGAGATCAGCGAGACCGATGAGGTCTTGCTGCGCCTGGAAAGCCCCGGCGGAGTTGTGTATGGCTACGGCCTCGCTGCGAGCCAGCTCCAGCGAATTCGAGATGCCGGTTGCCACCTGACTGTCGCTGTCGACAAGGTTGCGGCCAGCGGTGGCTACATGATGGCGTGCGTCGCTGAAAAGATCATCGCGGCGCCCTTTGCCGTTATCGGTTCTATTGGTGTTGTCGCCCAGATTCCGAACTTCCACCGTTTACTCAAGAAGAACGACATCGATTTTGAGTTGATTACCGCAGGTCAGCACAAACGCACCCTCACACTCTTTGGCGAAAATACCGACGAAGGACGCGCGAAGTTCGTTGAAGACATCGAAGACACGCATGAGCTCTTTAAAGATTTCGTCAAAGATCATCGCGATGTTGTTGACATCGATAAGGTGGCGACGGGGGAGGTCTGGTTTGGTCAGCGCGCCGTCGACGTAAGTCTGGTGGATCAGTTGCAGACCTCTGATGATTACATCCAGCAAAAACTAAAATCCCATGGCGTGTTCAGCCTTCGCTATGTGCCGCGCAAGAACTGGCAGCAGAAGCTGGGGATCGCCGCCGAGAATGCACTGGAGCGTGTCGTACTCAAGTTGTGGCAATCGGCGACTAGCCGGCCTAACCACTGATCGGACTGATTCGCAGTGCTGAACTATGGTGGCGGGCTGTTATCCGAGGGCGCGCACAATCCGCGTTTTAGAACCGCCCGATTTGCCATAGATTCCTTCGCGACCAAGTTGTCGCTCATCACAATCGCAGCCACATCTTGCAAAGCAGCGTTGCAGGCCCGTGATTGCTCCGGGTGTTCAGTCAACAGGTACAACACTCCGGTAATCACTAACCCCGCAAGCGCACAAGCGACGGTGGCGAGTACCTTTTTCGCGATCTTGTTCGGGAGCTGTGTGTCTCGATCTTGCATAGAGATGATCCTACGATCGTACGGGAGCGTTGTGCAATTTGCCCACGTGGGACCTTGTAAGTTCAGTCGGGGCTACGGTGCGCAATCGGTTGGATGTTTGCGACATAGGGCCGCGCCATGAGCAACAAATCGACTGCGGTTGAGGGCGAAAACACGGTCGCTGCCAGTCCGACACCCGCAGACAGCGTATGCTGGCTTTCGACAACCCTGGAGCTTGCACCGCGAGCAGCCGGATTTCATTTGATTACCGGTGAGGTGGTGAACGCGATCCCGGAGCTTGAGGACATCGAAGTTGGCCTTCTACATCTCTTTATCCAGCACACATCAGCCTCTCTAGCGATCAATGAGAACGCTGATCCGGATGTGCGCAAAGATCTACAGGCTCACTTCGAGCAACTCGCTCCAAGGAACGCTCCTTATTACAGACACACAATGGAGGGCCCCGATGATATGCCAGCTCATATCAAGTCCGTCCTTACCGGCACCGAGCTATCAATTCCGGTGACCGCTGGCACGTTGGCTCTCGGCACCTGGCAGGGAATCTTCCTCTGTGAACACCGAGACCACGCAAGGCCGCGTTCAGTCGTTCTGACGCTTCAAGGAAGGCCCTACTCTCGGATCGGCATCGATGGAGGGGCTTGCTGATCATGCTCACACTTCACCACCTAGAATACTCCCAGTCATTCCGAATCCTGTGGTTGCTCGAAGCGCTCGAAGCCAATTACGAGTTGGTGCGATACCGACGCCAACCGATATCGATGCTGGCACCGCGGGCACTGAAGGCTCTCTCGCCCTTGGGTTCCGCCCCTGTGATTACTGATGGAGACTTTGGGTGCCTATCGAGTATGTACTCAATGATCGCACTGCTCTCGGCCAGCACAAGGTCTCCATCAGTAATCACAGGGGCGGAACCCAAGGGCGAGAGAGCCTTCAGTGCCCGCGGTGCCAGCATCGATATCGGTTGGCGTCGGTATCGCACCAACTCGTAATTGGCTTCG
>JBCCNK010000029.1:0-20506 GCA_039025875.1 Pseudomonadota bacterium
AGAAAGGTGGAATCTGGCTGGATATAGGCCGTCCGCCACAACAGTTGTTTGGTGTGGGTTTTATCGCAGCGGCCTCTGGGATGGGCGACAGTGCTTCCCATTTTCGGGTGCAGCCAGATGCACGTACCAGTCGCGCATCATTCATCCTTGAGGGTGTTAGTGATGACGTGTTTGGCAACTACGGCATCTTGGAGGGAGCCGCAGCGGGGCAAGAGATTGATCAGGTGAACTACTCACTGGGGTCACCTGAGAACGTAGTTGTCGTTGCCCGCTCCGAGGATCACGGTCCGGGCATGGTCTACGTGATCTGGCTGCACCCGAAAATGGGAAGCACTGTCGCCCATCCCAGAGGCCGCTGCGATAAAACCCACACCAAACAACTGTTGTGGCGGACGGCCTATATCCAGCCAGATTCCACCTTTCTCGCCCGTGAACTCAAGATAAGACTCCCCGATATCTGACTTCGACGTTCCGGAACCCGTTCGACCCCGGCGCATCTCAATAACACCGGGCAACTCTTCGGATACCGCCGCACGCCAGTAGTAGCCATTACCGCCCATGTACATCCAGCGCCCACCGCCAGCTAGATACGCCTTGATCGCATCCAACTGTTCGGTGGTTGGGTACTCCGGGTGGTTCCCTGACATCACCACGGAATAGTCGCGTAGGAGCTCTACCCCTTCTTCCTGGAGTAAGTCGTCGGTGATGATGTCGTAGGCGATGTCTTTCTCTTCGAACCAATCTACGAACAACATGTCGGCGCCAAAGGAGAGCAACTGACTCTTCGGCCGCATACTCAACAACGGTCGTAACCAGGAAGAAAACACCAGTGGCGTTCCATCGGCATGAAAGTCGTATACCGACGAGCCGAGTTCAGGATGAGCGTCGATCACCCTACCGTAGTAGCCGGACCCGGGCCCCAGACTGTTGCCATCGCCATAAAACTCTTCGGGACTTAAACCCATCATTTTTCGCCCAGCCTCGATGAAACGCATGTTGCCGTACGCTAGATAAGTGAAGGTGGGCAGAATCAGCGCGAGGCGTGCCTGCGGTTTGTGTTTTGCCGGCGCAACGAAAAAGGTTAGATAGTCCTCATTCGCATCCTGCTGATCGAAGGTGTCACCCCGCCGAAGCCGCACGGCGTAAACTCCGCTTTTCAGGTCGTCCGGCACGACGAGCTTGAAGCTCTCGCTCCAACCGCAGTCGTACAGATCGTCACCGTGAAAATGGATGGCGGTATATTGCGCGGGGTCGTTCCGCCAGTTCATCTCACCGGCCCAGGCGGTTCCCCGAACCGCGCGCTGAGGGAGATTGATCGTAGTACCGTCCAGTCTATTCGGTGAGCGGTCACGGACGGAAGTGGTCCCAATGGCCTGCGAAAAGTCCCAGTCCGCCAACAGGTAAGCCGCGACTTCGCGAGGACGTGATCCTTCACAGACGCGCACAAGCTGCTCATCCGTGAGCGCGGTTCGATACACCACGGGGTTCTCAATGCGGCCATAGAATCCGTTTTTCGGAATGGGCTGGCCGTGAATATTGGTGCCACTGGAGGCTGAACCTATAAGCAATGGCGCAGAACCAACCGCTGCCTTGATGTCCAGCTCAGCTGAGGCCGACAGCTCGTCCTCCCGGGATATGGACAAGGGGCTTTGGGCAATCCGCTTCGCCGTTAACCTCAGTAAGCGTTGAGCGCGGCTTGCGCGAACTGTGACTTGGTACCAACACTTCGGTTGCGCGGCCTCTTGGAGAGTCACCGTACAATCACCGCTCCCATCACGGACTTGAAACGAGAGCGCCCCGGTTTCAGTCAGCGTTAGGCGCCACCCTGCCTCCAAGGTGGAGTCCCACTGAGTGACGATATGCTGGCAGGCCATCGTCGGGGCGGTCGGCATGATATTCATGATGAGAGAGAATTCATCCCAGCTTGATATCAGTGCTTGGGTTGGAATCGAAACACAGGACCCACTCGGGATCGCTTGCTCCAATCCCGAGTAAGTGCCATTGCAACCACAATCGACTTCTTCTTCACGAAACCGTGCTTTCTCTGAATGGGAATCGGCGTTGAGAAGCCGAACAAGCTGCGCGTCGTACGCTTCATTCGCCTGACTGCTTACCCGACAAACCAGGGTGTTGCCCGGACGAACGGTGAGTTGATCGGAGTAGCCGAGTATCTGTTTCATATTCGCGTGACCATTGTTGATATCGTTTCCGACCTCCCGGTGTCGGGACGCCGCTTCATTGCCCAAGGAAACTGAGCGCCATGAACGATGGGTTCTGCGCTGGAACTATCGCCCTGTTCTGTTAATTCTAACATCTGTTATTATTATTAGCACTATGAAGTCGACGAGACAGGTTTTTGCATGAAGTCTTTGGCTGGGAAAACTGCCGTGGTGACAGGAGCAGGCAGCGGGATCGGTGCTGCGTTAGCCGGAGCGCTGACCAACGAAGGCATGCGTGTTGTACTGGCTGATATTGAGCAAAAAGCACTCGAGTCGGTAGTCGATGCGCTGCGCGAACGCGGTGCGCAAGTGACGGGTGTAGTGACCGATGTTATGTCAGAGGCGTCTGTGAGAGACCTCGCGATCGCCGCAACGGAGACGTTTGGTCCAATTCACCTGTTGTGCAATAACGCAGGCGTTGCGAGCAGTTCCGGTCAATTCGGCATGCCGATCTGGGAGCAACCGATCGAGGACTGGACCTGGGTTATGGGCGTCAACTTCTATGGCGTGCTTCATGGCCTTCGCGCGTTCGTACCCGGCATGATTGCCCATGGCGAACCGGCTCACATCGTGAACACCGGCTCACTTGCCGGCCTGCTCGCGGGAGGCGGTATCTACGGCGCAAGCAAACATACGGTGTTGAGTCTCACCGAGACGCTGCATACCGATCTGCGCGCCGTCGATTCCAACGTCCGGGCTTCCCTGCTTTGCCCGAGCCTGGTTCGAACTGAGTTTTTTGCTGCTGAACGGAATCGTCCCGAAGATTTGCAGGTCGCGTTTGACATGGCCGAACGGCAAGAGGGAGCGATGGCGCTGGTCGAAGGGCTTCTCTCGCACGCCGCCTCTCCCGAGGAAGTCGCGTCGGCGCTAACAGAGGGTGTGCTGCGCGGAGATTTCTACATCCTTCCCAATCCCGCTTGGGATGGGTTCGTCGAAGACCGTGTACGACAAATCATCGCGCGGAAGTCGCCAGCGACGGCGTGGGATATGAACGAATTGGCTGAACGCTATGCGCGCGGTGAGAAGCTGTGACTCGGTGGCCCAATTCAATGCTATCTCTCCTCCGCGCCCAAGTACGATGATGTCGAGCAAGGATCGCGTCGAGTCACTTCGACTTGCAGAGGAGTTCTTTCGGTTGTTAGAAGGCGGGGACCTGATCGGATTTGCAAGCCTGTTTCATGATGATGCGACGGTCTGGCACAACACAGACAACCGTCACCAGAGTCTCGATGAGTGCATCGCGGGGATCCGCGCCCTCAGAGACTCACTGTTACAACTGAAATTTCGCTTATTCGCAATACACGTGATCGATAGTGGGTTCATCGCAGAGTACGCGGTGACCGGGAACCAAAAGAACGGTGATGCTTTTTCCATGCCTGTGTGCACGCGTGTCGTCGTAATCGGATCTAAGATCGGGGAAATTCGCGAGTATCTGGATTCAGCCTACTTCGCCGCGCTTTCACCTTGAAACGAATAGCGGTAGAGCGAACAAAGTAGGGTGCCGTTACCAGTGAAGGCCGAACGCCCCAGTACGAGAACACATCAGCCGTGGGGCGATTTGCGACCAAGGCAAGTCGATTGAGGAGAGTAAAGGATGCCCAGTAAGGAACACGAAGATCTTGTCGCAGTGATGGTCGAACAAGTCAATGTCGAAGTGCCCTCTATCGAAGAGATGCGCTCTGGCTTTGAGGAGATGATGGTGCAACTCTGCCCGCCGACCAGTGCCAACGTTAAGCCCCTTTCCATCGACGGACTGTCAGCTGACCTCATTACGGCCGAAAACAGCCTCGATACGCGTGCGGTGCTCTACCTGCACGGAGGCGGCTACATCATTGGGAGCAAAAAGACGCACGGCGAGTTGTGTGGTCGCATCGCTGAATCCACAAAAGCTCAAGTACTGGTCATCGATTACCGCTTAGCGCCCGAAAATCCTTTTCCGGCGGCGGTCGATGACGCCGTTAAAGCCTACGAGTACTTGTTGAATAAAGGCGTGAGTCCTTCGCAGAACATGATCGCGGGCGACTCGGCGGGGGGCGGTCTAACGATGGCGACCATGCTATCGCTAAAGGCCAGGGATATAGCTCTGCCGGGCTGTGCTTGCCTATTCTCTCCGTGGGTAGATCTAACCTGCTCTGGGGAGACACAAGAACCTGGCGTGGCTGATGATCCGATGCTGACCAAAGAAAAGCTACTCGAGATGGCGTCGGCCTATGCGCCGGGCGATGCGAATAATCCAATCGCATCACCGTTGTTCGCAGACCTGACTGGGCTTCCACCGCTGCTCATCTTCTGCGGCACTCGAGAAGTTTTGCTCTCAGACTCGACGATGCTGGCCGAAAAAGCGAGAGCCAGTGGTGTGACTACGGACCTGCATGTGGAAGAGGGGTTGGTCCATGTATGGCAGACACTACCGATTCCAGAGTCTGCCGAATCCCTAGCGGTCATCAGCGCCTTTACTGAAAAACACATGTGATGTTATCGCCAACTGGCGCTTTTTCAGACCGCGACCGATGTCTGAGTCATCGCGATTCGGATGGGGCTTCCAATCGATCCACAATAGTTCGGCCGTCAGCGAGGATCAGGGTGCGTAAACTACCGATGCCCTCCCCTTCTTGTTCGCAGGCATCCTTGGGTCGGCCTGACCACTTCCCGGTATCGCCAAACTCACCAAGAATCTCCCACAGCTCATCGACCGGCAGTAGAAAAGCTTGTTGCGCTTTAACCGTTGGCATTTTTCCCCCTTGGGTAGTGGATCTTTGGTGATTTTGCGAGACCGCTTTTGATCAGCTCGGCAGCACTACGCCTTCATCATCGAGTAGCACTTAGACAACGTCGACACCGACCTGGGCTGCGACAAACTCCAGTGCATCGCGTTGGTACTTCACGACGAGCTTATGATCTTTTGCAAAGTAGTCAAACCCATGGGGAGCGCCTGGTACGACCTCAAGATGGCACGGTACGCCGGCACGTTCGAGACTCGCCGCATACCCGCAGCCTTCCTCGTAGAAGAGGTCGATGTCGCCTACGCCGAGCCACGTCGGGGGAAGACCTGAGAAATCCTGGCAGCGCGCGGCGACTGTGTAAGGTGGTACCGATAGGCCGCCCACACGCTCGGGCCCGAGATAATACGACCAGCCTACCCTATTGCTCTGGTTATTCCACATGATGTGCTTGTCTCTATCGAGCTCACGATTTAAACAAGTACGGTCATCTAGCATCGGATAGTGCATGAGTAGCGCTTTGGGCATTGGCGCGCGTTCATCGCGAAGTCGCTGCGACAAACAGGCCGCGAGGCCACCGCCCGCACTGACGCCCGCAAGCGCGGTGCGATCCTGATCGATACCTAGTACCTGTGCGGACGTATGAAGCCAGATCCATGCATTAAAGCAATCGTCGATCGCCGACGGGGCCGGTGAATCTAAGGCCGAACTGTATGATGGGGAAACCACCACAGCGCGCAGACGACGCGCCATCCAGCTTCCCCACCAATCGTTCAGCTCCGGCGCTCCGCCGATGAGCCCGCCACCATGAAAAATCATGACAGCGGCGCCAGAGCCGGACTCCTCCGGTCGATAAACACGCGCAGGTCGACCGCTGATATCGACGATTTCCAGCGATGTGCCATCGACCATACCCGGTGATTGAAAACGAACGAGTTTACGTGCGAGCCATAAGACCGCTGGAATGTGAATCGGAGGAAAGACCTTAAAGCGAAAGGCGTCGCGAAACTCGGGATTGATAGCGGCAGAACTCATCGCGCTTTTTTTGCATCTGTATACACGCTGGGAGAAACCTGCTGCTCTTTCTTGAGGAGCTCAAGCTGGGCATCTACAATTTTGACCAGACGCTTCGCGGACAGTCTTTTCGGCTCATACGATGCCAGGCGCGCCAAACCATCGTTCATCGCATTGACCTGATCCGCAAGGTCTTCTGCCGTGAAGTCGTCACGGATCTCATTCAGCTCCTGCCCACGTCGAACGAGTTGGGTCGCTTGCTTGTGGGTAGCCCCCAGGATTTTCCGTATCTTTTCGGCCATACCGGGGTTGTTTTCCGAAGCCGCCAAAAAGCTCTGCCAAGCGGAAATCAGACCACGCGCCGATGCATCTAGCGGCAGCGTACTGAGGGCAATGTCTCGCAGCGACTCCAATGCATTGTCTTGCTTCATTGCACTCTCGATCCGCGCTTCCAGTTGCTCAAACCCCTGACTCACCGCGTACTCGAGCAACTCGTCCTTGTTTGAAAAATAGTGTACGAGTGTGCCCGTCGTGTAACCCGCCTCGCGCGCGATCGCGCGCATAGACGCACCTTTGATGCCATTCTGGGCGATCACAGCCCAGGTTGCCGTGGCGATTTCCTTTCGCTTGACGTCGTACTCACCCAGCGGTCTTCCTACCGACTTACTCATCGATTCATTCCTTTCATTGTCTCGCCCCGAAGAGGAAACTACATCTCATTGCGCCATACTATCGCATGGTCTTTGATTGCAAGAGGGTCCTTTATAATCAGCGAATCAAGAACCTCACCGCCGATCATTTGAATCACGTTCTCAGAGCTTTCGGGCTCTTCCTCCCGAAAACGGTCGTACATGACTTTCGTCCGATCGGCCATCCAGACGACGTAAGGAAAAATACTGCGCTCCTCGCGAACACCTTCGAAGACGAACGAGTGAGTACCGATCACCCGGGGAATCTCCGTAGCGGGATTTTCCTCTCGCCACGCTGATAGCCTGGCGGCAATGTCCACCACGGCGGGAATCTGCTCACTCATGATCCGCTTCAGAATTGGCACCAAGGTGGGCGGAAGCTCTCGACTCTCCGGAAATGCACCGGACAGCGATGCCCGCGGCACCATCATTTTTTCGACGTAGCGCGCGACCGCGAGTCCTTCTCTCTTCATTAACGTACCGGCAGTGGCATCGCGGTACATGTGCGCATAAAGCGCTCCCGTCAATGCAAAGTCGGCGATGGTGGGTCTTTCCCCGAGCAGGAACGGCACCGCACGGAAATGTGCGTCCAACTCGGCAAGCACCGCCCTCCAGTTGTCCTCGACCCGTTGCTTGTTATGAGGGTGAATACCCAATAGCGGTAACGCACCTCGAAACATGGTCGACGCCTTCCGTCCAATCTCGGCCTGCTCTTGCGCTGACAGATCGGGGAAAAGATCCATCCCAAAGTCGAGCGCGTTAACCTCGGCTTCGTACTCCCAGCGATAATACATAGCGGGAATCAGGAGCCAGTTATCGGCCCAGAGCTCGAGCAAACTCGCCAGAAACTGCTGCTGTGCATTAACCGGAGAAAATGAAGGTGACTCGTAGGCGCTCTCAAAGTAATCAAACAGTTCCGTCGTATCCTGCATCGCGGTTCCGTCCGGCAGCAAGGTCACGGGTATTACGCGGCGCCCGATCTTGGGGACGCACACGTCCTCATAGAAACGTTGATCTGCGAGCCGCTCCTCCAGATCTAGGCCTTTCCAACGAAGGTAGGATCGCGCCTTGCCGCTGAAGTACGACATCTCGGTTCCGTACAAAACGTATTTAGCCATGCAACGTGGACCCTTTCGTTAAGTGAACGGCGGCAAGTTGCGTTTCGGCCTTCGGATTACCATGCAACGGCCGCCGCCGAAGTCTATGCAGCCTACGAGTCACGGGCACGCAACAGGCGGAGCTGGGTATCGACGAGGCTATTTACACGTTGCTTCGATAACTTACTGGCCATGAACGGCGACAAGCGTCCGTATCCGTTGAGTGTGGCATTCCAAAGATCGACGAGCTCGTCTATAGCGATATCAGAACGAATCACACCTTGCTCTTGTCCTCGCTCAAGCAGCAAAGACAACTTTCGGCGGTTCTCCCGCTGCAGAAAAACCAGTTTTCGGGCGACTTTTCCGTAGCGGCCTTTTTTGCGCACAAACACCTGCCACGCTGACCACTTCCGCCCAAGGCGTCCGTCAATCGGCATGTGCGAGTACGAGAACGACCGCAAAGCACGTGCCGCGCTCGTCTCATCGCTGGCACAATCCCAGTCTCGCTCAAGGTCGGCCAGTGCTATCAGGAGCGCTTCTTCCAGCAAGTCGTCCTTGCTGTGGTAGTAGTGTGTCAGGACCCCCGTGGTACATCCGGCTCGCCGAGCTATCGCGCGGAGAGACGCCTTCTGCAACCCCTGCTCTTCTATGACGTCTATCGTAGCCCGGGCGATTTGATCTCTTCGGTCTCTGGATTTTGAACTAGCAGCTTTCATCGACCGTTTAGCCAGGCCTGTCTTTGACGCCTGATTGCTGCGAGGCTTCTTCACAACTGTCCTTAAATAACGTAACTGTTGTTATTTTAATACAAGCGCTTCGATAGGGCCAGAAAATCTAGTCGATTCAGTGCGACTTTTACCGGCATTACCAGTCGCTGTAGGCAAAAGTTGCGCGGGGCTTTGTTCGGTGGATTCGAGCGAACGCCCGATGCTGACAGACGGCCGAGTCCATTGAGCAAACGACGAGGCTGGACTGTTCAGAGTGACGGCGGGCACTTGCGTGCCCAATTGGGGGAGCATTTACAAATAACAAAAAAGGCCAGGAGCACGACCGCCCAATGAGTAAGCCGCGCAATCCTGGCAAAAGCCCCCACTCAGAAGTTAATGCGAGCACTCACACCATAGGTAGCCGGCTGGTTAGGATTCCCATTGAAAATGCCCGGTTGCGCCGCTGAGGGGTTGGCCGCGACCAGATACTCGTCATTGAAAATATTGCGGCCCCACAGCGACACGTCCCAGCGCCCCAGTGTTGCGCCAACACTCGCGTTGAAGGTATTGACCTCGCGCTCACGATGACCCACCGAGTCAAGAATCGCGTTCTCAGGATTCAGACTGCCTCCTTCTCTTAGGTCCGCCGCACTCTCGTACTGCCAGTCGAGACGCGCATAGCCATCAAACCCGCCGATGTTGTAGCTGTAGGTCACGGCGACGGTTGATGCGATCTCGCTGATGTTCGCTGGCGTCGTCCCGGAGATATCACCAACAATGCTGTTCGTGAACTCATCGTACTCCGGATCGAGATAGGTTAATGCGGCAATGATGTCGAGCGACTCGGTAGGTGACCACCGAGCATCAATTTCGATACCTCGAACCGATTGCTCCTCCGCATTCGCAAGGACAAGCCCTTGCCCATCGAAGATGTTGGATTGGAAGTTCTCGATCGTCTGATCAAAGACCGCGACGTTGACATAACCCGTGTTGAAACTGGCTTTGAGTCCAAACTCGATAACTTCAGCTTCTTCGGGATCAGCAAACCGAGTTCCTACTACCTGGTTGAAGGGTCGCCCTACTCCGCCGGGAAAAAGCTGCTGCAACGTGGCCTCGGTCGGAGCCGATGTGTTGGCCAGAACCCAGGAACTCGCCTTGTATCCTGTGGCAAAACTTCCGTACACATTAATAAAGTCGTTGATTGCATAGGTCAGACGCACCGTGTAGTCGATGTTGTCATCGTCAGATTCGCCGTTCTCGACGGCATTTGGGAACGCCAGCGTTTGAGCAAGAAACTGCAAAGGTAGAAGCTCTGGGCCGAGATTCGTGTTGGAAAACACATCGGTGTTCACCTGTGACAAGGTCACTTCCTTACTGTCATCGAGATAGGCAAGCCCTACCGTCGCCGTGAGACTGTCCGTCAGCTCGTAATCGATCTGACCGAACAAGGTGATGGTTTGGTTGTCCATCGTGCCACTGTCGAGGGTACCCTGGCCGCCTTGATGGAACGTGCCGACCGGGATGCCGATGGCTTCTTCAATAGAGCTTTGGAAGGTGAAGGGTTGGCCGGCGAGAAAGCTGATGTAATCGCGAAAATCATCCCCGTAAAAAATGCCCGTATGCTGCTCGATTTCCTCGTTGAAGTAAAACCCACCGACAAGAAAGTTGAACGGACCATCGAAGGAAGAGGTCAATCGGACCTCTTGTGTGAATGTATTAATGTCCAGTTCGTTTGTGGCGTTGGTCAGGTCAGCTGAGGTGTAGTCGAAGTCGTTAAACAAACGCGTCTGGTTCTGCCGATACGCAGTGATACTGGTCAGCGTGAGCGTGTCGTTAAGTGCAATATCCCCTTGTAACGATGCACCTGTGTTTCGAGCGATATTAGATGGGTCTGCGTTCGCCGTAACTCGGTAATCGTACGGACGCTCGGCCGCGATTTCCCCGCCCAGCAGCTCAATCACAGCGCCAAAGTCACCGGTAACCAGGTTCGCCGAGTAACAACAAACCTCATCAAGGTCATCGTGATCAACGATCAGGCGCCACTCTCGGGTGTCGGAAGGCTGAAACAACAATTCGGCTCGGACGGCGTGTCGGTCTCGTTCTCCGATATCGCTGCCGCCGGAGATATTTTCGGCGTAGCCGTCGCGTTGATTGACTGAGCCACCGATGCTGAACGCCAGTTTGTCGTCCACCAGGGCGTCTGTGTAATAGCCCTTGATGAGGGCACTGTTGTAGTTGCCAAAGATGCCCTCGACATAGCCTTCGCGATCAAAGCTGGCCTTGCTGGTCACCATGCTCACTACGCCTGCTGACGCGTTCTTTCCGAACAAAGTGTTCTGTGGTCCTTTGAGGACTTCAATGCGCTCAAGCTTAGGAAAATCACCCAACGATGCGGTTGTCCGTGATCGATACACGCCGTCGACGAAGACAGCGACCGAAGGCTCTGTTCCAACATCATTGGCGCCGTTCCCGAAACCACGAATGAAGAAACTGGTCGCTGACGTACTTTGATCGGTGGAGGTGCGCAGCGAAGGCACGACCGACTGAAGATCGAGAATGTCCTGGATCTTCGCATCGTCTATCGTTTGCGCGGAGGTCACGGTGATAGCGATCGGTGTGTCCTCGAGAGTCTGCGCGCGCTTGGTCGCCGTAACGATAATCTCCTCAAGCACTCTTGACGTCGCTTGTGCACCGTCGACGCTTTGGGCGATGGCCGATGTGGCGAGACCGAAGGTAGACGATGTGGCGACAACGGCTGTGACTAGGCTGTTTCGGGTGAATGGAACCAATTTCATTAGAAGCACCTCCTGGGTGTTTTTATGTTCTGCGTCAACGCTGTCGCACCGTTATTACCCATTCGCGTAACGAGCGTTATATTTTTTAGCGGGACTCGAACCTGGAAAGCCCTTCATCGAGATCCGTACACGCTCGCAGTCCAACGTTCTGCGATCGGGAAAAATATTTACATAACTGTTGTTATATCTCAAGCCCTATTAGCATAATAATTGTTATTTTTACTCATCTTCGGCCGGGAGAAATTGGAAACGCTGCTCGCTAGCAGCCTCCACCGCCGCTCGCGAGAACAAAAACGGCACGTAGTCACCGTTGCGCCAGGAATCGGCTTGGTCGCAGTAATGCTCGCTTCGAGGATCCCCTGACTGCCCAGGAAGATTCATCACCCGGGTGTTGTCCCATGCACCTACATCGACGACGATTCTGGGAGCGGAGCCGGCCTTCACTTTAAGGTCTGGACCGGAGTACGCCACATCAACGGTGTGCTCACTGCCGTCACCCGGTTGATCATAGGCTTGCTTGCAGTCGTATCCTTTTGCCTTCAAGAGTGAATGCAGCGAGTGTTTTAGATCCAGGGTCTGAATGTCCCCCCAACGCAATCCAACACCGCTTGACGTCTGATGAGCGGACAGTGCATCGGCTGCATCGCGAAGACTGGTCAGCAAGAGAGTGTCGAGCGCACGCTCATCGAGCTTACCTTCCGTCGTTTTCGGGGCGTCCTTCAGTATGTCGCGCACGACGACCATGTGCATGACGAAACCCGGAGGAAGCGGTTCTCCGATGAGCTGTTCATAGATCGACGCCGGCAGCGTCCGGCGCATCCAAAACGCGTACAGTGCTGCAGACGTCGAGTCAGCGCTCATCCGGTAGTCCCAGCCATTAAAGCGATCAATCAACTCGCGATCGGAGGCGTTCTCTACGCGTACGGCCCGAAGTCGAGCGATTAAATCGCGTGCCGGAATCGAAACCACATCGCTCTGAAGACGTAGGTGTCGATCAAACGGCAAGGTCGAACCTTTGGTAAGCACTTCGCGAATGCGCTCAGCCCGAGCCGAATCCACGAACTCGAAACCGGTCTTTCTCTCGGCGTAGGGATAGCCATCAGGAAAATTCATCTCGTTTGCGGTGACCAGAAGACCCGATTCGGGATCAAACACACCCGGCAACTCATCGCTGCGAACGTACCCATCCCATTCGAACGCGCCAGAGCCCGGAACGGGAAGCAAACCATCCCAGTTGGGCCGTCGCGGTACGAAAGCCGCCACTTGCCATGCGATTTTCCCCTGGATATCCCCAAACACCATGTTTTCTCCAGGCCCGCCCCAGGGCGTCAGCTTATGCATCGCATCTTTTGATGACGTAGCCTTCAGGAGATTGAGGCTGCCAAGATAAGGGGCTGTCCCTACCTCAAGTTGCATAGATCGGATGCCGTAAGCCCGCCGTTGATCTTCGTCAACATGGAGTACGGGCCCATGACGGCTCAACAACAGTGTGACGTCATGTGGATCGGCATCGCGGACGGGAATTCGCTCAACGACTGTGCGGAATGACTCCCATCCAGACCCGTAGCGATAGCGACTGCTGTCCTCTGGGTCAAGCTCATAAACATAGAGGTCTTCCTGGTCGACAAACTGAACGGTCAGCCCAAACGCCACCGATCCGTTGTGGCCAATAGAGACTCCGGGTATGAAGGGTTCACCCGCTCCCGCGAATTGAAGTCCAGGCGCTTCAACGTGAGCCAAGTAGCGCATGGACGGCAGTCCGAGGGGACGATGTGGATCGTTGGCGATGACCGCTCGTCCGGTCGACGAACGCGACGCACTCAAGGCCCAGTTGTTGCTCCCACCAGGAGCATTGGGGAGGTCATTAGCATCCAGGAGAGCCCGACGAGCCAACCCATAGGTGGACACGATCTCCATGGGCAGGCTGCAGAGATCAACGCCCTCGATTGGTTGAGTTTTCCAGGGTGGCTGTAGACGCACACGCAGTGCTTCAGCCGCCTCGCCGTGGTGACAGAGGGTTAGAGCTCGCTGAAACTCAAAGGCCGCATTGAGCGCGATTCCGTGCGTCCGGATGCGAACCACATCTTCCGGACTCCATTGAAGTGGCATGTAGCCAGCAAGTGAAAATTCTACCGGGACCCGATCTGGATGAGCCTTCAAACTCTCAATGTACGCATTGATACCCGCCGTGAACGCTTCTATAGCTCGACGGCTATCGGGACCGTAAGCCGCCAGCTCGGCATCCATGTCCCCGCGGAACAAAAAAAGTCGGGCGGCGCGATCGTTGGGTACAAACTGCTCGCCAAACGCGTCGGCCAAGAGACCTAAACCCCGTCTGCGCCAAAGATCTATCTGCCATAGCCTGTCGCGTGCGGCATTGAATCCCTGGAGTAAGTACGCGTCGTACTCGTTCTGCGCATAAATGTGAGGGATACCCCAACGATCAACCAGCATCTCGGCGTTTGCCTTCAAACCCGCGATCTCTTCCTCGGCGCTCCCCTCTGCTGCGACCGCAGGCGTGAGTATCGACAAGAGCAGCAGGCTCGTGAAAGCGGCTCTAATTACACAGAAACTTCTTCTTATTGGCATTAGTTCTTTCCTCGCGTTGGTATCTCAGAGGGTTGGCGTCTGTAATGAATCACACAGAGCAAGGGCACCGGTCCCGTTTCACTGAGACATTCAGTCTCAGGTGCAGGACACGTTAAAATTCATCATTGCTTATTATTATAACTGTTGTTATCTTATTCTCAACAACCAGTAACCAACCCAGCATCTCCAGGTGGAGCACCCAATGACTAATAACGATCCGCTGCTTGAAAAACTGACCGCCAATCTCGACTTCGATCTCGCTGCGCTCCGCGAAAAGTACGTCCACGAGCGTGACCGAAGAATCAACACGGCTGGCACGCAACAGTACGCTGAAGTCTCCGGCAACCTGGCTAAGTTCGAGCAGGAAGACCCCTACGTTGAAACACCGCTGAATCGCGACCCTCTTTCCATCGAGACCGATGTGGTGATCGTTGGAGCGGGCTTTAGCGGACTGATGTCGGGAGCGCGCCTCACAGAACGAGGCGTCAAGGACTTCCGCATCATCGACGCTGCTTCAGACTTTGGCGGCACCTGGTACTGGAATCGGTATCCCGGCGCTCAGTGTGATATCGATGCTTACTGTTACCTACCTTTGCTCGAAGAAACCGGCTACATGCCCAAGGAGAAATACTCCTTCGCCCCCGAGATCTTTGAGCACAGCAAACGGATCGCTGACTACTTCGACCTTTACGATAAAGCGTTGTTTCAGACGCGCGTCACCGAGATTCGCTGGATAGAAGAGACGTCTCGCTGGAAGGTGTCGACCAATCGCGGGGACGACATACGAGCGAGGTTCGTGATCCAGGGCACGGGGCCTCTCAGCCGACCTAAGCTGCCCGGGATTCCGGGAATTAGCACATTCAAAGGCCACACTTTTCACACCTGTCGTTGGGACTACAACTACACCGGTGGAAATCACCAAGGCGGACTGAACAAGCTCGCCGACAAACGTGTGGCGATCATTGGTACAGGGGCCACTGCAATCCAGTGTGTACCGTTTCTCGGTGAGAGCGCCAAGGAACTGTACGTCTTTCAGCGCACGCCCTCTTCCGTCGGTCTACGAGGAAACAAACCAACAGATGAGTTGTGGTTCCAGTCACTCGAAGCCGGTTGGCAACGTAAGCGACGT
Organism: Pseudomonadota bacterium; assembly: GCA_039025875.1. Taxonomy (GTDB): domain Bacteria; phylum Pseudomonadota; class Gammaproteobacteria; order Pseudomonadales; family Halieaceae; genus Congregibacter. The sequence goes on from JBCCNK010000029.1 coordinate 14,960, forward strand.
GAAAATTTTGGCGCAATCCTACAGGGAGAGCCGGCAGCCGAGGACCTGGTCGCCGACGGCTGGACCGACATCGTACGGCGTCTGGGCAATGCGCTGATGACCCGAGATCCTTCGGACGGCGATCTCAACCTGGAAGAAATCATGCTTCGCTCGGAAATCGCCGATTTTGAAAAGATGAATGAGCTTCGAGGTCGGATTGAGGAAATCGTCAACGATAAAGAGACCGCAGAAAAACTGAAGCCTTGGTACCGTCAGTTCTGCAAGCGTCCCACGTTCAACGATCAATACTTGGATACGTTCAATCGTCCCAACGTCCATCTAGTTGACACGTCCGATACGCAGGGCGTTGAGCAAGTGACGGAAAAGGGTCTGGTGTCAGGCGGTATCGAGTACGAAGTGGACTGCATTGTATTCGCGACCGGGTTTGAGGCTACATCAGCGCCTCATCGCCGCGTAGACTTCACGACGGTAGGGCGCAACGACACATCACTGTTCGATCACTGGAAAGACGGTTTTCGTACGCTTCATGGCATCTCGAGCCACAACTTTCCTAACTGGTTCACCATCGGCATCAATCAGAACGCGCTGTCGCCCAACTTCACGTCGATGTTCGACGACTTGGCGATTCATGTCTCCTACATCATCGCACAGGTCCTGAACAGCGAGCACCAGACCGTGGAGGTTTCAGCCGAGGCTGAAGAAGCCTGGGTCCAGGAGATTATTCAAACGACCAATCAGGCGAGAAATGACTTTCTCTCCGAATGCACGCCGGGCTTCTTTAATCAGGAGGGGCAGAAGGAGAACCTCCAGAACCTACCGTACGGCCCTGGAATCAATGCGTTCAATGCGCTGCTGGCCGAGTGGCGAGACGAAGGTGGGCTTAAAGGAATGACGTTAAGTTAAGTCCATGGGCGGTCGTACTTCACGCTACGACTGCCAATACCCCGCGACCACCATCTGCCGGGAGTTCCGGTGAGGGCGTACGAAACCTCAATTTACGCATCAAGCCGCAGTCAACTATCTCCTTGCCACTCTATTAAATCTCACTGAGAACATGAGCTCATGAACACACTGAATCTGGAAGTCCCTGGTCGTCGCACGGCTGCTTGGATCGCGATCGCATCGTTGCCCCTTGCCTTCTTGACGCAGTTTTTTTTGGCGACGGCGTCCAAGGGAAACTCGGAGTTCCTGTACCAAAGCCACAGCCTGCTTGCGCTGCCGACGTCGGACGCCCATGCGCTGTACTGGGGTCTATGGCTGGACCCCTTCGGTTTCTACATGATTTACATCCCGGTGATCATTTACACGTGGAAAGCCCTGCGCCATGTGGATGAGTCACTGGCTGATATCAGCTCGGCATTCGGCATCGGCTACTGCCTTCTTGGGACCTTCGGCGCACTCACCCAAGCGGGATCCTTTGAAGCACTTCACGCCGTTTACATCTCGGCGGAGGCAACCGAGGTCAAAGACGCAGCGGCGGCGGCGTGGTCTGCGACCGCCGGTGGTCAGGTGCGCGGCCTGTGGTTAATGGAAGCGTTCTTCGCCGCCGTTTGGTTACTGGGTGTGTCCCGCCTGCTGTTTGCAATCGGACGTTCGGCGCTCGGTGTCGGAGCCGCTGTGCTCGGTGCGTGTTGGCTGGCCCACTGGGTGCTCGCCAGTGCCGACGTCACCGCCGTTTCAAATCTTCTAATGGCCGTTGTGGTCATGCTAGGACCACTTTGGACCGCCTGGCTTGGTGTTGTGCTTCTTCGAACCCGTAACACATCAGGACACTGATCTTTGGCGCACACGCCAGTTATCGATTGGCCGTTAGCCAGCAACGTTGAATAGGTGAGGTATGAAAGGACTTTTTGATGTCAGCGGGAAAACCGTGGTCATCTCCGGGGGTTCCAGCGGCATCGGTGCGATGATGGCGCAGGGCTTCCTAGAACACGGCGCAAAAGTCTTCATCATGGCAAGGAAGGCCGAGGCTCTTCGAACAAAGGCTGAAGAGTTGGGCGCTCTCGGTGAATGCGTCGCCATTCCCGCCGATCTCTCCTCGATGGATGGAATCACTCAAACGGTCGACCAGATTAGAGCGGCTACGCCGACGGTCGACGTGCTCGTCAATAACGCAGGCGCGAATTGGGCGGAACCGCTGGATCGGTTCCAGGAAGCCGGGTGGGACAAGGTCATGAACATCAACATCAAGTCGATGTTTTTTACGATCCAGAAGATGCTGCCGCTGCTCAATGACGGTCTTCCGGAAGATCCAGCGCGGATCATTAACATTGCCTCGGTCAACGGTCTTCGAAACTCCGGCCTGCCTACCTACGCCTACAGCGCTAGTAAATCGGCGGTCATTCATCTGACGGGACACCTCGGCACGGAACTGGCACCACGTAACATCACCGTCAACGCGATCGCGCCGGGCCTATTCGCCAGCAAGATGACGAAGCAGATTGTCGACGACGACGAGCAGGTAAGCTCAGCGTTAGATCGCATTCCGCTCGGACGCTTAGGTTCGCCGAACGACATCGCGGGAACGAGTCTCTTCCTTGCTTCCAAAGCATCCGCCTGGATGACTGGACAAACGGTGGTCTTGGATGGAGGTATGACAGCAGCGCCCTGAACGCGTTTGTTAGCTGTTGTTTCGTTCAGGACGAAAGAGGACACAAAAACGGGGGCTTAGGCCCCCGCTTGCGTCTCCCAAGACTTATTTACGCCGCTTTCTGCACTGGGCGCTTGGTGGTTCGGCGCGATGTGTTGCTGGCCCCGCGACGGGGTTTAGAAGCCTTCACAACGACACAAAGCTCTTCGAACGCAGCGTCGAGGCACTGCTCATAGAACTCAGGATCCGGGAGCATGTCCTGACACGCCTGAAACGAAACCGCAAACGACGACTCATAGCTCGAAACCGTATGAAATAGGCCCATACTGTCCCAGCACGGCGCAGCCCCCAGGCTTTGGACAAGCCGTGCGCCTGCCAAATAGTGTGGGACCTGCGCACCCGGAACATTGCTGACAATCGTGTTGAAGACAGGACGGGTTCGCGCGATGAGACCGGCTTCCGCCACCGCTCGAACGCCCAACGAGGCGACCAGCGGCGGTATGCTTTCGCCAATGTCCGACATAATGCTCTCTCCGCGTGCGGCAAGCTCTTCCTTTGCCACGCTCGTCGCCTCCGAGATCGCCTTGAGCCTTTTGAGCGGCGATTTCATGTGTGTCGCTATCGGTACCCGCATGAGGGACACCTCGTTGCCGCCGCCCGATTCCGCCGAACGGCCCCGCATGTTGGCAGGCACACCCGAAACCAGGCTCTCCTTTGGTAGTTCATGCTTGTCTTCAAGGTATCGGCGCAGCCCACCAGCGACAATGGCCAGAACGACATCATTCGCTGCGGCGCCATCTACGAGTGATCGAATTTTACGAATTCGATCACTCTCAAAGCTCACGGCGCCGAATACCCTTTGAGCCGACACGGCACCACTGAATCGCGTGCGTGCGACCTTGAGCTCAACAGCGGGCGTCTTTTTATTGTTCTCCATCAGGTCCTTCACCGAAGAGGAGAGACCCCGTCTCGCCACACTTACCAGCCGAAGCGGAGAGCGGAGACTATTCCGAACCGCGGCAGACAACAGCGTGCTCGTAGCAGGCGCACTTCCGGTAGTCTCCACCTGACTCTTCAACGTCGACGCTTTTGAGCTCTTGCGTGCGCGAGGCTTAGCCTGCAGATCGTGAATCGCTTGCAGAATCTCCACACTGCCCGCACCGTCGGCAGCGGCATGGTGGACCTTGATAAACAACGCGAACGAGCCTTTACTCAGCCCATCAATGTTGTCCAGCCCTTCAATCACATAGGCTTCCCACAGCGGGCGAGTGCGATCCAGTGGTTTGGAGTGTAAGCGCGCTAGCTGATCGCAGAGCTGACGCCAAGTGCCTGGCTTAGGTAACGCGATGTGGCGTACATGAAAGTCCAGACTAAAGTTCTCGTCATCGATCCAATACGGATGATCGAGATTCATAGGAACAGAGACAAGCTTTCGCCGAAAGACCGGGGATAGGTCCAGACGCTCTCGAAAGACACGTCGAATGGCCTCGATGGGCGCCCTCCCCTGTTTTTTATCGACCGCTTCATAGACCAATAACGGGGCGATATGCATAGGTGTAGTCCCAGCCTCCCCATAGAGAAATAACGAATCTAGCCCGGTTAGCTGCTGCATCATTGATACCCCCTTTTTATGAAATTTCACGTCTTAAACACCTTGCGGCATCGGCCACACGATCATTTATCGATGTCAGCACTCCGTCGTAGTGTCCATCGATTGCTGGATCGTTGTGATTGATACTCTAACGATAATATTATAACAGTTGTTATTTTAACTGAGAAGCGTCGGTTTCATTACTACCCGCCCTTCCCTCGAAAATTCATCGCGAGGGGTTCTGTGGCCGCACTCTTTCAGTTTTGCTAGCAACCTACTAGCTCAACGAAGGTTCTCTAAACCGTCGGCATTCCAACACGATGGTGATCAATGCCGAGCACAAGAAATTGCACGCAGCCGTGGTCAGGCAGAAGCCTGAATACTCAAATGCGAGCGTCGTAGTTCGATCAAACAATAACGCCTATCGACAGGACCAAAAATTTTGGCTGCTTGAATCGTGGACCCTTATGCTCTCACCACCGCGCAATACTTAAACGAGCACCTCGTGGCGCGTTAGGCCGTCTAGAGGAAATATGCCGGAAGCATCAGTCGGGCCCCAATAAACGAGAACTGATAGCCTGACTACTCGAAAACAGCGTAATTTTAATTGACCGATAATATCGGTAATAAAGCAGATATTTTCGGTTTAAAGGTTTAAGCGTGATTGAAGCTCTTGTAGGAAACGAGGGCGCAGAACGAGTACTGCTTTTTCTCGCCGCACGCGGCAGTGGATACGCCCGAGAAATAGCTGCGTGTTGGTCTATGGATGTCAGCACGGTGTAAAACCAGCTGCTACGAATGGAACGCGACGGGCTCCTCATCAGCCGCAAGGTCGGTAGAACGCGTGTTTTCGAGTTTAATTCTCGGTAGCCATTCAAAGACGAAGTTAAGGCATTGCTCGCGAACGTCCTCAGCAGACTACCTGGCGACACAATCGACATGCTGACCTTTGAGCGGAGCCGCCCTCGGCGAACCGGCAAACCCGGGTGACCGCTCCATTGGATACATTAGGTCGCGCGGAACTTGCAGCGCTTATCGCACAACCGTTGGCATCTCACGGTATCGATGTTGTGCTTGTCGGCGGCTCATGCGTCTGCCTTTGGACTAACGAGCGCTGCGGGCGTCTAAAACGCTCCTGTAGTCGCGTTTTATCGAACGAGCACGTTCTTCGGCTGGGCACCCCATAACCCAAAAAGCCCCGTCTTTCGACGAGGCCTTTTGGTTTTGGCGCGCCCGGCACGATTCGAACGTGCGACCGCCTGGTTCGTAGCCAGGTACTCTATCCAGCTGAGCTACGGGCGCGAGGACGGCGGACTATAGGTTCAGCACCCTACCCTGTCAAGGTTGTACGGAGTTGTCGAGGAAG
>JBCCNK010000030.1:0-20189 GCA_039025875.1 Pseudomonadota bacterium
AGCAATGCCATCAGCGAGCAGCGACTGCGATGCACGATCCTTGAGCGCATGCAGATCATCGAGAAGCTGCTCATCGCTCAGGTCCTCCGCCATGGTGAGATAGGTGCGCGCCGCCTCGTCTTGAACCTGGGTGGTAGCATCACCGTAGGCGCAAAGCACCCCGGGACCGGGCGGTATAATGACCGGCCAGGCCTGCGTCAGAACGCCGAGTGCATTGGCATGCAGCGGACCCGCGCCACCAAACCCAACCAAAGCGAAATCTCTGGGATCGTAGCCTTGTTCGACCGATACCAGGCGCAGCGCTCCAAACATCGACTCATTAACAATCTTGATGATGCCTTCGGCCGCTTCCATGAGGTCAATCCCCATCGCGTCGGCCACCCGCTGCACCGCCGTCGCCGAGGCTTCGCGGTTGATTTCCATCTTACCGCCCAGCTGGACGTCCGATGGCAGATATCCCAGAACCACGTTTGCATCACACACGGTAGGCAGTTCACCGCCTTTCAGATAGCAGGCCGGTCCAGGAACAGCACCGGCCGATTCAGGGCCCACGCGCAGGGCCTTCGTTAATTCCGGCACGAATGCGATGGAACCACCGCCCGCGCCAACGGTACGCACATCTACAGAAGGTGCACGGACACGAACGTCGCCGACAATCGTTTCACGCCGCACTCTGGCACGGGCATCCTGTATCAAAGCGACGTCGGTCGAAGTGCCTCCCATGTCGAATGTCAGGATGTTTCTAAAACCGGCGCGCTCGCAAAAGAAGCTCGCTCCAGCGACGCCGCCAGCCGGTCCACTCATAAGGAGGTTCACCGGGGATTGTGCAGCCGCTCGCGCCGAGGCCAGGCCGCCATCGGAGCGCAAGATTGACAACTGGGACTGCCCGCCGAGACGCTCGCTCAAAGCGGACTGAAGATTAGAGACATACTTGGCCACTTCCGGACGCACATAGGAATTAACGACGGTAGTCTCGGTGCGTTCGTATTCCTGCATTTCGGGCACTACATCGCTCGATACCGAAATTGGCGTATCGGCAAAGACTTCGCTGGCGATCTCGGCAACTCTCTTCTCGTGCGCTGAATTGACGTACGAATTGATCAGACAGATTGTGAGCGCCTCAATACTGCCCTTCGCGTGGAGCTCCGTTAGATCTTTCCGCAGCGTTTCCTCATCGAGAGCCGCAACGACTTCCCCGTCGGCACCGATTCTCTCCCTTGCTCCGATCGTGAGCTCAAGCGGAGCAAGAAGCGGGCTTTTTACGTAACTCACCCACCCACCAAGACCACCGGGGCAGTAAGATCGGGCTACCTGAAGTGTGTCTTCGTACCCCGCAGTCGTCACCAGGCCGACGGTTGCACCGCGTCGGGTGAGTACCGCATTCGTCGCCACCGTAGTGCCATGCATGACCAATTCGATTTCGCTGGCAGGAACGGCGCTTTCAGAGCAAATTCTCTCGATGCCATTCAATACACCGATCGATGAGTCTTCCGGTGTCGACGGTACCTTTGCGGTATGGGTCTGTCCGGAGGTTTCGTTCAGGAGCAGGAAATCGGTGAACGTTCCGCCCACATCCACGCCCAGTCGGTAGGTCATTTCAGTTAGTGCTCCTCATGAATCTAGGCCGCCTGCTGCTTTAACCAGCTGTAGGCGCGACCGCCGTATTCCTTGCCAAGCATGTCGCTGACAAGAGTCACGGCAGACAGTAAACCTTCCATCTTGATACCCGTGCGAAAACCGAGCTGTTCGCACAGCATCACGACATCCTCAGTCGCCACGTTGCCTTTGGCTCCCGGGGCGAACGGGCAGCCCCCCAGCCCGCCAATGGCGGAATCGAAGCGGCGTATTCCGCACTCGAGCGCCGCATAAATGTTGGCAATTCCAAGGGCTCGCGTGTCGTGAAAATGGCACGCCAACAGGTCTGGGCCGTGCGCCTGGGCAAGTCGCGACATCAGCGCGCTGACCTGCGCTGGATTACCTGCACCAATCGTGTCAGCGATCACAAGTTCAGCAGCTCCTGCTCCGAGCAGTTCGGCGGCCAAGTCTGCGACCCTTCCCGGATCCACTGCGCCTTCGAACGGGCATTCAAATGCGACGGCGAGATAGGCACTCACACGCACATCGTCGTCGCGTCCGCGCTCAAGAACCTGTCGGGCGATGTCCATCACCTGATCGACGCTCATGCGTATGTTCTTTTGATTCATCGTCTCGGTGACCGAAACGACCAACGCCACAGTTCGGATGCCCGCACCCAGAGCCAACTCGTAGCCCTTGATATTTGGAATCAGCGCTGACAACTCAACCCCTGGTCGGGCCCGCAGCTGTCCTGCCAGACGGTCGGTTCCAGCCATCTGAGGAACCGCACCAGGTGAAACGAAACTGCCGATCTCCACACGAGGCAGGCCCGCATCGAGCAATGTGTCGATCAGCGCAAGTCTCTGGTCGATGCCTAGAATCGGCAGCTGATTCTGTAGGCCGTCTCGCGGCCCGACTTCCTTAATCAGTACATCCATCACAGTACCGCTTTGCCACTGCGCAGCCGTTCAACGTGCTCCGCGCTGTAACCAAGCAACTCTGTCAAAACTTGTGTTGTGTCCGCTCCGAGCTCGGGGGCAGGGCTGAATTCCTCGCCCGGCGTTCTGGACATTTTTATCGGGTTTCCGGGTCCTCGGGTGGCCGAACCGTTTGGGTGAGCAAGTTCTACAACCATGTTGCGTGCCAGCACCTGCTCATCGGACAGGGCCTCGTCCAGTCGATTGACGCGGGCACAGGGTATGCGTTTCTCCTCCAGCAGTCGGAGCCAGTGGGCCGAATTCTGAGTCTGAAAGATCTCCCGCAAGCGGCCGTCGATGAATTGCTTGTCGGCTAGTCGTGCAGGCTGGGTGGCGTACTTGGGATCGCGAAAGGAGGGCTCGTCAACCACTTCGAGGAAGTTCTCCCAGAAGCTGTCAAAGATCACAGCGACGATTATGTGTCCATCAGCGGTTGGATAGCTGTTGTACGGCACGTGAACGAAGTGACTGTTACCTATCGGCTCCGGGACTTGGCCCGACAGAAAGTGCATTGTGGCCATATAGTTGAGCATTGAAATCTGGCAATCGAGCATCGAGATATCGATGCGCTGGCCTTGTCCGCTGCGTTCCCGCTCATACAGTGCCGACAAAATACCCATCACAGCGAACATGCCGCCGCCGAGGTCGCCGATTGGAATACCCGCGCGCGTCGGCTGTGTCGAATCCTGGCCGGTAATGGACATACCCCCGCCCAGCGCCTGCACCACCTGATCAAACGCAGGGCGTTGAAAGTTAGGTCCGTCGGCGCCGAAGCCTGAAACGGAGGCAAAAATTAGGCGCGGATTGATGGTCTTGAGCGTGCTGTAGCCAATACCAAGTTTGGCGGTCACGCCAGCACTGAAGTTCTCAAGCAGGATATCGCTGTGTTTGACGAGGTCGAAGAACACCTGCCGCCCGGTATCGCTCTTGAGGTCAATCGCAACGCTCTTTTTGTTGCGGTTAAGCGTGATGAAGTAAGCACCGAAGCCATCGAGGGAATTCTCCGGATCTTTAGCCAGCAGGCTGCGCGTGCCCTCTCCTTGAAGAGGCTCAACCTTAATCGTTTCGGCACCCAGGTCAGCCAGGATCATCCCGCCATAAGGACCTGAGAGCATATGCGTCAAATCGAGTACGCGGACGCCCTCAAGTGCTCGGGGCATGACCTGTTCTTAACGTGTAATTATTGTTAGATGTGTGATTCAGCGCGATGTAGCTCATCGGCCCGTGGACCGAGATGGTTAAAGTGTTGAATTTACGCGCAAATCAGTACATTGGTTCTGAGAGAAGTCTCTCGGAGACCATGCCGGAGCCCGGTGTTAAAATGCTACGGACGCAGCACTTTTTCGCCCCGCGAGATCCCGGCCACACCCGAACGTACGACTTCCATGATGTCTGCCTCGGGGATCGCAGCGACGAAGGAATCCAGTTTGTCGGTAGTACCCGCAAGTTGGATGGTGTAAACCCGCGGTCCAACATCGACGATTTGTCCGCGAAAGATGTCTGTAGTTCGCTTGATTTCCTCGCGCTGCGAGCCATCGGCACGAACCTTGATCAACATCAGGTCTCGCTCGACGTGCGCGCCCTCGGTGAGGTCCACCAGTTTAACCACATCGATGAGCCGATTCAGATGCTTGGTGATCTGCTCGATGTGCTTGTCGTCACCGAACGTGGTCAAAGTGAGCCTCGACAGAGTTGCGTCCTCTGTGGCGGCGACATTCAGCGTTTCGATGTTGTATCCGCGCTGAGAAAAAAGACCCACGACGCGCGATAGAGCGCCGGGCTCGTTTTCCATGAGTATTGAAATGATCCGTCGCACCGTTCAGCTCCGCTCGTTTTTATTGAGCCACATGTCTTTCATTGAGCCGTTGGGGGCGACGTGCATGGGATACACGTGTTCCATGGGATCGATAAATATATCGAGGAAGACGAGCTTGTCTTGCATAGCAAAGGCTTTGTGCATCTGCTCGTCGAGCTCGGCCTTTTCTCGTACTTCTATGCCAACGTGACCATAGGCCTCTGTGAGCTTCACAAAGTCAGGGAGTGAATCCTCGTAGGTACTCATGGCATAGCGGCCCTCGTACTGCATGTCTTGCCACTGCTTGACCATGCCCAGATAGTTGTTTCGCAGGTTGATGATCTTGACTGGAGTGTTGTACTGCAAACAGGTAGATAGCTCCTGGATATTCATCTGGATGCTGCCCTCGCCCGTGACGCACGCCACATCGTCTTCCGGGAATGCGAGCTTGACCCCCATAGCTGACGGCAGCCCGAAGCCCATCGTCCCGAGCCCTCCGGAATTAATCCAGCGGCGGGGCAAATCGAATCGGTAGTATTGGGCAGCAAACATTTGGTGTTGCCCTACATCGGACGTCACGAAGGCCTTTCCGTCGGTAACTCGATAAAGGCTTTCGATAACCTCCTGCGGCATGATGTGCTCACTTTCGGCATAACGTCTCCCAGTCCACAGGCCATGCTGATCACGCCATTCGTCGATCTGCGACCACCACGTAGCCAAGGCTGTTTCATCGGGCAGCGACTCGGACGACGCTTCCTGCGCATTGGTAAGCGCAGCTTGCAGATCTTTAAGAACCGACGCCACGGGACCGACAATCGGAACGTCTGCCGCTACGGTTTTCGATATAGCGGCAGGATCAATATCGATATGGATGATCTTTGCGCTCGGGCAGAATTTAGAGACGGTGTTGGTCACCCGATCATCGAACCGGGCACCCACCGCGAGAATGACATCCGCGTGATGCATCGCCATGTTAGCCTCGTAAAGCCCATGCATTCCCAGCATGCCTAGGAACTGCTTATCGGATCCTGGGAAAGCCCCGAGGCCCATCAGCGTGTTTGTGACCGGGTAGTTCAGGTCTCGCGCTATTGACGTCAGTAAATCGCAGCCCTCTCCCTGTATTACGCCGCCGCCAGAATAGATGACCGGGCGCTTGGCATTCAGAAGCAGGCGCGCCGCTTTGCGGATCTGCCCGCTATGACCACGCATAGCCGGAGAGTAGCTCCGCATTTTGACGCTTTTGGGATAGTTGTAAGGAAACCGCTCATCGGGACGCGTGATGTCCTTCGGAACATCAATAACTACCGGGCCTGGGCGACCAGTCGATGCAATGTGAAAAGCCTTTTTGATCACTCCAGGCAACTGGGTAGCGTGACGAACTTGAAAGCTGTGCTTTACGATCGGCCGAGACACGCCAATCATGTCTGTTTCTTGGAAGGCGTCCTCTCCGATCAGATGGCTTTGTACCTGACCCGAGATAACCACCATAGGAATGGAATCCATGTAGGCGGTGGCAATGCCGGTGACCGCGTTTGTGGCTCCGGGCCCCGAGGTCACTAGGACCACTCCGGGCTTGCCCGTGGCCCGTGCGTAGCCGTCTGCGGCGTGAGTCGCTGCCTGCTCGTGACGAACAAGAATGTGTGGAACCTTTCCGGACTTAAACAGCGCGTCGTAGATGTGTAAGACCGCACCGCCTGGGTAGCCAAAAATAAACTCGACACCTTCGTCTTCGAGAGACCGAGCCACCATTTCTCCGCCAGAGAGGAGTTCTGCGTCGTCTAGTACGTGCGCTTCCATTGTTTAGCCACCAATCATCAAGTCGTGCACTAGCGCGCCGACTGCTCTAAGCAGGCGCCTGAGACGCCTGCATGGGTTCAAAGTGTGTCGCGGGCTCGGACTAGTCCGGTACGGCGGCACTCGACAACTGTTTTATCAGCTTCTTCGCTAGCGCTATCGCTAGGCTAGAAGATGTGCTCGATAGATTCCGCCTTGGCAGCGGCGCAGACCGGGGAGATGCAGATGAGAAACGCACGAAGGAACCCGTGTCGTCGTCTGCCTACGCGGTAACGCGGCTGAACCGGCCTGCGCAGCAACGCGTAGCCGTCAACGGGGCACACATACAGCCTCGCCGGATCATCGCACCGACGGGGTGGGACAGGGCCGAAAGGTAATCCGGATGTCCGTTGCCATATCTATGAACGTTAAAAGTGTGAATCGGAGCAACTTTGGTGTCAACTTTCCGCTTTGGGTACTTGTTCACAGGACTAAACTCTACAGGGCGAACGGTCGCTATCCCTATCAGCCAACGTGAAAGACAGCACCGAGCCGAATTGCGCCGCTATCGCGCGTTGGGTAGTGTGACTTTATCCAGCCGCAGGAGTACGGCGAACCCATGTTCTACGTTAAATCGATAGTCGACATTTTGACCGCTCTACGTAGCCAGTCGGCGAGCCCATTGCCGCGACGCGCTTTGACGGGATTGCTGGTTGCTTTTTTTGCGTTATCTCCATTCAGCGACACGGAAGCCGCCAAGGACACCTATTACCGATGGAATGATTCTGATGGGAAGTTGGTGGTAAGCGACCGCCCCCCACAAGATGCATCTATGGAGTACGAAGTGGTGTCACAGCGTTCAACCCTGGTGCGGCGTGTGCGCCCGGGAGAAGGTGCGGTTTTACCGGAAGTGAATCCTCGTCCAGGCAACCAGTTCGAGCAGGTTGATACTCGACGAGAGCAAATTGAAATCGTTAAAAAGAATCCAGAGAGCTGCGCACGGGCGAGAGCCAATATCGAAACCTTAGACTCGACAGCGCGAATCCGAATTCGAGATAAAAAAACCGGTGAGCTTCGATTCCTCTCAGAAGAAGAAAAGGACGTTCAGCGCCAGAAGGCTCGCGACACGATACGGGTCCACTGTGAGTAAAGCGCTCGACGCTTGATGACCTAATCGTTGGTCTGACACCCACTGACAACTAGCAGACCGCTGGTGACGCCCGGACTCCAGCGGCGCCAGACCCGCGAGTTTGGATACCGTTTTCTACCTCGGACACGCCTGACTACCCCCACGATCGCATGGGCAATCGGAGACATACCGGTCCTGACTGTAAACCAGTGCTTCAGGCAGCGTTTTTTGACTCCGCGAGAAACTCCGCCGATTCATTGAGCCAATCCACTCGAATAACGTCTCCGGGCACAAACTCGCCGGCCAGCAGTCGCTGGGCCAGGGGATTTTCAAGCTGCTGCTGAATGGCACGTTTGAGCGGCCTTGCTCCATAAACCGGATCGAATCCTGCCTGTACGAGCTGATCAAGAAACGTGTCCGAAACGTCGAGTTCCAGTTCTTTCTCTGCCAATCGTGTGCGCAAGCTTTGCAGCTGAATCTCCGCAATGGAGCGTATCTGGTCCTCTTTAAGCGGATGAAACACCACTGACTCGTCCACTCGATTGATGAACTCGGGACGAAAGTGCTGAGCGACAACATTCATTACCGCCGATTTCATTGCAGAATAGTCTCCGGTAACGGCGAGTTCTTGTATCAGGTCGGAGCCGAGATTGGACGTCATAACAATCACTGTATTGCGAAAGTCGACTGTCCTTCCCTGGCCATCCGTCAGACGCCCATCCTCCAGGACCTGAAGCAGTATGTTAAAGACGTCTGGATGAGCCTTTTCGACTTCATCTAGCAGCAATAGCGAGTACGGTCTGCGCCGCACCGCTTCTGTGAGATATCCCCCCTCTTCATATCCTACATAGCCTGGGGGTGCACCGATGAGTCGGGCAACCGAGTGCTTCTCCATAAACTCAGACATATCGATGCGAACCATTGCCTGCTCGCTATCGAATAAAAATTCGGCCAATGCTTTGCACAACTCGGTTTTGCCGACGCCAGTGGGGCCCAGAAACAAAAACGACCCGTTGGGACGGTTGGGGTCCGCGAGTCCGGCCCTTGACCGCCGCACGGCGTTTGACACGGCGCCCAGTGCTTCTGTCTGTCCAACCACTCGCGCATTCAGGGCCTCTTCCATGCGTAGCAATTTTTCGCGATCGCCTTCAAGCATTTTGGCGATGGGAATGCCGGTCCAGCGCGAGACCACCTCGGCCACTTCCTCTTCGGTGACGTTGTTCCGCAGTAGGGTGCGCTCGGTAGATTCGGCCGCCTGAGCCTGCGCGAGCTGTTTTTCGAGTTCGGGCAGGTGCCCGTACTGCAGCTCTGACATCCGCGTCAGATCACCCGCCCGTCGGGCAGTCTCGAGGTCCAACTTGAGCTGTTCGATCCGACCCTTGATCTCTGCAGCCCCCTGCAGAGATGCCTTCTCTGCGGTCCAGATTTCTTCAAGATCGGCATACTCCTTCTCGACCTGGGTGATCTGCTCATCGAGTATCTCAAGCTGCTTAACCGCCGCCTCGTGCTGGTCTTTGCGGACAGCCTCGCGCTCTATTTTGAGCTGGATAAGGCGACGTTCAAGCCGATCCATAGCCTCAGGTTTTGAGTCGATTTCCATGCGGATTCGACTCGCCGCTTCGTCAATGAGATCGATGGCTTTGTCAGGAAGTTGCCGGTCCGTGATGTAGCGCTGCGAAAGACGCGCAGCCGCAATAATGGCGCTGTCGGTGATGTCGACACCATGATGCACTTCGTAGCGCTCTTTCAGGCCACGCAGAATTGCAATCGTGTCTTCTTCGCTTGGCTCATCGACAAGCACCTTCTGAAAACGCCTCTCGAGTGCCGCGTCCTTTTCGACATGCTGTCGGTACTCATCGAGGGTTGTCGCGCCAACACAATGCAGCTCGCCCCGAGCGAGCGCGGGCTTTAGCATGTTACCGGCGTCCATCGAGCCTTCAGCTTTGCCTGCTCCGACCATCGTATGGATTTCATCGATGAACAGAATGACGCGGCCTTCTTCTTTGGATAGTTCGTTGAGCACGGACTTGAGGCGCTCCTCGAAGTCTCCGCGGAACTTAGCGCCTGCCAACAGAGCACCCAGATCTAACGACAAGATGCGCTTGTCTCGCAGGCCCTCGGGTACCTCACCGTTGATCACTCGCTGCGCCAGTCCTTCAACGATGGCCGTCTTACCGACACCTGGCTCGCCAATCAGGACTGGATTGTTTTTAGTACGTCGCTGCAAAACCTGGATGGTGCGACGGATCTCATCGTCGCGGCCGATTACCGGGTCCAGCTTTCCGTCCCGGGCACGCTCGGTAAGGTCGATAGTGAACCGCTCCAGCGCCTGGCGCGATTCTTCAGCGTCGGCGCTGTTGACACCTTCTCCACCACGGACTGCCTGGATTGCAGCCTCCAGGGCTTGAGGGCTGACCCCGCTCTTGCTGAGGGCGCCACCGACGGCGCCACCGGCCTCGTGAAGAGCCTGAAGCACGAGTTCGCTGGATACAAAGCTATCGCCATTCTGCTGCGCCTTACGGTCGCGTAGGTTAAGCACGCGACCCAGATCAGGCGAAACACTCACCTCACCGGTGACTTCAGAGACAACCGGAAGACCGTGCAGTATCTGACGCACCTCCTGCTGCAGCGCATCCAGGTTAGCGCCTGCACGCTGAAGCAGCGGGCGTGCGGAGCCACCCTGCTGATTCAGCAACGCTTGCAGCAGATGCGCCGAATCAACCTGGTTGTTGTCCGAACCTAACGCCAGCGATTGAGCGTCCGCCAGCGCGTTCTGCAGTTGGTGCGTTAGCTTGTCCATTCTCACGAGCAGTACCTCCGAAAGACCTGTAGATCAGATCCTTAATCCGCTTTGGGCTTACAGATATTGGGGTTTTCACCGGTTTATCAAGCAAGTCTTGTCCTGCGTTTTCGGTCGGAGTTCCGGTCTGCTCAGGTGACTTGCTCAAGCCGTGAGATAAATAAGACTTGCCTGGCGACCTGTGTTGCCGTCGCGACGGTAAGAAAAGTAGCGATCCGAATCAGCATAGGTGCAGCAGCTGACTGTGCGGATGTCCCCTACTCCCTCTCGGACCAGGCGAGACCTTGCAGCGCGCTTAAGATCGACCAAATATCGATCACTGCCAACCTCGCTTGCAATGGCGATCTCATCGCTCGACGCGAAAACAGAGGGACTTACGCCCAGTGCGGTGACGACTTCAGGTCCAACTTCGTAGGCGCTCTGTCCGATAGCCGGACCCAGCCAGCACAGATACTCTGCCGGATCGCCCGGAAACGCTGCGATCGCTTTCTCGAGAATACCGGCTGCCATCCCACGCCATCCTGCGTGGATGGCCGCGACAAAGGACCCTGTCCTGTCTGTCACCAATATTGGTAGACAATCGGCCGTCATTACCGCGCAGGCTAGGCCAGACTCCATCGTCCAGCTGGCATCCGCCGCTATCTCCTCGTTGTCTTCCTGATCTGTTCGTGCTCTCACAAGCTCGCTACCATGGATCTGCTTCAGCCAGAAAATCGTTGTTACCCCGTCGCAGGCGCTCTTCAGGGCTTCTCGGTTCCGCCTGACGCAGTGCTCAGCGTCACCGACGTGAAAGGCGATATTCAACGAGGAATAAACGCCGGCGCTCACTCCCCCGGCACGGCCGGTCGACACGATCCTTACATTGGCTGGCCAGCCCGATGGCTGGTGATGCTGCTGCGGCAGTGTGCTTTTCATTCCACCGGCGAATCGTTCAGCGCGGCGAGTAGATCGGCGAAGTCGGAAGCGAGGGGGGCTGCGAAGCTCACAGTCTCATGAGTTTGAGGATGCGCAAAGCTCAAGCCGATAGCGTGCAAGGCCTGGCGTTTAAAATCGCGCAGCGCATCAACAGCGGTAACACTTACTCCCCGGGGGATCTGAAGTCTTCCCCCATACAATGGGTCACCGACCAGAGGCATACCTTTATGCGCCAGATGCACTCTTATCTGGTGCGTTCGTCCGGTTTCGAGCATTACGGAAAGTAAAGTATAAGGACCTAAGGACTGCTTGATCCTGTAGTTGGTGATCGCCGGTCTAGCCCCGCCTCCTGCTGGCAAGGCCGCCATTTTTGTGCGTTGTCTGGGATGGCGTCCGATCGGTACATCGATGCGATCCGGGCCAGTAGGCACACCTCGCACCAGCGCGAGATACTCGCGATGCACCGACCGATCTTGCAGCTGCTCCACCAGGCTGCGCTGGGCGAGAGTGCTCGCGGCAACCACCAACAAACCTGTGGTGTCTTTGTCGAGCCTGTGGACTATGCCGCCGCGAGGCAGAGTTCGCAGTTCGGGTCGATGAGCGAGAAGTGCGTTTGCTAACGTACCCTGCGTGTTGCCAGCGCCGGGGTGCACCACGCAATTTGCCGTTTTGTTAACGACAATGACGTGTTCGTCTTCGTACACAACCGCTAGAGGGAGCTCCTGCGCAGCCCAGGCTGTTTGCGTGCTCAGTGTCGTGCGAAGTTCAAGGACGTCCCCAGCTTCTACTGGATCTCGCGGACGGGCTGAAAGACCGCGTAAAGTCAATTGCCCATCTTTGATCCACGCCTGGAGGCGCGCCCGCGAGAATTCAGGGAACAAGGCAGCCGCGACGCGATCTAAGCGCTTACCGTGATGGCCCACATCAACCTCCGCCTGACGTTCCACACGTTGGTCCGAACCATTACTGGGATTTGGTTTATGCACCTCTATCGCTGTGATTAAATAGCGCCGCCCGAGAGTCTGATACTAGCATGCACGACGTAACCTACAGCCAATCTTACGATTCCTCGCCCAGCCGACGAACTCGCCTTGTTGGACGCCTGGCATGCAAGCGGGCGGTGATTGTCGCGCTCGCTATCGGCATGGTTTTGCTCTCTGGCTGCGCGGGAAATGACGAGAACGAAGGATTTACTGCAGACAGCGGTGAACAGCAGATCTACGATCAGGCCCAGCGTTATCTTAACGCGCGCAATTTCGACCTTGCGATCCGTGCGTTGCAGGCGCTTGAGTCGCGGTACCCATTCGGTCGTTATGCCGAACAGGCTCAACTTGAACTTATTTATGCCCACTATGGCGGCTTCGAGACCGAGGCCGCGATTGAGGCGGCGGACCGCTTCATTCGACTGCACCCGCAGCACCCGAACGTCGACTACGCGTTCTATATGAAGGGCCTTGCCACCGCTAACGCGAGCCAGGATTTCCTGGCGCGATTCACGCCCACGGACGACACTAAACGGGATACGAGTTACGCCAAAGAAGCGTTTGCCGAGTTTTCGCAGCTGGTATCTCGGTTCCCGGACAGCCCATACGCCAACGACGCTCGTTCACGAATGATCTATCTTAAAAACGTTCTGGCCCGTCATGAGATACACGTTGCCAACTACTATTTTAGACGCGGAGCCTATCTTGCGGCAGCCAATCGGGGTCGCTACGTCGTAGAGAACTTTCAGCGTACGCCCGCCGTGGGCGATGGCTTGGCAGTGATGGCACAAGGCTATTTGCTGCTGGGAATGGACGACCTGGCTGACAACGCCATAGACACACTTAAGCTGAACTTCCCAGACCATCCGTCGCTTGATAAAAATGGGGAGTTTGATTCGGTCTACACAGACGGAGAGCTGAAACGATCATTGGTTAACAAAGCCAGCTTCGGCCTCCTCGACCCACCAAAGCCCCCGCAGTTCGATAGTCGTAAGAAGTAACGTAACGGTGCAACCGCTGCATTTGGTCGATGTTCGGTGGACCGAGTTCAGTGTGGGATTCGAAGAGCCGCTGTTAGCCGATTCGTCTGATCGCCGGTGATACTCAGCTGTCAGTGGATATCGGTGGCCGCCTAGTGCCCCATCTGCCAGCCTGATGTAATCGGGTACCGACGGTCACGACCAAAGCCTCGCTGGCTGATTCGGACACCAATGGGTGCCTGGCGGCGTTTGTATTCATTGAGATCGACCAGTCTTACCGCGCGTTCCACGTAGCTTCGGTCGATACCCTGGGCAATAATGGCTTCGGCGCTGTAATCCTGCTCAATATAGAGTTCCAGTATCTGATCCAGAATATCGTAGGGTGGCAGGCTGTCCTCGTCCTTCTGATCCGGTGCCAGTTCTGCGGAGGGAGGACGACTGATCACGCGCTCAGGAATACAAGGGCCGCGTCGATTTCGGTGTTCACTGAGCGCATACACCACTGTCTTCGGTACGTCCTTGAGGACGTCGAAGCCCCCTGCCATATCCCCGTAGAGCGTCGAGTAGCCAACGGCCAGCTCGCTCTTGTTCCCGGTCGTCAGCACCAGCGAGCCCTTTTTGTTGGATATGGACATCAGCA
This sequence comes from Pseudomonadota bacterium, assembly GCA_039025875.1. Taxonomy (GTDB): domain Bacteria; phylum Pseudomonadota; class Gammaproteobacteria; order Pseudomonadales; family Halieaceae; genus Congregibacter. The sequence goes on from JBCCNK010000030.1 coordinate 13,568, forward strand.
ACACGCCGCGACACCGCGCCTGGAGGTTTTCTTCGGTCGTGTCGGCCGCGAGACCACTGAATTCGTCGGTAAGAGCCGTAAGAAAACTCTGGTAGATTGCCTCGATAGAGATGACGCCGTGCCTAACACCCAAGGTGCGACACTGCTCGGCTGCATCTTCGATGCTCATCTTGGAGGTATACCGAAATGGCATCATTATCGCTTCTACACGCTGTGCGCCCAAGGCTTCCACAGCAATAGCGAGGGTTAGCGCCGAATCGATTCCGCCCGATAGACCAAGCACAACACCTGGAAACCTGTTTTTATTCACGTAATCGCGCAGGCCCAGTACCAATGCGCGCCACACGAGTTCTAGGTCATCTAGCTGCGGGCTGCGAGGCACAGACTCAATCAATCCGCTCTTCGGATCGAAACAGCACCAGAGGAGCTCCTCTTCAAATCGCTCGGTTTCGATGGCCACACTCTGGGAAGGATTGCACGCCATGGATCCTCCATCGAAGACCAGCTCGTCTTGGCCTCCCACCTGATTGACATAGACAATTGGCAGACCCGTTTCCTGTGCCCGCTGCAACACAACCTGCTCCCGTTGAACCTGTTTCCCCCGGTGATATGGAGACGCATTCAAGTTCAGTAAAAGTTTGGCACCTGCCTCAGCCGCAGACTTAGCGGGGCCCTCCTCCCAGATATCTTCACAGATGGTTAGCCCCACTGGAACGCCGACGAGGTCAAACACACAGGCAGAGGACCCTGCTTCGAAGTAGCGTTTTTCATCGAACACAAGATAGTTAGGCAGCGCCTGTTTGTCGTAGGTAACAATCAGTTCACCGTTGTGTAGGACACCGGCGCTGTTATAGAGGCTGGACGAGGTATCGTCACTTACCAGACGCGGAAAACCGAAGACCACCCAGGCGTTCGCAGGGCATTCATGCTTGAGACGGGCGATAGACTCATCCACTCGCCTTCCAATGGAGGGCCTTAGAAGTAGATCTTCAGGTGGATACCCGCAGAGAGTCAGCTCAGGGAAAACCACAACTGGATCAGCGCGGGTTTCGACTGCCGTAGTGACTACGTCGACTATCCGTTGGACGTTGCCGTCAAAATCGCCGACAACGGTATTTATCTGCGCCATCAACAAGTGCATTGCAGTCTCACGTCTTTCATTTATCCCGCCGGAAAAAGTTAGGAAATTGATTGCTTCGATTGTCGCTGGACGCAGTAAGCTGAACTAGGAACTGGCTAACGCATTCCGAATCTACCGAATCACTTCGACGATTATAGAGCGGCAAAGGACCTATGCACGATTGCTTGCGTATATCTGGCACACACTCGACCACGACGCTTGAATGGCCCGAAGACAATCGCCGGCGAGCAAACAATGCCGCTCATAGATCCACCCCAGAGGAGTGCGTTAAAGGCTCATGTCTATAGATTCGCTTCGGGTTCGCTCCTTAGAATCAGGATATCGAAAGCCAAACCAAAAACATGGCTCCTAACCTACCCAAACTCTTCCCAGGCAATGCCGCTGCAGACATGCGAAACACGTTACCGCTGCGGATCTATCTGATCTATCGGGCAATCTTATCGATTGTGTTTTTGCTCCTTCTAGGGCTGCCGCCTACGCGGGAACTGGTTGGTTCAGGAAGTCCGGCAACCTACGCATTGCTGAGCATTTCATTTCTCATCAGCAATCTCGCAGTGCTCACACCTCTGGCGACTCGTCTTGAGAAGTCGAACGTCAAACTCGTGGTGCTGTTCTCGATCGACATCTTCTTCATCACTTTTCTTGGTAGCACCTCCGGCGGAATGAGTAGCGGCCTTCCATTACTGCTGACTATCACGGTTGCGTCCAGCGCTGTTCTGATCGGAAACCGAACGATAGCGACCCTTGTGGCGGCCTTTGCGGTTATCGCTGTTCTCGGCGACACGCTTCGCCTTGTCTCAATTGCTGATCAGAGTATGCGCGGGCTACTGCCTGCGGGCTTACTCGGTATATTGATCTTTGTTGTCTCTGGAATCATGCAATTCACTGCGCAGCGGCTTGGTCAGGCCGAAGCCATTGCCAGCAAACGGTCAAGCGATCTCCTTCGCCTACAGCTACTCAACGAGCAGATCGTACAGAACATGCAAACAGGGATACTACTGATTGACCGGGATAATGGAACTCGGCTCATGAACGCGGCAGCCGGCAAGCTTGTGGACCCTACTCGAACACTATCTCTGGAGCTAAATCATGATCTCACAGAGTACAGCACCGAAATCGCTGACTGCTTAGACGTCTATCGGCGCACCGGGAGGCAAAGCAGCCGTCCTTTTCGGGCCCGGCCCGAAGGTGTCGAAATCGTCGTGCGCTTTTCGGCACTCAAAGCAGGTGACGAGGGTCAGGTGCTCGCGTTCCTTGAAGACTATCGGCCAGTAACTGCCTACGCGCAATCGCTAAAGCTCACGTCACTCGGTCGTCTGGCAGGAAGCATAGCGCATGAGATTCGCAACCCGCTCGGCGCAATCAGCCATGCGACCCAGCTGCTACAGGAATCAGACGCCTTGGTTGCAGCGGATCGGCGCATGACCGATATGATCATGACCAACGGCCAGAGGGTGAACGAAATCATCGAGAGCGTGCTGCAGATTTCGAGACGTGAACCGCCCAAGGCGGAAGCACTGCACCTGCAACGCTGGCTGGAGCAATATCGCGACTTTTACATGGATACCCGAGAAAGCCCAGGAAGCCTGTTTCTTGAGTATGTAGATCCGGAGGCGAGAATCAACTTCGATCCGGAACACCTTCAGCGAGTTCTGGGAAACCTTATCGATAACGCGATGCGTTACAGCCAGGAAGAAACAGGAGTCCCTACAGCCGAACTCCGCGTACGTATCGACAAACGCCGCCAGGAATGCATCATCGATGTTTATGACGACGGACCGGGAGTAAAGGAAGGGGATGAAGGACGTCTTTTCGAACCGTTTTTTACTCGCAGCACCCAGGGCAGTGGTCTTGGACTTTACTTATGCAGGGAGCTTTGTGAGTTGAATCAGTCTCGTATCGCGTATGTTCCGACCAGTGAAGGGCGTAGCCGCTTCCAAATCACCGTTGAAACTCAGGAGGCATAGTGCCGGAATCAGCGACAACCTCTCGAGTTCTGGTCGTAGACGACGAACCCGATATACGAGAGTTGCTGGAAATTACGCTGGGCCGCATGGGGCTGGAGAGCATCTGTGCGGCGAACCTTGCACAGGCCCGTGACCAGCTCGGAGCAGGAACCAAGTTTCAGCTTTGCCTTACAGACATGCGCCTGCCGGATGGCAATGGGATTGATCTGGTAGAAGAGATCCAGGCGCAACACCCGGAAGTGCCGGTGGCTGTGATTACAGCCCACGGTAATGTGGACAGCGCCATCCGGGCGCTTAAAGCTGGGGCTTTTGATTTCATTAGCAAACCTGTTGCCCTCGAGAAGCTCCGTAGCCTCGTCGGCGCCGCTCTCGAGCTGGATCAGCTAGGCGAGACCCGCAGAGACGAGCTTATAGGGTCTACCGACGTGATGCTCAAACTTCGTGAGCAGATCAGCAAGGTGTCTCGTAGTCAGGCTCCAGTTCACATCAGTGGCGAATCAGGGAGCGGTAAGGAAGTCGTCGCACGCAGCGTACATGGCAATGGGCCCCGAGCAGCAGGCCCATTTGTTGCCGTGAACTGCGGGGCGATTCCAGCGGAGCTGATCGAGAGTGAACTATTTGGGCACTTAAAAGGCAGCTTTACGGGCGCAAGTCGCGACAAACTCGGGCTCTTCCAGGCAGCGGAAGGCGGCACGCTTTTTCTCGACGAGGTCGCTGATCTTCCCTTGGCGACCCAGGTGAAGCTATTGCGGGCAATCCAGGAAAAAAGAATACGGCCAGTGGGCGCCAATGAAGAAGTTGCCACGGATGTGCGCTTGCTCTCCGCGACGCACAAGTCGTTGGCAGAAGAGGTCAAGAATGGTCGCTTTAGAGAAGATTTGTTCTTCCGGATCAATGTAATCGAACTTCAGGTACCCAGCCTGCGGGAGCGGGCTGATGATGTCGGTGAGTTGGCGCAGGCACTCTTGGTGCGTATCGCCATAAACAATCAAATCGCCGCTCCGACGCTTAGCGATGGAGCCATGAACGCCCTGCTAGGTTATCGCTTTCCTGGGAATGTGCGTGAACTCGAAAACATGCTTGAACGCGCCTCGGCTCTTTGTGAAGACGAATTAATTACCGTCGATGATCTGCAGATCGGTAGCGTCGTTAGCCCTAGCCTCGAGCAGGAAACAAGTGCCCCAACAGGGCTTCGCCAGGCGAGCCTCGAACAGGTGGCGGGTGATCTGGACGGTTATCTTGCCGACATAGAGCGACGCGTTCTCAGCGAGGCATTAGATGCGCACCGCTGGAATCGCACAGAGACGGCGAATGCTCTGGGCATCAGCTTTCGTAGTCTAAGATATCGCATGAAGAAGCTGGCTCTTGAGGATTAGCCGCGGTTGTCTAAACGCGGTGTTGCTAAGCTAAGGAGACGTAGCCGCACTCAAACCTAGCGCGCGGAGGTTTCTCGCTCCTTTATCGATTTTTGGCCGAGTAGGATTAGTCGGCGTCATTTGTGATGTTCGGTTGCAGGTGGGCACATGTGAGGCTTTTGCATTGGTTGAGACTAAAGGGTCTTACAAATGCAGAAGCTCAGCTTTCAGACTCCCACCTTAGCGGCCGGGTGTGCCCGCCTAGTACCTGGTCAACACCTACGTGGAGCGACCCGCAACAAATCTCGCGCGTTCACGCTGATAGAGCTGCTGATTACTGTCTCGGTAGTCAGCATCGCCCTGGGATTGACCGGTCCAAGTCTCGCAGGGCTTGCAGCAAACATGCGCAGTTACGCCGCCCTCCAGGGCATTGTAAGCACGCTCTCGCTGGCCCGGCAGGAGGCCATGCTACGCCGACAGCAGGTCACCGTATGCGCAGTGGCACCCGATGGAAGCTGTAGTCGGGACTGGAGGAGCGAGCACGAAATCACGGTGTTTATTGATTCCGATAAAGACGGAAAACCCGGCATCGGGGAGTTGATCCTTCGGCAAACCCGTTGGTCCTTGCGCGACTCAGAACTCTCGTGGCGCGCCTCTCTGGCTCGTCGCTATTTACGCTTCGAAGCGACAGGCGGCACCTGGCAAAACGGTACGCTGTATTACTGCCCAGCATCGGGTGATATCCGTCACGCCAGGTCCCTGGTGATTAGTCACTCCGGTCGAGCCTATCTACCGGGAGATAGCAATGGCGACGGTATCCGCGAAGACAGACGTGGAGTGAACCTCAGTTGTTAGCCACGACGTATCGGCTCGGGAGCCTCTGAACAAGTCGAGGGTGTATCTGGCGCTCGGAAGGCGTCGACAAACTCCGCATCGCTGTCAGGCAGATCGTCCATCTAACTGTCAGACATCGCCGGGATCGCGAGATCGCGAGTTTTCATCGTCCTGGAAATCAGACTCCGTTCGTAATACCTCGCCGTCTTGGCGAATGTGTAAGTGCCATACTTCTCGAAACAACCGTCCCTGAATTCGATAAACGAGGAAATCGTCCTTCCAAAACCGTTGCGCCGACTGAAAATAAACATCGGGCGCGGCCGCGCGGGCGGCCTGCATGACCTTCGGTGGTACCTGCGCAATGGCAAGCTCACTGAGCTCTTCTAAACGTGCGGGATCGTACGCAGGGAACACAGAAGACTGCTGAGCCGATGTTGAAAACGATAATCCGGTCAGCAGCAATACACCTGCGCCCTTGATTAGTGCGGGTATAAGACCCACTGAACCCGAGAAGAAGCCGTTGCGATAACGGGCTTGATTGTGCCTCGATTGGCTTGGTTTGATCATGTCAACCTCGCTCCCAGGTCTGTTCGACGGCCGCAATAGTGCCGTCGTTGTTCTGATCCCAGCCGCGACGACCTAACGAGTTCAACTCGATAATGCCATCTCCGTCCTGGCGACTGCCGGCGATAGGCGTAGCACGAATCGTAAACCCAGCGTCATCAGCAGCCTCAATCGTAAGATTGTAGAAAGGTTGGCCGTCGAGAGGTGCCTGATCAGGAAATACGCTGCCATCGGGCGCTCCGGTTGTCGTACCCCCTGCTGCCGCGCCGTCATAGCTGTAGTTTTGATTATAAAAGCGCTCCATCGCCTGAGCGAATCCCAGCAGCGTGCCCTGAGCATCGGTTCGGGAAGAGCGCACCACCGAATTCTGATAACTGGGCAATCCGATCATCAGCAGTACGCCAATCACCACCAAGACAATCATAAGTTCGATGAGGGTAAAACCAGATTTACGTGAGTTCTTCATCACTACTGCTCCTTCTGCCAGTAGGTGGTTCGTGAGTCGTTGCACCAGGCGTCGACCGGGCCGTCTTCTGCGTTGAGTTTGATTGCCACGGTGCTACCGCTGGCGCAGGCAGTGCCCTCGTCTTCGTTGGGGTCATTGGGTTCTGGGGCATTCGGATCAATGGGCGCATCCGACGCTGTCGTTACGAATACACCAGCCTCTCCAATAATCCCGACCGTCGCCAAATCCTGAATGGTCAGTAGCTGCCCGTTAGTTAGATCAAAGGTATATCCGCGAGAAGCTCCCGGTGTTGGAT